>CAZJZV010000001.1:0-180333 GCA_964550635.1 uncultured Bacteroidaceae bacterium
AACAGCGGTAGACAACATAACAAAAGTTCAAACGCAACTACCACTATCCCGCCAAAAAAATGCACTCAATTATGAGTGCTTTTTTTTGTGCTCGAATAAGAGATTTTGTCGTTATAAATAACGCCACGCAGTTACACTGCGCGAACTCTTACAGACTGACGCTCCGCTCACGTATGCAAGCATACCCGCTACGCTATTACGGCAACAAGTTGCCTACAAATCTATTTCTGCATTCCTATTTGACTGACCTTTTCTTCTCTGCAAAAAAACAAGATTCAAACAATTGTAGAACGTATTTTAGTAGCCGTATTTCTTTTTCTTGCCGATCCAACATGCGACTGATACTACGATGGCAAGCACTTCTGCGACGACTACCGAGAGCCATACGCCGTCTATTCCGAGCCATATAGGCATCACGAGTATCGTCGCAATTTGCAATACGAGCGTTCTGATGAATGATATCAATGCGGATATAAATCCGTCGTTTAGGGCAGTGAAGAAAGACGATGAGAATATGTTGAATCCGACGAGCAAAAAGGATATGCCGTATAATCTCATGCCTTTCGTGGTAATGTCGAGAAGTTCGACGTCGTAGCCGACGAATATACTTGAAAGCGGCATGGAAAGCGCTTCTGTCAATACGAGCATAGCCGCTCCCATAATTGACAATAAAATTAAACTCTTTTTCAATAGATTTTTGAGTTCGTCTTTGTTTTCCGCGCCGTAGTGGTAGCTAATAATAGGGGCGGTGCCGACGGAGTAACCGACGAATATTGCCGCAAATACGTATGCCGCGTACATAATTACGCCGTATGCCGCAACGCCGTTTTCACCCGCAAATTTGAGCAGTTGCATATTGAAGAGCATACTGACGATAGAAGATGAAATGTTCGATACGAGTTCGGACGAGCCGTTTGCGCATGCGTGTCCGAGTGCTTTGAAATCGAATTTTGTGCGAACCAAGCGAAGTAGACTGTTGTTTCTCTTGCTTTCAAAGTAGATAAGCGGGAATATGCCTGCAATCGCATATCCGATGACCGTTGCGACCGCCGCTCCGACGAGTCCCCAACCCGTCCCGACGACGAATGCCGCATCGAGAACGATATTTGCAACACCCGCTACGACGATGACGACGAAACCGAGATTAGGTCTTTCGGCGGTGATGAACAACGCTTGAAACGCATTTTGCAACATGAATAGGAAGTTTGCGGAAATCAATATTCTGCCGTAGGTTACGCAGTGGGGGAGCATTTCTGCGGTTGCGCCGAGCGCTTTTGAAATTTGTTCGATTAAAACGACTCCAACAACTGACACCAATATACCGACTATTATCGTGAAATAGACGACCATAGAAAATAGTTTATTTGCTTTTTCGGGGTCGCCTTCGCCGAGAGTTTTAGACACAAGCGCGCTACCGCCCGTACCCATCATATACCCGATTGCGCCGAATATCATAATCACGGGCATAATCAGGTTGATTGCGGCAAACGCCGTCTTGCCGACGAAGTTCGATATGAAGAGTCCGTCTACGATGCTATAGATGGACGTGAAGATCATCATGAAAATCGGCGCGATAACCGCCTTGAACAGTTTTTTGTAGGTGAAGTGCTCTGATAGTTTTACTGCCATACGATTCTCCTTTTGACAAATAAAAAGAGCCCGATTACATTGTAACCGAGCTCACTCGACATCTTTATCAACTCATGTTTTTCAACGGTGCTACGGCACCGAGTTCTCCGATGAATTATTCATTTGTCGTTGGGTATTATAGCGACTTTGTTTTAGCAAGTCAACGATAATCGCAAGAAAATTTCGAAAACAATTTTTAAGGTTATTTTAAGAGTGAAATACCGTGAAGAGTAAAGAAAAAACCGTCCGTTTGGACGGTTTTTCTTTTGTGATAGTGGTTTTTAGAAGAACCTGCGGATAAGGTCGCGGCTGTATTCAACCGTTTCTTCCATATCGCCGAATGCCATAACTTCGCCGGCGTAGAAGGTGTTGTTTTGACCTTGCATGCCTTCGACTTTGTCATACCAACCGTCCGCATAGTCCTTGCTGGACACGTGGGGGAAGTAGTACCAGTCGTCGATTCTGTCCGTCTTGACAACGGGGTGACCGCATTTTGCCATATCGGCAATAGTGGTTTCCTTGGCGTCTTCAAAAGACACGTCGGGCATACCTTCGTGGTCGCGGAGAGTGAAGGTGACAAGGGGTTGATCGGTGACTTCTTCAGACGGCCAACGATGATAGAATACCATAAGGTGTCCGCGGGTTTCGTTGGTCATATTCTCGAAGAAATAGTAGGAAATTTCAGGGCAGTTGCCTTCTTCGGGACGGACTGCCATGGTGAAGTATTTCTTATGTACGATCTTGGAGAAGAGTTCGGTTTCCTTTTCGGTGGGATCGCCGTAACCCAAGAACAGTTCAAGGGGAGTGCAGATGATCAGTTTGTCAAATTCTTCTTCTTTGCCGTTGACGGTGACGTAGACCTTGTCTTGAGTTCTCTTGATCGCGGTGACTTCGCTATTGAGATTTGCGGGGTGTTTGAGGTGTTTGTTAACGCCTTCCCAAATGGATTGGGTGCCGTCTTTCCAAGTCCAGAGTTTGCCGGTGGAAAGGAATTGACGAACGGTGAACGCGTCGAGATATTTCAAAACGTACGCCGCGGGGATTTCATCGAAATAGCCGTAACCAAACGAGGTGAAAGGTCCTTTCCAAACGAGAGTCGCGTCTTCGCATTTATTCTTTTTAAGAAATTCGGAGAAGGGCATTGACAGTTCTTTAAGATTGGGATTTTCGCCTTCGATATGTGCGAGTTTCATCTCGGGGGAAGGGCAAGGGCCTTCGTATCTGCCTTGCGCAACACCGCGGTGACCGTTGACGTCGTAGCCGTAATACTTCTTTTCAAGAAGTTTTGAAAGCTTGTTGAGTTTGATAAGTTTTTTGAGAAGTGCGATTTTCGAGGACTTTTGAGGAGTGCCGTCCGTCATCATGAATTTTCTGCCCATGGGGGGACCGTCAAGGTGAGAAGTTCCGCCAAATTCTTCGCATTCGTGAACGGCGAAGTAGGTGTCGCAACCCATAACCGCGCCCATTTCGATTGTTCTGTCTTCCCAAGTGCCGTCCGCTTTCTTGACTTTCATAAGGGGAGAGAAAGCCTTTCCGCCGACGTGGTCGGATTTTTCGTAGATAACGTAGTTATTGTATCCCGCTTTTTCGAGGTACATAGCCGCGCTGGTGCCTGCAGGACCACCGCCTATGATACAGATTCTTATGTTTTTGTCCATAAAAAATCCTCCATATAATTTTTATCACGAGAATATTATACTCCTATGATTTTTGAATGTAAATATTTTTGCGAAAAAAATGTTTAATTATGTTAACTAATTTTCTGATTTTTGCTAAATTTTGCGAAAAATAATCGACAGTTGTATCGTTTTTGTCGAATATAACCTGAACTATTGAAATATTAGTTCATTTGTGATATATTTTTTTTAATCTATTTTTAACGGAGGAAATTATGAAGAAAGCAATTATCGTCCTTCTTGCTCTCGTGCTTGTAGCGTCCCTTTGCTTCGGCTTGGTCGCTTGCAACAAGAACAAAGGCAATGAAGAGCCTCCTGCGCCTCGCTCGTATTTCGATTGGTCCAAACCCGTCATGATATGGCTCGGCGACTCGATTGCGGAAGCCCTTGCAGGTCCGTCACCCCTTACGGAGCGTGAAAATTACGGCTACTACGGACTTATCGGCAAAGGCAACGACTACACCTACGTCAATAAGGCGGTTTCAGGGTGGAAGTCCAAGCAACTGCTCAACTATCTCACGTCCACTCCCGACGATCCCGAACACGAATTTTTCATCGAACTCGTGTCGAGAGCGAACATAATCGAGATTTCTATTCTCGGCAACGACCTTCTCCAAGACGACCTCGGAAAACTTCTAACCAACCTTGCTAAGTATAAAGAAGAAGTCGCAAAGGGCAACGTCGACAATCCTTATCTCGACTACGTGAACGATATTCTTTTCAACGATACGTTCAAATCAAACGACATAGCAAAAGCGAACGATGCGTCCGTTGGGGATGAGAATCCTTATAACTCCACTGCAAACTTCGCGGGTATCATCGGAAAGATCAAACAACTCAATCCGAATGCGAAAATTCTCGTTCAAACCATATACAATCCCGTGACTCCGGGCACGTCCCTTATCTCGACGGAAATGCGCAATGAACTAGCATATCCGACCGATCCTAAAGATGAGGGTGACGAAAGATACTATAAATTTTCCTACGATCAAGACGATTACAGAGCGCTCGGCGACGAACTCATCGAAATGATGAACAATATCGTCAGAGATTACGCAGACGCGCACCCCGGTGACATCACCGTCGTCGAAATCCACGACCGTGTCGAAGCGTATTATCAAGCGGATCAAAGTCAATATAAAGCGGATTATCGTCGTTTGTTCTCTCAAGACTACATTCACCCGTCCAACGAAGGTCATGCTATGATAGCGGATATCACCCAAGACGTTTTGGTGCAAATGGGACTCGGCAATATGGATAACTACGTTTCGTCCTTGAAAGCAATCAGAGTCGAACAACTTGAAAGATTGTATTCCTACGACGGTTGCGCGGTCAATCTCCAAAATGCAATCGATGCAGTCAACTCCGCAAGCACGAGTTATGCGGTCAACAAAGCATACTTTGACTCAATCACGAGAAGTGATTACGTATCCCGCGTCGTTGCCTACGAGCAAACGGACAGAATGGCTCCGCAAAGTTTTTATCCTTGGGTTGAGCCAAACTACCTTGGGAATAAATAAGGGGAGGTGCTACCATGAAAAAATCTGTTAAAACGATAATACTTGCACTTTTGATCATAGCGGTAGTCGCCACGTCCTTGATCGCTTTCGTCGGTTGCGACGACAATATCGCAGTCGGCTATCTGCCCGCAGAAACCATTCGTTACGACCTCGATATAAGCGGTTTCCAACTGACAATGCTTGGTGACCAAGTCAACAACATAGTCAAAAATATGGGTGAATTAATTGACGCTGTTTTCGTGAAAGAAGAAACCTACTTTGAACTGACGTCCGACGGCGTTTTCACCATGCAACTTATGGTAAAACTCCAAGACGTACTCAGACTTTTGTCCACTCTGAAAGTTCTGGAATCCACCGATATAGGCGGAATGGAAGGTGTTGACGCTCTCACCAAATCTTCTTTGGCACCCACTATCACCGGCTACGTAGACGTCTTCTTCCCGGGATTTGAGTATGACATTGACAACGTGCTTGAACGCCTTGGTGCAGTCGGACTCTCTATCATCGGTGTTGACGAAACCAACGCGGAATGGGCAAAATTCGTGGAATATATCGAAAACCCCGAAAACGACAGACTCATCCCTGAAAGTTTCGACCTTGCAAACCTTCCTGAAACCATTGGCGTCAGACTTCGCGCGCCTTATAGACTTCTCGACAGTTTCGACAAGGACGGCAACAAGCAATTCACCATGGCGACTCTCGGACCGCACGATGAAGATACTCTGCCGTTTGCAAACTTCTTCTTGACCTCGAGAGATACAACCTACTATCATTACGATGAACTCACCTTCACGAATGAAATGCTCGGTTTGACTCTCAAAGGCTCAATCGAAACTCCGCTCTTCGACGAAGAAGAATAATCAATCATGAGAAAAGCCGTCCTATGCGACGGCTTTTTCAATCGGGAAACCGCCGTATGCACGGCGGTTTTTCGTTGTATTTCAATGCATTATTTTATGTGATTAGATTATTGCTTTGTGATTTAATCTGTGTGCAATTATATTTTATGTGATTGTATATTTGTCGGTGATTATATTTGTTTTTGATATTGATAGTTGTTTGAGTTATGGGATTTATATTTCAACGCATTTAATCACAAGTTGATATTGGTTGAATTGATTAGTAGGGCAGTGTGGCACGATGAGTTTTACCATTCAAATCGGATTAGTTTAGAAACTCAAAAAAATGCAAAAATAAAACCCGCCAGAGCGGGTTTTACGGGGTTTTAGGGTTGAGATTGATTTTCTTTACCAGAGATCGTCGTTGCGGACGACTGCACAGCCTTTGGACGCTCTTGCGACTGCCGCGATGCCGTTTTTCGCTCCGCTGATGTCAACGTAACCGTCGTTTGTGGTCGCAACGATATTGCCGTTGGATGCGATGAGACGCAGACGATATTCGCCTTTCTTGTCTTGGAAAATGATCCACTTGGGGCATTTTTGTTCTTCGTAGTTTTTGAGAGTTTGATTTTCGATAGGGGCTTTTTCCGCGTTGTTTATGACGCTTTGGACTCCGCCTTTGCAACTCTTGAGGTCCTTGTACGCTTGTGCGCCGATTGCCACGACTCTGTGGTTGGAAGAGAAGAGTTTGAACACGAAATTGCCGTTGTCTGTCTTTTTGATGACGTACTTGCCGTGCATTTTGCCTTCGCCTTCGACGATGACGGTTTCTTTGATTTCGTCTTTTGCCGCCGCTTTCTTTGCGGGTGCCTTTTCAACGGGTGCTTTTTCTGCAGGTGCAGCAGTTTCCTTCGTCGCTTTGGTTGCTTTCGCCTTTTCTTCTTTTGCAGGGGCTTTCTTGGTTGCTTCTTTGTCTACCGCTTTTGCCACGATATTTTCCTCCTCAACGTTTGCATTTTCTTTATTTGTTTTCTTTGTGGTTTTCTTTGCAGGTGCTTTTTCGGAAGTAGTGTTGTCCGCCGCCGCTTTCTTTGCCTTGGGTGCTTTTGCGGGAGCGACTTCTTTTTCGGTTTCTGCCGTTTCGGTTTCCGCTTTCTTATCCTTTTTCACGGTGATGACTGCATTGCCCCAAGGATCTTGTTCGGTCGCTTTGGTTTTTGCGGTCTTCTTTGCGGGTGCTTTCTTTTTGGGTTCGGGCATATCGAACTTGCTATCCGACACTTCTGCTTGTGCGGAGGTAGAGAAGGTGTCAAAGACGTTTGATTGTTGTTCTTCCTTGACTTCTACGCTTTCGACTGCTTGTTCGGGTGCGGTTTCTTCGGTGACAGTTGCGACTTCTTCCGCATTGTCCGTGATTTCTTCATTTTCAACCGCGACTTCTTCTGTGGGAGTTTCGACGATTTCTTCAACCGTGGTTTCGATTTCTTCAGTCGTTTCAACGGTTTCTACGTTTTCGCTCTCGACTGCGACGTCTTCTGCAGGGGAGATTTCCGCACTCTCAACGGGTGCGATTTCTTCCGCGACTATTTCCGCTTCTTCTACGGTTTCGGTGACAACGGGTTCTTCAACCGTTTCGTCCGCAGTGACTTCGTTTTCGGGCGCGGAATTTGCGTTTTGGACTCTGACGACCAATTCGCCTACGGGAGCATCGTCATCGTCGTCAAGAATTTCTGCTTCAAGAAAGTCGATTTCTTCGGATAAATCCATATATTTGGGCATAATAAAACCTCCTCCGAATACTAAATGCTATTCTAACACACTTTTTTTTATTTATCAAGGAAGAATATAGTTTTTTTCGCAAAAAAATTGAGTTTTCCTACCATATATGGTAGAATGGTTACGATATGATAAACGATTTCAAACTTAACGACGTTCAAAAAAGGGCGGTCGAGGACACCGAAGGCGCGGTTCTCGTCATCGCCGGAGCAGGTAGCGGAAAGACCAGAGTGCTTACCGCAAGGATTTGTCATCTCGTGGAAATGGGTGTGAGTCCCTACAACATTCTCGCAATCACTTTCACGAACAAAGCCGCCAACGAGATGAAAGAGCGTATCGCAAACGCACTCGGCGACTATGCGGCGGTGTGGACTAGCACGTTCCACTCTATGTGCGCGCGCATTTTGCGCTACGAGGCGGACAAACTCGGCTACGATTCCAATTTCACAATCTACACCGACCTTGAAAGCGAAAGGGTTGTGAAGCGTATCGCAACGGATTTGGACGGCGCGGACCCCAAGGCAAAATCCGACTATCTGTGGCATATATCCGCGGCAAAGACCGCGGGGCTTTCCCCTAGAGAATACTTTGAAGAAATCCGCGGTACAGTCAACAATGCGGGGATTATCTACAAGATTTTCGTGGCGTATGAAAAGGAACTCAAAAAGTCCAACGCTCTCGACTTCGACGACCTTCTTTTGAAGACGGTCGAACTTTTCGACGGTTTCCCCGAAGTGCTCGCGAAATATCAAGACCGTTTCCGCTATATCTGCGTGGATGAATTCCAAGACACCAACACCATGCAGTATAAGATTGTCAAACAGTTGTCGGGGAAGTACGGCAATCTGTTTGTCGTCGGCGACGAAGACCAAAGCATATACAGTTGGCGCGGTGCGGAAATCAAGAATATTCTCGGATTTCCCAAGGATTTTCCCGGCGCGAAGGTGTATAAACTCGAACAAAATTACCGTAGCACGACGGATATTCTCGAAGCCGCAAACAACGTCATCAAGCATAATTCCGCAAGAAATAAAAAGACCTTGTGGAGCGATAAACAAGCAAACGACAGTATCGAATATTTCGAGGCGTACAACGACCGCGACGAAGCGGATTACGTCACGAGAAAGGTCAATCTTCTTCACTCTCAAGGCGCAAGTTATCGTGAGATGGCGGTGCTTGTGCGTGCAAACAGTCTGACTCGTCTGTTCGAAGAAGATTTCCACTTGCACGGAATACCGTATAAGGTTTTCGGCGGTTTCAAATTCTTTGAAAGAAAGGAAATCAAAGATACGCTAGCATACGTTCGTCTTGCGCTCAATCCGAGCGACAACGACAGTCTTCTTCGTATCATCAATTATCCGACTCGCGGGATAGGCAAAAAGTCCGTTGAAGAACTCGTCGCGACTGCGGAGCGTAACAATATGACCTTGTTTTCAGTGCTTATCAACCCGGGATTTTTGCCCGAAAGCACCGCTAAAAAACTCTCGCCTTTTACGGACGTTGCGCTCGATATTATTGAAAAATGCCCCGTGTTACCCCCCGTTGAGTTTATGAAATTCGTCATTTCAAGGAGCGGTATCGCGGATGCTCTCATGATTGCGAAAGAGAAAGAAGAACAAAACGCTCTTGAAAACGTAGAAGAACTCGTCGGTGCGGTCGAAGGTTTCGTGAACGATAACAAAGACGCTACAATCGCCGACTTTATGCAATCCGTCGCACTCGTGTCCGACACCGATGAAATGGATAGCGACGACTACGTGACTATCGCAACCGTGCACGCAGTCAAAGGACTTGAATTTGACAACGTTTTCGTCATCGGACTCGAAGAAGGCATTTTTCCTACAAACCGCTCTATCACCGAAGGTGATATCGAAGAAGAAAGACGACTTATGTATGTCGCTATCACGCGTGCGCGCAGACGTCTATACATACTTAACGCGCGACAACGTTTCCGTTTCGGACAAATGGCGTATAATCCGAGAAGTAGATTTATCGCGGAAATGCAGGGCGGTAGCGTATCCGTGCGCGCAACGCAGTCAATGTATCAACCCGCAAACTATATGCAAAAAAAGGCGATCGATAATTCATTTGACGTCGAAAAAGTCAAGCGTGCCATCGAAAGCGGATCTAGACCGACAAAAGCGTCTATCGCGAAAGGTGTTGACTACGACGCATACGTCAAGGACGTCATCGTCGAGCACGCAAAATTCGGGCGCGGTATCATCATCTCGACGGTAGGCGAAGGGGAAGACAAAACCGCCGCCATCGCATTCAAGGGACTGGGCGTCAAACGTTTTGCAATCGCAATTGCAGGGCCCAATCTCAAAATCGTCAAGGAGTAAAGGGTATGGATAAATTCGGCAGAATGTCTGAACTGGTTGAAATTCTCAACCGCTATGCAAAACTGTATTACGAAGAAGATGCTCCGGTCGTTTCGGACGCGGAGTACGACGCTCTTTACGACGAATTGAGAAAAATCGAGAGCGAACTCGGTTTCTCAATGCCCAATTCACCTACTCATAGAGTAGGTGGCGCACCTCAAAAAAAGTTTGAACAGAAAAAACACCTGTTGCGCCTTTATTCCCTTGACAAGTGTCAAAGCATAGGCGAATTCGACGATTGGTGCGCTCGCACCGCAAAAACTCTAGGCTATCTTCCCGCACTTACCGCCGAATACAAATTCGACGGACTCACTCTCAATCTCCTTTACGACGGCGGAAAACTCGTCCAAGCGACGACGAGAGGTGACGGAGTTACCGGGGAAGTGGTGACCGCACAAGTCAACACAATCAAGAAACTACCGAAAGAAATAGAATATAAAGGCAAAATCGAAATTCAAGGAGAAGGTATTCTTCGCTTGTCGAATTTCAACAAGTATAACGAAACCGCATCAGAGCCGCTGAAAAACGCACGTAACGGTGTGGCGGGTGCAATAAGAAATCTAAATCCCGCAGTGACGGCGGAGAGAAATATATCATTCTTTGCCTACAATATCGGCTACACCGAAGAAAAATTTTCGTCACAGTCTGATATGCGTGATTTTCTCATCGAACAAGGCTTTGAAACAGAAGGTGATTTCGAAGTCATATCCACCAAAGAAGAAGTGGAAAAATATATCGAAAAAGTCACTGAAATCAGGGAAAATCTCGACTATCTCATTGACGGACTAGTGTTCAAAGTCAACAATTTGAAGCTGCGTGAAGAATTAGGCTACACCGAAAAATTCCCTAAATGGGCGGTTGCGTACAAGTTCAAAGCGGACGAAATGACAACGGTGCTCACCGACGTCGTGTGGCAAGTTTCAAGAAGTGCAAAACTCAATCCGCTTGCCGTTTTGGAGCCTGTCGACATTGGCGGTGTAACAGTCAAACGCGCGACTTTGAACAACTATGGCGACATTCTCAAAAAGAAAGTCAAAATCGGCGATAGAGTGTTTATCAGGCGTTCTAACGATGTTATTCCCGAAATTATGGGGGTGGCGGAAGAGAATGAAAATGCGGTAAAAATCGAAAAACCTACCGTCTGTCCCGCCTGCGGAGCGCCTGTCAAAGAAGTTGGCGCATTCCTATATTGCACAGGTGAGCATTGCGCACCGCAAGCAATTTCTCTTATCGACCATTTTGCATCGAAAGACGCTATGGATATTGAAGGTTTTTCAGAGAAAACCGCCGAACAATTCTACAATGAAATAGGCATGCGTACCCCCGTCGATTTGATGAATTTGACCGCCGATCAAATGTTCGGTTTGGACGGCTTCGGTGATAAGAAAATCGGCAATCTACTCGGCTCGATTGCAAAATCGAAGACCGTGACTGCGGATAGATTTTTGTACGCTCTCGGCATTGACGGAATAGGCAAGAAAACCGCAAAGGATTTGATCAAAAAATTCCGCACTTTCGACGCACTCAAATCCGCCACTCTCGACGACCTTTCGGACGTGGACGGAATCGGCGGAATTCTAGCATCTAACCTAGTCAATTACTTCTCGGACGAGAAAAATTTGGTGTATCTTAACGACCTTTTCGCAAGTGGAATTACCCTTGTCGAAGAGGAAGAAAAATCCGGTGTTTTTTCTGGATTGAAAGTGGTGTTGACAGGCTCTCTTCCTACCTATAAACGCGGGGAGGTTACGAAACTCATCGAAGACAACGGCGGAGAAGTCGCATCGAGCGTTTCAAAAACCGTTGATTTGGTGCTTGCAGGGGAAGACGCGGGAAGCAAACTCGAAAAGGCACAAAAACTCGGAATTAAAATCATCGACGAAAACGAATTCAAAAATTTGCTCGGGCTTTGATTTTTCAAATTTTTACGCAAAAACTTTGAAAACGCGACTTTTTGGTCGCGTTTTTCGCTATTTTCAACTTTTTGTGTTAAAGCGTTGTCAAAGTCGTTTATTTTTGATATAATGCTTAAAACTATAACTTATAGGCGGACGCGCGCATATGTACAGTATGACCGGCTACGGCAAAGGCATCTACGAAAAAAACGGTAAAAAAGTTACCATTGAAATCAAAACCGTCAATCATCGTTTTCTCGATTGGGGCTTGAAGTTTCCGAAAACCTTCCTGTTTCTCGAAGACGAATTCAAATCGGCGGTGAAGTCGAAAATCCAACGCGGACACGTTGATTTGTATCTCTCCTACAACCAAACGGAGTGCGCAAAGGGCGGTTTCAAGGCGGATATCGAACTTGCGAAAAACTATCTCAAAGTCGCAAACGAACTCGCAGAAGCGACCGGAGTCCAAAACGATTTGACTCTATCCTCCCTTCTCAAAACGCCCGACGTCATCACGAGAGCGGAAGACGAAGAAGACGAAGAATTGCTCAAAGAAATCACTATGACAGCACTTTCTCAAGCGCTTGACAATCTCCTAATCGCAAGGGGCAAGGAAGGGGATGCGATCAAAAACGATTTCAAACTCAAACTCGACAATATGCAAGCATCCCTTGACGAAATCAAGAAGTATGCGCCCGTCGTTACGGCGGAATACAGAGAAAAACTCAACGCTCGCATTGACGAAGCGGTGGCGGGTGTCGTCGATCAAGTCAGACTCGCAACCGAAGTCGCTCTCTTTGCGGACAAATGCTGTATTGACGAAGAAATCACCAGACTCGGCGCGCATATCGAACTTGCAAGAAAACTCATAGAAGAAGACCGTCCGATAGGACGTGATCTCGATTTCCGTATTCAAGAAATGAATCGCGAAACCAACACAATATCGAGCAAAGCGAATTATCTCGGAATCACTGCGGAAGTTTTGAAACTTAAAAACGAAATCGAAAAACTGCGTGAACAAACGCAAAACGTGGAGTAACAGATGAAAAAAGGACTTGTCGTAGTTGTTTCCGGATATAGCGGAGTGGGCAAAGGCACGGTTATCGAAATGGTTCTCGATGCAATGCCCGCAATGAGATTTTCAATATCCTGCACCACTCGCGCCCCCAGAAAAGGGGAAGAAGACGGAGTGAACTACTATTTTCTCACCGAAGAAGAATTTGACAAAAAAGTGGAAGAGGACGCTTTCATCGAATATACCAGAACGTTCACTTATCACTACGGAACTTTGAAGAGCGAAGTTGAGAAGTATTTGAACGCGGGAGTGGACGTGCTTCTCGAACTGAACGTAGTCGGCGCGGCAAACGTCAAGAAACTCTATCCGAAAGACTGCGTGACCATATTCGTGACGCCGCCGTCCCTCGAAGCGTTGAAAGCAAGGCTCATCGGTCGCGGTAGCGAAACCGAAGAAACTCTTGCGCGTAGACTCAAAGAGATTGAAAACGAAAGCAAAGAAATCGACAAATACGATTATCGTCTTGTCAACGACGTAGCAAAACGTTGCGCGGACGAAATCATCGACATTCTCAATGCCGAACACCTGAAACGTAAAAAAACGAAAAATATATTTTCCAATCCGGAGGACTAAATATTATGATGATCGATCCCCCCATCGACAAACTTATCAAACACGCAGAATGCCGTTACGCACTCACTTGCGCAGTTGCAAAACGTACCCGCGAACTTCTCACCAGCGATAGCGCATACCTTGAAAAGTCCGGTGAAAAACCCGTAACTCTCGCGTGCAAAGAAATCTACGAGAACAAGAGAGTTATCAAACACGAAGACTAATATGCTTTACGGCAAATCCGTGGTTCTGGGAGTCACGGGCGGAATAGCGGCTTATAAGTCGTGCGAAATCGTGTCCCGCCTTGTCAAACTCGGCGTGAACGTTGACGTCATTATGACCGAAAACGCACAGAAATTCGTCACTCCGCTCACCTTTGAGACTCTCTCCAAAAACGCAGTCGTGACCGATACGTTTATGCGTACCGAGTCCTACGACGTGCATCATATTTCGCTTGCGAAGAAAGCGGACGTTTTGGTCGTTGCCCCCGCAACCGCCGACGTCATAGGCAAATTCGCACAGGGTATTGCGGACGATATGTTGTCCACCACCTTTATGGCGTCTACGGCAACCAAAATCGTGTGTCCCGCAATGAATACGAATATGTATGAGAGCGAAGCGTGCAGAATGAACCTTGAGATTTTGCGAAATCGCGGTGTTATCATCGTGGATTCGACGGTAGGTAGGCTTGCTTGCGGCGACGTGGGCAAAGGCAAAATGGCGGAGCCTGTCGTTATCGTCGAGAAGATCGAAGAAATCTTGCAACCCGTCCAAGACTACAAGGGCAAAACAGTACTTGTGACCGCAGGCGGCACCGAAGAAAATATCGACGGAGTCAGAGTGATTGCCAATCATTCGAGCGGGAAAATGGGCGTAGCGATTGCAAGAGCCGCCGCAAACCGTGGAGCAAAAGTCGTGCTAGTGCACGGCAAAATGTCCGTAGCGGTGCCAAAGGAAGTCGCAATTGACGTACCCGTCACGTCAACGGACGATATGCTTTCCGCAGTCAAGGCAAACTTCGACGGAGTGGATGCATTCATCATGTCCGCGGCACCCGCAGACTACAAAGTCAAAAATCAATTTTCATCCAAAGTGAAGTCCGAAACGCTCACCCTTGAACTCGTCAAAAACCCCGATATAGCGAAGTGGGTAGGTGAGAATAAGGGAGACGCTAAACTCGTGGTATTTTCCGCGGAAACGGACGATTTGATTGAGAATGCAAAGGGCAAACTTGAGAAAAAACACGCCGATCTCGTCGTCGCAAACGACGTCACGAAAGCGGGCGCCGGTTTCAACGTTGACACAAATATCGCAACGCTCATCGACCGCAACGGTAAATCTTTCGATAGCGGTCTTGTGATGAAAACCGAACTTGCCGAGATAATTCTCGACACTCTTTCCGCGCTCTGATGGTACTCAAAGTCGTTGTTGACATATCGACGGGGGCTCTCGACAAAACCTTTGACTACGAAGGCGACGATATGCCTATCGGCAGTAGGGTTTCGATAGAGTTCGGCAGAAAGCGCATCATCGGTTTCGTCATCGGAAAGAAGGATAAATCCGATTATCCGAATCTCAAAAAAGCAACTCTAATCGACAGTCCCGTCAACGAAGAGTTGATAAAACTCCTTGAGTTTATGCGGGACAAATATAATCTTCGTTATATCGACGTGCTACGTCTTTTCATTCCCGCGAAACTGCGAGAGGAAAAAGACCCCGAATATACGAGGATTTTTCTTTTGCCGAACGAAAAACTCACCGACGAAGAGTGCAGAGAGAAAATCGGCACGAGAGCGAAAAAACAAATTGAATTGTACGAATATCTGCTGAATAAAAAAGGCGGTTATCTCGCACAATTGAACAACCTTTTCGGGGTGTCCGCAGTGAACGGACTTCGTGAAAAAGGAGTTGTCGAAGAGAAAAATATTCACGAGAGAAAGACTCCGCTTGTCGGACTTTCCCGCGCGGATAAGGAAGTCAAACTCACTCCTGCGCAACAATCCGCCGTCGACGAAATCTCGTCGGGACAGGGGACTTATCTTCTGCACGGTGTGACGGGTAGCGGTAAGACGGAAGTCTATATGCACGTCATCGACAAAATGCTCGAAAAGGGCAAAACCGCAATCATGCTCGTGCCTGAAATCTCACTCACACCGCAAATGCTCGGCATCTTCCGCGCACGGTTTGGGGACAACGTTGCATTACTGCACTCGGGACTCAACGCAACCGAGCGTTACGACGAGTGGAAACGACTTAAAACAGGTGAAGCGAAAATCGCAATCGGCGCGCGCAGTGCAATATTTGCACCGCTCTCAAACGTCGGCGCAATCTTCATCGACGAAGAACACGACACGAGTTATTTGAGCGATTCAAATCCCCGCTACGACACGAGAGAAGTGGCGGAATTTAGAGCAAATATGAGCGGGGCGGTGCTAGTGCTTGGCTCCGCCACTCCCGATATTTGCACCTATCGCAAGACGACGAGCGGTGAGTTCAAATTGATAACTCTTCCCGACCGCATATCATCCCACAAACTTCCAGATATGGAAATCGTGGATATGACCTGCGAATTCAGAAGCGGTAACCGCTCTCCGTTTTCGCACACGCTCATCGACGGCATACGCGACGCACTTAATCGAAAAGAGCAAATCATACTCTTCCTAAATCGCAGGGGATTTTCGTCGTTTATGCGTTGTCGCGACTGCGGTTACGTGCCTAAATGCGACCTGTGCGACGTGTCGATGACCTATCACAAACAGGAAAACAACCTTAAATGCCACTACTGCGGAGCGACGAAAGCGCCTATCACGGTTTGTCCGATATGCGGTTCGCACAACATAAAGCAAGGCAGAGTCGGCACGGAAAAAATAGTCGAAGAATTGAACGCAATTTTCCCGAGCGCACGCTGTCTACGTATGGACAACGATACGACGAAAGGAAAGGATGCCTATTTCAAAATTCTCGACAAATTCGGCAAGGGAGAAGCGGATATTCTCGTCGGCACTCAAATGATTGCGAAAGGACACGATTTCCCGAACGTCACTCTTGTCGGAATAATGGAAGCGGATGCGGCTCTATTTATGAGCGATTTCCGTGCGTCGGAGCGCACCTATCAACTTGTTACGCAGGTTGCGGGCAGAGCGGGTAGAGCAGAGAAGAAAGGCAGAGTAATTTTGCAAGCGTACTGGCCGACGCACTACGTTTTCAAGTTCGCGAAAACCTACGATTATCAAGGCTTTTTCGGCATTGAAAATAATCGCAGAATGGTCACGGGATTTCCGCCGTACTGCACACTTTTGAGAGTTATGATTGCATCGAGCGACCGCGACTCCGCTCGAAATAGCGCAAAACAAATGTACGTGGCAATCCGCAATTTGCAAGAGAAATACGGCAGATTTTTGTTCATAAATATGACCGAATCTCCGATTAGGATGTTGAGTGGACTATATCGCTATCAAGCAGTGCTACGGCTCAATCCCAAAAATTCAGACTTGGTTATCAAAGATATATACAAGATTGTCGATGAATACAAACCGTCAAACGGCGGCGCTTTCGTCGAATTGAACCCCCAAAACTTATACTGAGGTATACTATGGCAAAAAGACAAATCATACAAGTTCCCGATCCGATTTTGTACAAGAAGTGTAGAGTGGTCGAAAATTTCGATCAGAAACTCCACGACCTTCTCGATGATATGAAAGAAACTCTCGAATATGCTAACGGCGCAGGTCTCGCCGCTCCCCAAGTCGCAATTCTCAAAAGAGTCGCGATAGTCATGACCGACGACGGATATTTTGAACTCATCAATCCTGTGATTAAATCCGCAAAAGGCTCCCAAACGGATATGGAAGGTTGCCTGTCCGTCAAGGGTAAATACGGCAAAGTCACTCGTGCAAAAGAAGTGGTAGTCGTCGCACAAGACCGCTACGGCAAAGAACAAAAATATAAAGTTAAAGGCTATACCGCTCGCGCGTTTCAACACGAAATCGACCACTTGGACGGCATAATCTACACTTCTAAATGCGACAATCTCGAGGACGAAGAATGAAAATAATATTTATGGGTACACCCGACTTTTCGTCGGTCGTGTTTGAAAAACTCAATTCAGTATACCCGGTCAGTGCCGTTGTTACGGGACTGGATAAACCCGTGGGCAGAAAAATGATTCCCACTCCCTGTCCTTTGAAAATCTCTGCAATGAATGCGGGAGTCCCCGTTTTGCAATACGCAAAAGTTTCAAAAGAAGGACTGGACGAAATCAAGGCACTAAATCCCGACCTTGTCGTCACGGCGGCATTCGGGCAAATACTCTCCGACGCATTTTTGGAAATTCCGAAATACGGCGTAATCAACGTGCATGCGTCCTTGCTCCCAAAGTGGAGAGGAGCGTCACCCATACAATCCGCAATTCTCAACGGCGATAAGGAAACCGGCGTCACGATTATGCGCACCGTGAAAGCAGTCGATGCAGGCGCAATACTCCTGCAAAAGAAATGCGCTATCGAAGATAGCGACTATGCGGATACCCTCTTTGATAAACTTGCAATCATCGGCGGTAAAGCACTCGTCGAAGCCGTTCAACTGATAGACGAAGGCAAGGCGGTATACGTCGAGCAAAACCACGACGAAGCGACTCATTGCGCCAAATTCGACAAGGAATCGGGGGCGATTGATTGGAGCAAATCATACGATGAAATTCGCGCTCTCGTACACTCTATGACACCGTGGCCGTCCGCCTACACACACCTAAACGGAAAGACGATAAAAGTCATCGAAGTTGTCAAAGGCGAACTTAACGGTGTAGCAGGTGAAATCCTATCCGCAGACAAGAAAAACGGTCTTACTGTCGGTTGCGGCGGCGGTAGCGTTAGAATCACTCGCTTGCAACCCGAAAGCAAAGGCAAAATGGACGACTTGTCCTTCCTCAACGGAAACAAGTTGACCGTGGGGGATAAATTGAATTGAGAAAGTATATATTGAGCGCATTCAAAATTCTCTCGAAAGTATTCGTGGACGGAAGTTATTCCAACCGCGCGCTTTCGGATATGAAAACGGACGATATGACGACCAAACTCGTCTATGGCGTTTTGGAGAGAAACGTGGAATGCGAATATATCCTTTCGACTTTCATCAAGAAAAAGCCGTCGGACAACGCCTATATACTTTTGAAAATCGGCACCTATGCGCTCCGAAATCTCACTAACGTACCGCAGTTTGCAATCGTAAGTGAAACGGTCGAAGTCGCAAAATCAATCGGCAAAGACGTGCAAGCAGGGTTTATAAACGCGGTTTTGAAACGCGTCGCAAGGGGAGAATACTCTCTGCCTAAACCCACCGATAAAAACTATCTTTCCGTCACCTATTCAATCCCCGAATGGTTTGCAAGGCGACTTGTCAAAGAATACGGCAGAGAAGAAACGAAAAAAATGCTGTCCGCCGAAATCTCCACCTATGAAAGCGTGAGAATAAACGGCAACGTATCAAGAATGGAAGTCCTTGCAAAACTCGACGAAAAGGGCATACCTCGTCGCGACGGAGCGGCGGATACGATATTGGTGCCCGCGGACAACAAGACTGTCAAAGACCTATTCAACGACGGACGGATAACGTTCCAATCGTCATCGTCCATTTTGGCGGTGCGTGCGCTCGGACTCTCGGACGGCGGTGAAATTCTCGACCTTTGTTCCGCGCCCGGCGGGAAAGCCGTTCTCTCAAGCGAAATCGCGCCGAATAGCAAAATCACCGCTTGCGACCTTTACGAGCATAGACTCGAACTCATCAAAAAATATTCCGCGCGTATGCGCGCGAACAATATAACTACCGTAGTGAACGACGGCACCGCGTTCAATCCCGATTTCAAAGGCAAATTCGACTTCGTACTTTGCGACGCACCGTGTTCATGTTTCGGGACGTTCAGAAAGCACCCCGACGTGTTTTTGCAAAGGGGAGAAAAGGATATTCCGAAAATCGCGGAAATCCAAAAATCCATTCTCAAAAACGCAGTCGAGTACGCAAAACCGAACGGCATAATCGTATATTCGACTTGTACGCTCTTCCACGAAGAAAACGACGACGTAGTGAACGAAATCCTGAAAGACGGCAAATGCACCGCGGATACGCTCCCCGAAAGCGTTGGCGGTACTGCGGGTGCGTACTCTATGAAATTGCTCCCCACCGACGGCGGTGACGGATTCTATATCGCAAGACTGAAAAAACTATGACGGATTTACTATCTTTGAGCGCAGAAGAATTAAAAGCATTGTTCCCCGAGCCAAAATATCTCGGCGGACAACTTTTCACGTTTCTACATAAGGGTTGCACCTTTAATGAAATGACTTCCGTCAAAAAGGATATAAGGGCGTATCTCAACGAAAACTACGTCGCAAATCCAGTTTCAATCCTTGAAAAATTCGTAGGGAAGTCGGGGACGATAAAATACCTATTCCGCCTGACCGACGGCAATCTTATCGAAGGCGTATATATGCCGCACGACTACGGCAACACCATTTGCGTTAGCACTCAAATAGGGTGTAGAATGGGTTGTACGTTTTGCGCAAGTTCCCTTGACGGACTTCTGCGAAACCTGACTCCCGGTGAAATTCTCGGACAAGTGATTGCGGTCAATCGCGACAACGGCGGCACCCTTGAAAACAGGGCGGTCACGAATATCGTCCTTATGGGTAGCGGCGAGCCTTTCGACAACTATGACAACGTGTTGAAATTTCTCGATCTCGTGTCGGCGGATAATGGCATCAATATCAGTGAAAGAAACATATCTCTGTCCACGTCGGGACTTGCGGACAAGGTGATAAAGTTTGCGGATAGCGGACACAAAGTGACCTTGTCAATCAGTCTGCACGCACCGTTCGATGAACTTCGTTCATCGCTAATGCCCGTGAACAGAAAATATAACGTGGCAAAAATCGTCTCGGCGGCAAAGTATTACTTTGAAAAAACGGGCAGAAGAGTGATATTCGAATACACTCTCATCAAAGGTGAAAACGATAGCGACAAATGCGCTAAAGAACTTGCAAAACTCACCCGCGGTTTCCCGTCCCACGTCAATCTCATAAGGCTCAACGAAGTCAAAGAGAGAGACCACTCGGCACCCACCGAAGACGCAACCAAAGAATTTCTCAAAAAACTCGAAACACTCGGCGTATCCGCTACCATTCGTCGCTCACTCGGCAACGATATCGAAGGCGCATGCGGACAATTAAGACGGAGATACCTATCCGAAAACAATGATGAAACTTGAAAAAGGCAGAGTAATCAAGGCGGTATCGTCAAAATTTTTCGTTGACACCGAAAAGGGAGTCAAGGTCTGTTTCGCGCGCAAAAAACTCAAAGCGGACGGAAATATCTTCGTGGGCGACTACGTGGAAATTTTCAAGGAGCGTGATAGTTTCGTCATCGAAGAAGTTTTGCCCCGCAAAAACAGTCTAATCCGCCCGTACGTTAGCAATATCGACGTGTGTTTCATCGTGATTGCGCCGGAGCCTACGCCCGATTTCGTGCTTGTAGATAAGATTGTCGTCAACTGCCTTGAACAAAACGTCGAGCCTATTCTCGTGCAAAACAAATCGGATATTGATTTAATCGACTTGAGAGAGTATAATGACGTATTGAAGATAGTTCGTTGCTCGGCGGATAGCGGAGCGGGAATCGATGAAATCGTCGGAATAGCGAAAGGCAAAACAGCTTGTTTTTCAGGACAGTCCGCAGTCGGCAAATCGTCAATCATCAACGCAATTCTCGACGGCGACCTTTGCGAAGTCGGCGAACTTGCAAAGAAAATAAAACGCGGTAAAAATACCACTCGCAAGGTTGAGATTTTCAATCTTGGCGGAACCTATTTCGTGGACACTTGCGGTTTCAGTATGCTCGAAACCGTGGACGTAGAGCCCGAAGACTTGCGACTGTATTTCGACGACCTCGAAGCCTATCGCAAGGAATGTCGTTTCAACACTTGCACTCATATCGACGAGCCCGATTGCGCCGTAAAACCGCACGTAGGCAAGGAGATAGGCGAGGGCAGATACCAAAGATATAAAGCGATTTTCAACGAATTGCAAGAAAGGAGGAAAAATAAGTATGAGTAAGGTCAAAGTTGCGCCGAGCATTCTGTCGGCAGACTTCGGAAAGATGGCGGATGCCGTCGTCAACGTGAAAAATTGGGGGGCGGATTGGGTGCATTGCGACGTCATGGACGGCGTGTACGTGCCGAATATCACCTTTGGTATGCCTATGATTAAGGCGCTTCGCAAATATACCGATCAATTTCTTGATGTGCACCTTATGATAACCGAGCCCGAAAAGTACGTAGGGCAGTTTTGCGATGCTGGCGCGGATCTCGTGACCTTCCACCCGGAAGCGAGCAAGGACGCGGCGGGCGCACTCGAAACCATTAAATCAAAAGGCAAACTTTGCGGAGTCGTGCTTAACGCAGACCAACCGTTTGAAGTCATCGAACCCTATCTTGCGGACGTAGATCTCGTTCTCATCATGACCGTTCAAGCGGGATTCGGCGGACAATCTTTCAAAGCGGACAGACTCGAAATGGCAAAGAAAGTCTACGATCTCAAAGTCAAAAATGGCTATCGCTACGACATCGAACTTGACGGCGGAGTTTGCCCCGCGAATATCGAAGAATGCGTGAATGCAGGCGCAAACGTCGTAGTCGCAGGCAGTGCGGTGTTCAAAGCGGAATGCCCCGCATGCGCAGTCAAGTCAATGCAAATCGAAGCAAAATTCTGATGGCATCGTCGAAAGAGTTTCTTGTTTTTCTTATCGAGCAACTGCGTTGTTACCGCGGAGATATAACTTTCCGTCAAATGATGGGCGAATACCTGATTTATGCGGACGGAGTTTATTTCGGCGGAGTATTCGACGATAGGTTTCTCGTCAAGAAAACGAAAACAAACGAAAAGTACGCTCTTGACGAAGAATTGCCGTATGACGGTGCAAAACCTATGTATAAGGTCGAAGATCTTGACGACATGGAATACTTGTCAAAACTCGTCGAAGACACTATAATAGGTTTGAAGTAAATAATAAAGCAACGTAAAACAAGTCCGAATAGTCGGACTTGTTTTTCTATATCGATTGATTATTGCTAATTAGTTTCAGCAGGCAACTTCTGCCATATTGCGCTTTTATCTCAATAATTACAAATGCTTTCAAAATGATAAGTATTTGTCAAAACAAATTTAATTACCTGTGACAAAACGCAATCCGCTTTCATATACTAGCGCGGAGGCGAAAATGAAAATAATTTGCGTGAGCATACCAAAGTGGTTGAAACCGATCGTCAGATTCTTCAAGAAAAAAGAAAACAAAGTCGGGTAGAGGACAAAAGAAAAGCCCGTCATGTGACGGGCTGACTTGTCAATAGACTGAATTACGCGCGATCGATTTTGCCGGCGCGAAGACAATGTGCGCAAACGTAGACGTATTCCGTGCCACCGTTCGCGGTTTTTGCTTTGACTTTTTGGACGTTCGGCGCCCAACTGCGTCTGGTTTTTCTGTTGGAGTGGCTAACCATGTTGCCGCTCATTCTACCTTTACCGCATACACTGCATACTCTGGACATATCTAGTACCTCCTTCAAATCGTTGATATTCTAACAAATTCACAGAGATTTGGCAACTGATTGACGCAAAATTCTTTATTTAGTTGCAAAATATTTTTACATATAGTAAAATCTTCACATAGGTAAACGCGATGTCACTCACAACTTCTAACAAATACGGCAAAATTTCCATCTCCGACGAGGCGGTCGCGATAATCGCGTCGGCTGCCGCTGCGGACTGTTACGGCGTGCTCGAAATGGTGTCCCGCCGTTTCAGCGACAATGTCGGTCATCTTTGTGGAAAGAATACCCTCGGCAAAGGCGTCAAAGTCGCAACCGTCGACAATTTGATGTTCGTCGAGGTTTTTGTCGTGCTCAAAGTCGGAGTCAACATCGAAACAGTAAAGAAATCTATAGCCGATACGGTCAAGTTTGCTCTCGAACACTTCACGGGTATGAGAGTCAAACGCGTTCAAGTCAACGTAGTCGGTATAAGAGTCTGATAGAGGATACAATGTTAAGCATCAATAGCACACAATTCAAGGAAATGTTGAAGGGCGGAGCGCAGGCACTCGAACTCAATCGCGCTCTTGTCGACGAACTGAACGTTTTCCCCGTCCCCGACGGTGATACGGGCACGAATATGTCACTCACTATGGCATCCGCGGTTCGTGAACTCAACGTTTCGGGCTCCGAAGACCTTGGCGCACTCGCCTTGGCGTTTTCAAAAGGAGCGTTAAAAGGCGCAAGAGGAAATAGCGGCGTCATTCTTTCGCAAATTCTGAAAGGATTCGCAATCGCTCTCGACAACAAAACCGAACTCAATGCAAAAGATTTTTCATCCGCACTCAAAAAAGGTACGGAAATAGCATATAGCGCAGTCACAAAACCCAAAGAAGGCACCATTCTCACAGTCGTCAGAGTCATGGCAGAAAACTCCGTCAAGTTCGCGAAAAAGAAAGTGGAATTTGAAGACTTCTTGAAGATGGTCATCGACGCAGGCGAACAAATCCTGCAAAAAACTCCCGAAATGCTCCCCGTCCTTGCAAAAGCAGGCGTTGTGGATGCAGGCGGAAGAGGACTAGTCACCATTCTCGAAGGATTCCTTGCGGTGCTCACCGGTGAAGAATTCAAGATGATAAGAGAAGATGCAGTCCGTCCCGTTTTGTCCGCGGAAGCGAAAGCACTCGCAACAGAAGACGAGATTTTGAAAAACGACTACGACAATATCACCTTCCAATATTGCACGGAATTTTTCATTTCGCACTTGAAAACCGCGACCACGCTCAGTGACATCGACAAGTTCCGCGACTATCTCACCACGATAGGCGACTGCGTGCTTGTCATCGGCGATCTCGACCTTGTCAAAACCCACGTTCACACGAACGAACCCGACAAAGCGTTGAAAGCGGCGTTGAAACTCGGCGAACTCGTCGATATAAAAATCGAAAATATGGTCGAACAAAACCGCAAAATCAAGGGCGAACAGACCACAAGCGGTGAAAAAGCGAAGAAAATTCCTTCAAAAGAATTTGCTATGGTATCCGTATGCGCGGGTGACGGAATGGCGGCTATCTTCAAAGATTTGCTCGTCGACGTCGTCGTAGAAGGCGGACAAACGATGAATCCCAGTGTCTACGACATTTTGGGCGCAGTAAACTCTGCGGACGCAAGAAACGTTTTTGTTCTTCCCAACAATCCGAATATCATTCTTGCGGCAGAGCAAGCAAAAGAACTTGCGGACGTCAACGTCTACGTCGTGCCGACCACTTGTATGCCCGAGGGCGTATCGGCGGCGCTCGTTTTCTCGACCGAAGTCAGTGCGGAAGAGAATTTCGAAAATATGAAGAGTTCCTACGCAAACGTCAAATCCGCAGAAATCACCCACGCTGTGCGCAATACGCGTATGAACGGTTTCTCCGTCAAAGAGGGTGATATAATCGGTATTTGCAACAAGAAAATCGTTGCAAAGAGCGGTTCTATTGCAGAAGCGACCGTCGTCACCGCAAACAAAATCGCAAAAGATGCGGATATGCTCACCCTCTATTACGGTCAAGACGTGACCGAACAAGAAGCAAATCGCGTCGTTGAAATTCTCTCTGAAGCGCAACCCGACCTTGAAATCGCCGTCTACTACGGCGGACAACCGCATTATTATTACGTCCTAGCGGCGGAGTAATATGGAACTTGAGAAAATCAAAGGCGTCGGAGAAGCCACGATAGCGAAACTTGCCGACCTCGGAATAACCACCGTAGGCGGATTGTTGTCCTTTCTTCCGAGCAAATACGTGAACTTGAAATTGCCCGAACCTGCATTATATGCAGAAGAAGGGCAATTTTGTTTATTTTCGGGGGAAGTGGTCAAAGCAACGGTGCCGTCGCAAAGAGGGACGAAATCTTTCACAGTCACTTTCCTTGACAAAATTTCTGACAAGAAAGTTTACTTCAAGGCGGTTTTTTATAACAGACCTTATCTTCAACCCGAATTTGAAATCGGCAGAAGTTTTCGACTGCTATCCAAAATCAGTTTTGCAAGCGGAGAAATTCTGCTTGTCAATCCAACGGTAGAGCCCGAAGGCAAAATAAGACGACTCGGTCAAGGCGTATTCACCGTCTATCCGCTCAAAGGAATTATAGGGCAGGGCACTTTCAAAAATCTCGTTGAAAGCGCACTCGAATATCTTCGCAAGAGCGCAAATATCAATAGTGTATTCGCCGTGACGGAAGAGTATTCTTCCCCCGAATCAACTCTCAAAACAACCTATCTCACACTCTCGTCCGCGCATATGCCGAACAGTGCGGAGGAGTGTAAAGACGCACTGAATACGCTTGCGTCACTTGACTTTGCTTGCGGACTGTATAACTACAAAAACTCACGCAAAAACGCCTCAAAAGAGCGAAAAGTATTCTACAATTTCAAGAATTTTGGAATACTTTGGTTTGAGAACCTGCTCGATTGGGATTTGACGAGCACTCAAAAAGACACGATGAACGAGATCTCAAACGATCTAAACTCATCGAAATCAATGTCGAGAATTGTATATGGCGACGTTGGTTCAGGCAAGTCCGTCGTTGCATATTTTGCACTTGCAAAAGCGTTTGACGGCGGTATGCAATCGGCATACATGTGTCCGACAGAAATTCTTGCGGGGCAACAATATCAAAAATTCTTGCCACTCGCAAACGCACTCGGAATGAAGGTCGCTCTTCTCACGTCAAGCACGAAACGCGCGGACAGGGCGGAGATACTAGACGGACTGTCATCTGGTGAGATAAATGCGGTTTTCGGTACGCAGTCTCTTATCGGTGCGGAAGTTGAATACAAGTGCTTATCCCTTGCAGTCATCGACGAGCAACACAAATTCGGAGTGTCGTCAAGGACGGGAATAGAAGAAAAGGGAGCATCTGATATTCTCACGCTCACCGCAACGCCTATCCCGCGTACTCTTGCGCTCACCGTCTACGACGATATTGACGTGTCTAAAATCGAAAAGAGAGAAAGCGCAAAGACTCATATATCAACAAAACTCATATCCGACACCAAACTCGGAGACTTGATTGCCTATATCGCAAGAGAGTGTAGGGCGGGAAAACAAGCGTTTATCATTTGTCCTACAATCAAGGACTGCGAAGGCAACGACCTATACTCAATCGAGCAATTTGCAAAGGATTATATCGGATATTTCGATAATCTAACCGTGTCGATTTTGCACGGCAAGATGTCGGACAATGAGAAAAACGAAGTTATGCAGGGCTTTTCAAACGGTGAAATTTCAGTGCTTGTCGCAACTTCTCTCGTCGAAGTCGGAATTGACACGAAAGCAAATATCATAGCAGTGTTGAATGCGGATAGATTCGGACTTGCTTCCTTGCATCAACTACGCGGTAGAGTGGGTAGAGACGGCAGTGAAGCGTTTTGTTTCTTGCACACAAAAGCAACTTCGACTAGAGCGCTTGATAGACTCGTATCGATGAAAAACTTCGACGACGGCAGTCTTCTTGCAGAAAAGGACCTTGAAATGCGCGGTAGCGGTGATATACTCGGTGCTCGTCAAAGCGGTAGCACGGCTACGCCGTATTTCAAACTACCGCTCACGATAAACGTACTTCGCGATGCAAAACGAATACTTCGTAACGAAAGCAACGGAAAAGCGGTGTCGACTTGTTTCAAAGAATTGTTCAACGCGGACTACGAAGAGTTTGTGCACGCACTTGAAACAGTCACTCTAAACAGTTGATTTCCGCATTCTAACTCCATAAAATCGGTTGTTTGAGTGTGATGCAACTCGGTTGCAATAGATGATAAAAGATTACAACCGACATACGCAATAACGAATTAAAGTTCAATTCAATAGATGAAACAATCACGCTTTTTTACGTATCATCTAACGTTGAAAGTCATCATATAGTCTTCACTGAATATCATTATATCGGTGACTATGGCGACTAAAAAGAAAAACAAGTCGGATAAAATCAGCGTGTGGGCAATCAAAATCACTTTGGTTTCCTTCGCACTCTCTGCAATAATCAGTTTCTTGAGCGAGATGACCGCCGATGCAAATAGTCTCACGGTGACTGGACTCCTCCTTGCGTTTCTGATTCTTGCAAGCATAACGTTCGACGGAATAGGAGTAGCGGCAACTTCGTGTAGCGTGGACGATTTTGCGGAAGATATGAAGACGGGTCGCTATGGAGCAAAAACCGCTATCAGACTCATCGCAAACAATGAAAAAGTCTCAAACGTTTGCAACGACGTCATCGGGGATACGTTCGGAATAATATCGGGAGCATGCTCAGTCGCTATCGTGCTAAAACTCACTTCGATATTGCCGTTTGGTCATCAAAAACTGCTCTCAATCGTCATATCCGCGGTCATATCCGCACTGACGATAGGCGGGAAAGCAATGCTCAAAGAATCCGCCATAAAGAACTCAAAGGAGTTCGTCTGGCTCGTCGCAAGGCTACTTGCAACTCTTGACCGCGATGAGAGAAAAATCAAACGGACAGTTGCAATTCAGAACAAATCGCAAAGGAAAAAATCATATGCGCTTGGACAAATTCTTAACAGAAACACAAAACCTTCCGTCAAGGACTTATGCGGAAAATCTCATCTTGAAAGGCAAGGTGAAAGTTGGCGGTAGAGTGATTTTGAAACCGTCTTACGACGTGGACGACGGAGCGGAAATCGAGATAATCTCGGACGAAGGCTACGCGTCTCAAGGCGCATACAAACTCATCGAAGGTTTGAAGGTTTTCGGCGTAAACGTGAAAGGGAAGGACGCTATTGATATTGGTTGCAGCAACGGCGGTTTCACCGACGTACTTCTACGTAGCGACGTGAAAAGCGTGCTTGCAGTTGACGTTGCCGATTGCGCACTTCCGCCTGAAATTTTGTCCGACGACAGAGTGACTTTTCTCAAGGCAAACGCAAGAGATTTGACCGTTTCGCCCGTTGATTTTGCCTGCACGGACGTCAGTTTCATATCCTTGAAACTCATTCTTCCCACAATATTCAACGCATTGAAACAGGGCGGGGAGTGTATTGCACTCATCAAACCGCAGTTTGAACTTGGCAAATCCGCACTCAACAAAAAAGGGATAGTACTGTCCAAAAAAGATAGGCAAAAGTCAATCGAAATGGTGAAAGGCTACGCACTTGAATGCGGTTTTGAGATATTAGGAGTTACACCGTCCCCGGTCTTTTACGACAACAAAAACAAGGAATACTTGCTCTACGTGAAAAAACCTTAATAAATCGCCTTACGAAATAATCACCGATGAAGGTTCAAAAGCGGGCATTTTCATATAAGCAAAATGGCAGTCAATCGTGATTTCGCTTGTATATTGAAAACTCTATGAACAATCTTGAATAGAGAATAATAAAAAAAACGGCGTGTAGCCGTTTGTTTTTTATATCGTCAATGCTTCTTTTGTCGCACGAAAACCAAAGTCAAAATCACTACCGCGACAAGCAATCCGGCAATTCCCGACACGACCTTGATGGCAAATTCAGATGCACAAATCAAATTTATCATATTTCGATTATATTTTTCTCACCGAAAAAAGTCAAGGATAATCGCACCATATCGCCAATCCCGAAACATTTTCGCAGTGAATAGGGTAGATTTATATAGTTTTCCAAAGCAATTTAGAAACCACCGACTATTGTTTGTTTCTCTCAGTAGTCGGCGGGCGCTATTACTTTGACAGGACGTACGTCCTAATGCTTTTTGCAGGTGCTTCAAGTTTGTTCGAAAACTCTTGCTCACTTTCTACAAATTTTCCCTGAGCAGACGTCGTCACCGTCTTTGCGTGAGAGTAGCCTTTCAGATGAGAAAATTCTACAACCTTATCGTTATTTGAGTCGTTTAGAATCGCGATAACAAGTCTGCCATCGGGTTTCTTGAATGCCACGGTGTCAATTTTGCACCAACCGAAAGCATCGTTCAATTCCGCCTTGACTCTGACGTCGCCCGCGTCGATATACTGCATAATGGTTTTGTAGGCATAGTAGCGGTAAGTCATTGAAATTTCGTGCGTATCCTTGTCGAGATACACCAAACCATCCTCATATCCGCCAAAAGCAAGTCCGAGCCACCAAGACCATTCAGTTACGTTGCTATACGCTAAATCTTTCAACAAAACTTTGCTTGAATACAGTCCCATATCAATGGACTCATCGACACCCCATTGCATAACGCAATATTCGGACATGGTGAGTTTTTTATTGTAACCTTGTTTTTTCAGATATTTTTGGAACTCTTTACGTATTTCGTTCGAGTCTTCGGCGCCGTATGAGTGCATGGACAATTCTTCAAGTTCGTCAAAATAATCGTATTTTGCAAACTCTTCAAGATACTCTTTCACGTAAGCATTCGTTTGGTTGAGATTAATATTGCCGCTTTCAAATATATCCATATGGAAATTCGTACCGTTTTCGGCGTTGAATGCGGTCATTTTTTTGTAGAAAACGTCGTAAAACTTCGCAAGGTCTTTATAATCAAAGTGGCAACCTTGTTGTATCGAACCGTCGCCGCCCCAATCCCATTGCGGTTCGTTGACGGGACTGAGATAGATTTCGACGTCCGTATATCCGTTGGAGTCGAGAAGACGTTTGATATAATGCGAGCAAATCAAATAGTAGTCGGAATACGCACCGTATTCGTTTTCCATAAGGTTGTTTTCACCGGCACTTCTTCCGTGAGTCATATGACTTTTTGTGAGCAGATAGTGCGGTGAACCACTGAATATGATGAGTTTGGTTATATCGCCGATTTCAAATGCCTTCATCATCATAGCGATATATGCGGAGTCGCGGGAAAAGTCATAGTTGTTTACGTCCGCAAAAGAGGAGTCGTCAACATATTTCGACGAATCGAAAAAACTCTCCGTCTTTCTGTCATCGTCATAGGTGCAGTCGTCAAGTTCGATTGAGCCGTCGCCGAGATTATAGCGGAAAATTTCAAGATCCAGTCCGTCGTCGCCATATAATAGTGAAATCACGTCGTCCTGCACGTCTTCGGGAAAATTTTCTCCGAGCGGACGGAAATTCCAGGACGATGAAGTGCCGAATCCGTTGAAAGTTTGATAGGTTACTTTCTCGTCAAAACTGACGGTAGGGTATAGAGAAATAGCGGAATACGCAATGGCAAAAGAGTATCCAACCAAAACCGCTAACGATAGAAAAACGCCGACAACTGTCAATACGACTTTCTTTTTTTTCATAAGTTCATCCCCGACTTTTGATTTTTATACATTATAACAAATGGTGTTTGAAGTTTCAATATCTGATACAAAATTTATAAAATAAATTTATTTCAAAATAATATGCAAAACGACTTGTATAAACTTATAAAATATTGTATAATTCTGTTTACTTGCAAACAATAGGCGGCACATGAAGATAGCAACTTACGTCAAACCGACGCTCAAAGATAATCCGTCGCGTATCGCGATTTTGGAAGGGCTTAAATCTCTTCCGGGCTTTGACGTGGTCGAAACCGAAACTATCGACAATGCGGTAGATGCGAATGCGTATCTCGTTTTCGGCGGGGACGGCACGATGCTTTATGCAGGAGTTAATTCACCTTGCAAAATTCTCGGCGTAAACCTTGGAAACGTTGGTTTTCTCGCAGAGTACGAGGCAAATACGGACGTTGAAGTCATCGCAAACGCGCTCAAATCCGCGCCCACAAAGGAAAGGGGATTGTTGAAAGCAAAAATCGGCGGGGCGGACGTGTATGCGCTCAACGATTTTACCGTGCGTAGCACGAGTTATCGTCCGATAAATATCACTCTCAAAACGGACGAAAAGTACGTTGACAAATACCACGCGGACGGACTTATCGTGTCATCACCCACAGGCTCGACCGCATATTCGCTATCCGCAGGAGGACCGGTGCTTGCGCCCGACGTCGAAGGGATAGTTGTCAATCCCGTTTGTCCGCACTCTTTGCACTCACGCGCAATCGTTTTATCCCCGAAATCAACCGTGGAAATCATCCCTGATTGCGACGATGCGATAGTTGTCGCGGACGGCAACGAAGTCGGCGGTTGCGGCGGTGGTATACAAATCACTTTCGGCGAAAAAAAGGCGGTATTCATCGAAAATTCCGCTCACGACTTCTATAAAAAACTACTCGAAAAAATGAACAGATGGGGAGTTACTGACTGACCATCGGGAGGAAAATATGGCAAGAGCAACAAGACAACTTAAAATCCTTGAAATCATCGCGAAAAACGATATAGATACGCAAGAAGAACTCGTCAAACGTCTCAAAGACGACGGCTTTGACGTCACTCAAGCGACTGTCAGCAGGGATATTAAAAATATGGGTATCATCAAGGTTTTGACGACGGACGGCAGACATTATAAGTACGTCGCGCAACAACCCACCGAACCCAGTTCGTCTGATAAGTACATAAAGATTTTCAAGAATACCGTATTGTCCATTCGCACTGCGGACAACCTTATCGTCGTCAAGACCGAAGACGGCAGTGCAAACGCCGCCGCGGCACTTATCGACCGCTTGGACTACGACGAAGTCGTAGGAGTTATCGCAGGTGACAACACGATTTTCATCGCAGTTGACGACGCCAACCACGCAATCAAGGTTGCGGATATGCTCGAAGACCTTCTTCAATAACAATGATAAAAAGTCTTGCTATCACCAATATCGCGCTCATTGACAAACTCGAAGTGGAGTTTGGCGATAAACTCAACGTTTTGAGCGGCGAAACGGGCGCGGGTAAATCTATCATTATAGATTCCGTCGGCTTCGTGCTTGGTGATAGGGCGGACAAATCTTTGATACGTTACGGCACGGATTTCGCAGTCGTTGAAGCGGTTTTTGAAAACTACGAAACGGATAGCGTCAACGACTGCCTTGACGAAAACGGTATCGACAAAGAAGAAATCCTAATACTTCGTAGAAAAATGACCGTGGACGGCAAAAACGAATGCCGTATCAACGGAAGAATTACCACTCTTGCGACTTTGCGCGGACTCACTGCACTTCTTGTGGATATTCACGGACAACACGAGCATCAATCTTTGCTCGACTCGTCCACTCATCTCGGACTTCTCGACAGTTTGGGTGGGGGCAAGATTGACGACGTGAAAGCGGAAGTCAGACGTATTCACTCATCCTACGTCGAACTCAAACGTGAACTCGGCGCAATCGGAAATCAGGCGGACAGAGAAAGAAAACTCGACGTTTTGTCCTATCAGATTGCCGAAATCGAAAAAGCGGACGTCAAAGAAGGGGAAGAAGAAGAACTCCTTGAGAAAAGAAAACGTATCCGCAATCTCGAAAAAATACTCGACGCTCTTCAAAGTGCGAAAGAACTGCTCGACGGCTATGAATCGACCGCGGTTTCAAGTGCACTGAAAACCACTATTGCCACTCTCAATCTCATTTCTCAATACGATAATCGCATCGAAGGACTCAACGAGCGTTTGTACGACGCAAGAGAAGAAGTTATCGACGTTGCGGAAACCGTCAAAGACTTCTTGAACGAACTCGACTACGACAAATTCAGTGCGGACGAAATTGAATCTCGACTTGAAATCGTGCGCGGAATGCAAAGAAAATACGGCGGAAGTTATCAAAGTCTGACCGAATTTTACGAGAAGGCAAAGGAAGAATATTCTATCCTTGAAAATTCCGCAGAGAGAGTGGAATATCTTGAAAAAGAGATTTCAAAAACCGCAAAATCTCTCGTATCGTCTGCTCAAAAACTCACGGATATTCGTGAAAAAATCGCTAAATCCTTTGAAAAGAGCATACTATCCGAACTCAAAGATCTCGGAATGGGCGGTAGCACGTTCAAAGTCGGTATCACGTCGACGGACGATCCCGATGATATATCCGAAACCGGCGCGGACGTCGTTGAATTTTTGATTTCACCGAACCCCGGCGAGCCGTTGAAACCCCTTGCAAAAATCATTTCAGGCGGTGAAATGTCGAGATTTATGCTTGCTCTCAAGAACATTCTTGCGGACGTTGACGGCATAGGAACTATGATTTTCGACGAGATAGACACTGGAATTTCAGGCAATATATCAGCAGTCGTCGCAGAGAAAATGTGCAACGTATCAAGAAAACGTCAAGTCATCGCAGTTACGCATATGCCTGCACTCGCATCCATGGCGGATACACACTATTTGATTGCCAAATCCACCGAAAACGGCAAAACGCACACTCATCTCGACCTTCTTGAAAACAACGTTGAAGAGATTGCAAGACTGCTTGGCGGAAAAGATTACTCAACACACGCAATACCGCACGCGGTTGAAATGCAAAATTGGGCAAACGAATACAAAACGTCCATTGAAAAGTAATCGGAGTTAATCAAGAATTTTGTTTATCAAACTCAATAATCAGATAGAATTTGCTTAAATCAAATATATTATGCGGAGCAAAACGCTCCGCTATTTTTTATCCGCGAATTAAAATTGCTTTTATTACATTAAAATCTATAATTATCAATCAAGTTTTTGTCGATAGATATGAATTGTAAATCAAAATTCGACTAATAGATTATCGAATTGTTAATCAAAATCAGGTTGATAGATTACCGAATTGTCAAAATTGTGCGACGTTTATATCCGTTTTCGCTTGCGCATTTTCCCCGTCCGTGCTAATATGTCAAAGCAAGTTAGTCGGGCGGTCGCGGGGTAGAAATACCGTGAGGAAAGTCCGAGCATCATAGGGCAAGAGTGCAGGTGAAATACCTGTGAAGGCGACTTTAAGGATAGTGCAACAGAAAAATACCGCCCGCAAAGGGTAAGGATGGAAAGGCGAGGTAAGAGCTCACCCGCAAATCGGTGACGAGGCGCGATGTAAACCCCACTCGATGCAAGACCGGAGCATATAGGATTGCCCGTCCGCTCCACACGTCGCTTGATCGATACGGCAACGTATCGGCTAGATAGATGGCCGTCCAAGACAGAACTCGGCTTACAGACTAATCTTGCAAACGCTCGAAAGGGCGTTTTTATTTTGCTCGATTTATGCTTAAAAACTCACTGCTTGGCAAGAATAACGGTATGGAATATCTGATTGCAAGCGTTCTCACGCTAATATTTTTAGCGGTTTATATAATCACGAAACGCAAACCGCGGGAGCATTTTACTCATACGCTAAACGATGAAAAATACACCGAAACGTGCGGTCTAACCGCACGAAAATTCGGGCAAGCAAGTGAAAGCGGCAAGTGTCAATACGACGGCAAACCGTTTTACAAGACGATAAAAAAGGCAATGAAAGTCTGCAAGAAGTCGAAATGTGAAGATTTTCGTGAGTTTTTGCCGTATTTTGAATTTGCAAAAAACGTGGCAAAAAAGAATAAAACCTTTGAAACTCTTTGCGATCTACCTTGCGTAGACGATGAAACAAGGGTAGTTACAATGGCGAGATTATGCCTTGAGAGTTGCGATTTTATGTTGATTGAAGACAAAGTCGCAACTGTATTTAACGATTTCAATAAAATTAGCACCGTGAGTTTTCCCGAAGTTGACTTGATGAAAGACGGATTTTTGTACGTATATCTTGAAAAAGCCGCGTTTCTTGGCAAAAGACTTATCACGCTTGACAAAATTCACAAAATCGCAAAGAAAATCTCGACAAATCCAAAACGTTTTGAAAAATCTAAACAATATCTGCGCCTGAAAGATAACAACGTGTTTTTGCATTTCTCGTCAAACGAGAGAGAGGAGAGCGTGCAAATTGCGGACGCAGTCTATCTCGACGTGCTAAATTCTACGAAAAGAGTGCTATCTAATATCGCGGACGGAATAAACTCGCTCGACCTGTTTTCATTCTATCGGTTTTATCGTCCGCTTGAAATTCTCGAGGGCTACGACGTATTCAAAAACGCGAACAACGTGGCAAAGAAAGAATTTTTGAAAAACTTGAGTTGTCAATCGACAAAACTAAATCTTGACGAATATTGCTACACGCTCGTGATTGACGGATATATGAAAAGGGTAGCACCGCCCGCGATAACCGCGAAAAAAGTGGGTTTAGGTGTCGGCACGATTTTCACGCTATACAAGAAAAACGATATGCTTACTCTTGCAAGCGCATTATCGTCAAACGAAATGATGTCAATTTTGTACTTGAACCCGCAGAAAAACGAGAAAAGTATTCTACAAAATGTCAAAATCAAGAATACTTTTGCGCCTTACACACAACAAAAGACGGTGAAATTCGGCATTTCTATCGGAAACGACAACTTGACTTTGTCACCGTCAATTCCGTCTGATTTTGCCAAAATCGAATTTGATTTGCTCTCAAAAGGCATCTCTCATCATATCACCATATTGCCATCCGACAATAAAATTTTGTCCGTAAACGGCACGGTTATGACGGGTGTGCCTTGCGTGAAACTCGGAAAAATTCCTTTGAAAATCGTCTTAAAAACACCGTTTTCAGAGTAATCGCAACGATTGTAACGAAGTCAACTTGTTGGTTTTTCGTAAAAACATATGACGTTTTTTCATTTTGTTACAGTCGAAATCGTGAGAAGTCAAAAAAGCGATTGCAAACGGCATAAATTTTCCGACACTTTCAAGCAATATTCCGCTTTTTAAAAATCTTTTCTTTACTTTTTCATAAAAAGATTTATAATCTATTTATGGACTTATTCGATTTGCAAAACAACGTTGAAAGAATGGCACCCCTTGCCGAAAGAATGCGCCCTCAAACTCTCGATGAGTTTATCGGGCAGTCTAAAATCGTCGGTCAAGGCTCGTTGCTTCGTAGAGCAATCTCCGCAGATAGACTCGGAAGTTGCATTTTTTACGGTCCTCCCGGCACGGGAAAGACCACTCTTGCGCATATAATTGCTCAAAATACCAACGCAAACTTCGTCAAACTCAATGCGGTTACCGCAGGCGTTGCGGACGCTAAAAAGGTCATAGAAGATGCGAAAGAGTTGCTCCGAGTGTACGGAAAGCGCACTTATCTTCTCCTTGACGAATGCCATAGGTGGAATAAAGCGCAGTCTGATAGCGTCCTTCAGGCAATCGAGCAAGGGTATATAATCTTCATCGGCTCCACGACTGAAAATCCGTATGCGAATATGACGAGAGCAATCGTGTCAAGGTGCCGTGTTTTCGAGTTTTCAAGGCTCACGGATAAGGATATTCTCGGCGGACTTCAACACGCACTCAAAAACAAAGAGCGCGGTCTTGGCGATATGAACGTGCAAGTCGACGACGATGCGCTCAATCATCTTGCTTGGGCATCGGGCGGGGATATGAGAACGGCATTGAATGCGCTCGAACTTGCTGTCATAACCACTCCCGCATCCGCAGACGGCATAATACACGTCAATAAGACGGTGGCGGAGCAGTCCATACAGAGAAAGGCTCTCGGATTTGACGAGAGTATGTATTACGATATAATCTCCGCTTTCATCAAGAGTATGCGCGGTAGCGACTCTGATGCGGCGGTTTATTGGGCGGAACGACTCATCGAAGCAGGTTGCGATCCTATGCTCATTGCAAGACGAATCGTCATTCACGCGGCGGAAGACGTCGGAATGGCGGATCCAAACGCACTCGTCGTTGCGGTTTCCGCAATGAACGCATACGAAAAAATCGGCTTACCCGAAGGCAGAATACCGCTCACGGAAGGGATAATTTACGTGGCGGAAGCACCGAAATCAAATCGCGTCGAAGTCGCTCTCGTGAAAGCGGAAGAAGCGGTGAAAACCGTCAAACGCGAATCCGTCCCCATTTATCTGCGCGACCACAACTACAAAGGAGAAGTCATAAGCGGATACAAATACCCACACGATTTCGGCGGTTGGGTAGACCAACAATATCTTCCCGACGAATTGAAGTCCGCAGTGTTCTACGAGCCCACCGAAAACGGCTTTGAAAAGGTCGTCAAAGAGAGAAAAGCACAACGCAAATCGAAATTCAAACCACAATAATGCTAAAAATCAACAATCTAACAAAATCCTATTCGGGCAGTTCAATTCCTGCCGTAAACAATCTCACGCTCACCGTAAACCCCGGTGAAATCTTTGGTTTTATCGGACCGAACGGCGCGGGAAAATCGACTACGATTAAGTGTATCACCGGGATTTTGTCCTTCGACGACGGGAATATCCAAGTGAACGGAGTTGATTTGAAATCGTCCCCAATCGAAGCAAAAAAACAAATCGGTTACGTATCCGACGACCACGTTATCTACGAAAGATTGACGGGAGCGGAATATCTCAATTTTATGACGAACGTCTTTGACGTTCCCGAATATGAAAGAAAAGAGCGTATCGACCGCTATTTGAAACTTTTCGACCTTGAAAAGGCGATAAACGACCAAATCAAGAGTTATTCCCACGGTATGAAACAAAAACTCAACGTTATCGGCGCACTCGTGCACGAGCCGAAACTTTGGATTTTGGACGAACCGCTCACGGGACTAGACCCTAAATCCGCCTACACGCTCAAAAAACTTATGCGCGAATACGCGGAAAAAGGCAATAGCGTATTTTTCAGTTCACACGTACTCGACGTCGTGGAAAAGGTCTGCGACAGAGTAGGAATAATCGACGGCGGAAATTTGATCACCGTTTGCACCGTTTCCGAACTTCACGAAAGCGGACTTTCAAAATCTCTCGAAGAATTGTTCTTGCAAATTACGTCAGACGACGAAAACGCCGATGAGTAAGTATCTGCTAGTATTCAAACTACTGCTGAAAAACCAGTACAGTGTGCGTAAAGAAGGCAAGAAAATCGTCGCTCCTGTCGTCGGCACTCTTTCAACGTTACCACTCATGGCGGTGATTTGCGTTATGTTGTACACACTCACTCAAACGGCAGTGGAAAAGGGGATATTTCCGCATGCGGTAACTTTGATTGTTGCATCTGCGCAAGTGATAACGTTTTTCTTTGCGGTGCACGGCGTGCTATCTACACTCTACCTATCCGACGATGCGGGATTTTTATCGTCGTTGCCGGTGTCGCCGACCGTCGTTTACTTCGCTAAAATCTCCGTCGTCTACGTCAACGAACTCATCATCTCGACATACGTGTTGTTGCCGTCTTTGCTCACCGTAGCACTGACCGCGTCATCATGCGGATATTACGTGTTTCCCGCATTCTATCCGCTTATTTTGCCCATTATACTTCTGACACCGATACTTCCTTTGGCAATCGCGTCTATCGTTTCTATGCCGCTTATGTACCTGTCGAAATTCTTCAAAAAGAGAAGTGTTGTAGGGACGGTTGTATTGCTTATTTTGTTCTGCGCTTTATTCTCGATATACTTCGTCGCAGTCCCCGAAATCGCAAACGCGGAAAACTTGTCGAATTTGTCAAGCGGCACTATTTCCGCAATCGTTAGAATTGCTAATATCGCATATCCCGATAAGGTGGTAGTCTACTTTTCTCTCGGCATAAATCCGTGGGTAAATTTGGGAATAACGATAGGAATATACGGCGGATTGATTTTGCTCATCTCGCTCATCTCGAAAGCGTTTTATGCAAGAGCGGTATCCGCTCAAATCGAAACAAGCAAAAAGTCGTCCGCAAAATCAAAAGAACTCAAAACAAGGTCGCATTTATCCGCACTTTTGGAGAGAGATTTCAAGTCGCTAGTGCGTTATCCGGGGCTAGCGTTGTCGTCGTTTATGAACGTGATACTCTCGCCTATTATGCTAATCGTGACTTATCTTGCGACGGACAACGAGAGTTACACAATGCTTCTATCCGCAGAAGAGAGCGGAAACGTGCTTATACCTATGGTGCAAACGGGAGTTGCATTCCTGTATTCCATACTCTTAAATTCGGGCATAAATGCAAGCGCAACCCTTGCTTTCAGTCGGGACGGCAAAACCTATTATCTAATGAAACACCTGCCTATAAAACCTAACGAAATCATCTTTGAAAAGGTTGTATTTGCAAATATCGTGTCGGCGGTAGGAGTGGTGCTGCTCACGATTATTGCGGGGGCAGTGATGAAAGTAGGCGCGGTAAACGCCTTGCTTTTCGGTTTGGTTATGTTTATAATATCCACGGGGACTAACGCGTTTTCAATCTATATAGATATGCGAAAACCCAATCTCGACTGGAAAGACACGTCCGAATTGCAACGCGGAAATATGCTTATTATGGTGCCGTATCTCGTCTGCACTGCGCTTGCGATATTCATCATCGTGATAGCGAGCGTATTTTCGGCAATGGAGCCGATTTTTGGCAAAATCGGGACGTACGCACTGTTCTGGGGACTGACCGCACTCGTAGCGGTAATTATGGCGGTAGCGTTCAATCTACTACTCTTCAAGAAAGGGGAGAGTTTGTACGAAAAAATGAGCGAGAACAAGACTACGCCAAAAAAGAAAAATCGAGAAATTCCGCTTTCCAACGGATTTTTGAAATAACGGAGAAACTATGAAAAGAAAAATCGCACTTGACGTCGGAGACGTCAGAATAGGGGTAGCGGTCAGCGATATGTTGGGAATCACCGCAAATCCGAGAGAAACATACGTCAGAAAGGGCAAGACTTTCGAGCAGGATATTGCCTATTTCGTTGAGTACGCAAAACGCGAAGACGCGGATGCATTCGTCCTTGGCCTTCCTCTCAATATGGACGGCACCGAAGGTCCGAGAGTGGAAGTCACGAGAGAGTTTGGGGACGCACTGAAAGAAGCGAGCGGACTTGACGTCGTTTACGTTGACGAAAGACTGACGACGGTATCCGCGGAAAGAATGCTAATCGAAGCGGACGTAAGGCGAGAAAAGAGAAAAACCGTCATCGACAAAGTGGCGGCAACGATAATTTTGCAATCCTATCTTGAAAAGCAAAAACCGCTATTCTAATCGGGTAAATTTAGCAAATTGGTAGGGTAGCGCAACGGCGGAAAACCGCTCGAAACACGGCGATAAATTATTGCTATTGCATTTTGGCGCGTTTTATGCTAAAATCAATGAAAACAAAGGAGGTCTACTTATGGCAGACTTTTTCAAAGACCAAAACGAAGCAACCGAAGACGACGATATTATCGTCCTTTATAACGAAGCAACCGACAAAGACGAAGAGTTTTATGAACTTGCAACCCTTGACGTTGACGGCAAGTGGTATATCGTCATGAAACCCGTCGAGCCCCTTCCCGATATCGAAGAAGACGAAGTTCTCATCTATGAAATCGTCGAAGACAAAGAAGGCAACACCAATTTCGCAGCAATCGAAGACGACGAAGTGCTTGAAAAAGTCTTCAACGAATTCTTGAAAATGCTCGAAGAATGGGACGGCGAAGAAGAGTAAAATCGCTCTTCTCGCAAAATCCTTCATTTTTGCTTGAAAAAGTTGTTTATTTTTCTTGCAAAAAAATTATTTATATAATATAATCATCATCGCACCGCACACCTCGGCGGAGTTTAGGTTGTTCCGACAGGTAGCCTGAACGTCGAAGTCGGGGGAGGTAAAAAACAAATCAAGGAGGACCATAAAATGGCCGTAACAACCATGAAAGCCCTGCTCGAAGCAGGCGTCCATTTCGGACATCAAACCAGAAGATGGAACCCTAAAATGTCTAGGTACATCTACGCAACCCGCAACGATATTCACATCATCGACCTCGCAATTTCCGTCGATCACGTCGAAGCGGCTTACCAATTCGTGAAGAGCATCGCTGCAGAAGGCAAATCAGTCCTTTTCGTCGGCACCAAAAAACAAGCTCAAGACGCCATCCAACAAGAAGCAGAACGTTGCGATATGTTCTATATCAACCAAAGATGGCTCGGTGGCACTCTCACCAACTTCAAAACCATTCGCACTCGTATTGACAGACTCAACAAAATCAATCAAAAAGAAATCATCGGCGAATTTGAAATGCTCCCCAAGAAAGAAGTCGCGGCACTCAAGAAAGAACGTGACGATCTCGAAAAGAACCTTGGCGGCATCAAAAATATGCGCGGTTTGCCCGGTTGCTTGTTCGTAGTCGACCTCAAGAAAGAAGAGATCGCAATCAAAGAAGCACGCAAACTCAATATCCCTATCGTCGCAGTCGTCGATACAAACTGTGACCCCGATCTCGTCGATTACGTCATCCCCGGAAACGACGATGCAATTCGTGCAATCCAACTCTTCGCATCCTTGATGGCGGACGCAGTCATCGAAGGCAAACAAGGCGAATCCTTCACCGCAGCAAAAGTTGAAGAACCCGCAGTCGAAGAAGCACCCGTCGCAAAAGAAGAAGTTGCTCTCTCTCCCGAAGAAGCCCTCGAAAAGGCAATCGCAGAGAAAGAAGCCGAATAATTCAGAAAAATTTTAGGAGAATATATATGGCATTCACTAGCAAAGACGTTATGGAACTCCGCGGTAGAACCGGTGTCGGTATGATGGACTGCAAAAAAGCACTCGTCGCAACCGACGGCGATATGGAAGCCGCAATCGACTACCTCAGAGAAAAAGGCATCGCAACCGCAGCGAAGAAAGAATCTCGTATCGCGGCAGAAGGCATCGTTTTCGCAGCAAGCAAGGGCGACAAGAGCGTTCTTCTCGAAGTAAACTGTGAATCCGACTTCGTCGCAAACGGACCTATCTTCCACGAATACGTTGGCAAAGTCGCAGATTACGTGCTCGACAACGAAAACGCATCCGTCGCAGACGTCACCGCAGCAATGACCGACGTCACCAACGAATACGTCATGAAGATGGGAGAAAAAATCTCCATCAGACGTTTCACCGTCTACACCGCAAACGATTCCGTCATCGACACCTATATCCATATGGGCGGCAAAATCGGCGTTATGGTCGAAGCATCCGCAAACGCACCCAAGGAAGTCGTTCACGACGTAGCACTCCAAATCGCAGCGGCAAACGCACAATACGTCAATAAGGACGAAGTCCCCGCAGACGTCGTCGCACACGAAAAAGAGATCCTCAAAGCACAATCTTTGAACGAACCCAATCCCAAACCTCTCGCAATCATCGAAAAGATGATCGAAGGCAGAATCAATAAGTTCTTCAAAGAAATCTGCCTCCTTGACCAAGTCTTCGTCAAGAATAGCGATATTACCATCGCACAATACCTTGCACAAAACGGCGGAGCAAGCGTCATTCGTTTCACCCGTTACGCAATGGGCGAAGGTCTCCAAAAGAGAGAAGACAACTTCGCAGAAGAAGTTATGCAACAAGCAGGACTCAAATAAGAAACACGCAAAGGGGAGCGCGTAAGCGTTCCCCATTTTTTTAACGAGGCATATATGGCAAATCTTAAATTCAAAAGAGTTATTATAAAACTTTCGGGCGAAGCACTTGCAACCGAAAACGGTATGGGTATCGATATGAACAAACTCGGCGCGGTCGTCGACGAAATCATCGAAGTCAAAAAACTCGGTGCGGAAATCGGTATCGTCATCGGCGGAGGCAACTTCTGGAGAGGTAGACAAGCGGACGCGGAAATGAACAAAACCACCGCAGACCATATGGGAATGCTTGCAACCGTCATCAACGCTCTCGCAATTCAAGACCAAATCGAAAGAAGAGGAGTGCCCGTCAGAGTTCAAACCGCACTCACCATCACCAAAGTCGCAGAACCCTATATTTTGAGAAAGGCAATGCGCCATCTTGAAAAAGGCAGAATCGTCATATTCGCTTGCGGCACAGGCAATCCGTATTTCTCGACGGACACCGGTGCGGCACTTCGCGCGGCAGAAATCGGCGCAAACGCACTTCTTCTTGCAAAGAACGTGGACGGCGTTTACGACAGCGATCCCAAAGTCAATCCCGATGCAGTCAAATTCGATAAACTCAGTTATATGGACGTCATTTCCATGGGACTCAAAGCAATGGACACCACCGCAATCACCATGTGCATGGACAACGAAATTCCTATCATCGCGTTCAGTCTTATGGAAAAGGACAGTATCAAGCGCGCGCTCGAAGGAGAAAAAATCGGAACTTATATCGGCAAATAATTCGGTTGAAATCACAAAACGCTATTCTAACGGCACGTTTTGACAAAAACCATTATTCTATCGGTATTTATTGAAACTAAAAAATGGACAGAAATCTGTCCGTTTTTTATATTGCATTGCGCGCGTTAATTTGTTATAATAATATAAGTATCATAATTAGGAGGCTACTATGGCTTACGGCATCGAACTCGTCGATATGATCTTCGACGATATGCAGGAAAAATTTGAAAAAACCACTCGCAACTATGAAAACGAACTCAAAATGGTCAGAGCAGGTCGTGCTAACCCCCACCTTCTCGACAGAGTTTTCGTCGACTACTACGGAGTGGAAACCCAACTCAACAAAATGGCGAATATCACCGTCCCCGAAGCAAGACTTATCGTCATTTCCGTTTGGGATAAATCTCAACTCAAAAACGTAGAAAAAGCAATTCTCGCGGCAAATCTCGGCGTTACCCCCAACAACGACGGTATCGTCATCCGCCTTGTCTTCCCCGAACTCACCGAAGAGAGAAGAAAAGCACTCGTCAAAGACGTCAAGTCCAATGCGGAAAGCACCAAAGTCGTTTTGAGAAACGCTCGTCGCGACGCCATCGACGAACTCAAAAAACTTGAAAAGAGTTCCGACATCACCGAAGACGACCTCAAAGATTTCACCGAAGACGTTGACAAAGCGGTCGCAAAAGCAATCGAAGAAATTGACAAAATGTGCAAAGACAAAGAAAAGGACATTCTCGAAGTCTAATGGCTATTCCTCGTCATATCGGTTTTATCATGGACGGCAACGGGCGTTGGGCAACTGCGCACGGGCTTGAGAGATACGACGGCTACGCCGCCGGATTGCTTGCGCTCCGCAAAGTCGTCAAAAGAGCAAACGAACTCGGCATAGAAGCGATAACCGTTTATGCGTTTTCCACTGAAAATTGGGCGCGTCCCGACAGTGAAAGAGATGCGATTTTCAACATAGTTGAAAAATTCAACCGTACTTACGACGGCGATTTGCGCATCACCTATTCGGGAGATATAGCGATGCTTCCCGACGGTATCGAAGACAGTATCTTTGAAATCGAAGAGAAAACGCAAAACAACAAGGGTACTATCCTTAATATTGCGTTCAACTACGGCGGACAAGCGGATATTCTTCACGCCGCCGAGATTTGTTTCTCTCACGGCACGTTCTCGAAGGAAAACTTCGAGCGCGCTCTTGCAAGTTCTCACTTGCCTCCGCTCGACTGTATTGTCCGCACCGGCGGTGAAATGCGACTCAGCAACTTTATGCTTTACGAAGCCGCTTATGCAGAACTTATCTTTCTCGTCAAACTCTGGCCGGATATGGAAGAGGAGGACGTGGATAAAATCGTCGCTCTCTTTGAGGAGCGCAAAAGAAAATTCGGAGCGTAGAACGGTTTAATTCGTTTTTAACGATACTGTTCTATTCTCAAAGGACAAAAATATGCTGAAACGCACTCTGACGGGTTTATGTCTTATTGCTCTCATCGTCGGCTTTATGGCAGGAGGGTACTTCGTAAGCCCGATTTTTGTAGATATGCTCATCTACGTCTTCCTTCTCGGAGCGGTCGTAGAGATGTTCAACTGCCTGAAAAACGCAGGATACAAAATGTTCGTCGTCCCCGTAGCGTTCGTGATGGTTGCAGGCTATCCAGTATACTACTGCCTATCGCACTTCGTCGGTTGGGGAACGGGACTTCAAGGATTGCTTGCCGTACTCCTTCTAGGTATGACCGCCGTCCTGACCATTTTCACGTTCAAACCCGCAAAGGGGAGCGAAGACGTGAACGAAAACAAAACTTGCGACTTGAAAGATTTGTTCGCAAACGCATTCATTCTCGTCTATCCCGTGGCATTCATGGCTATGGCGTGGAATTTGAGTTTCAAGTATAGCGGATTTTTCGCAATACTGTTCGCCGCGCTCGTCCCCGTCATGGGAAGCGATATGTTCGCATATTTCTTCGGTGCGTCGTACAGTGCGATTTGCCGCAAACGCGGAGTAGAGCCCAAACGCCTTTGCCCGAAAATCAGCCCTAAAAAGACCGTTGTAGGCGGTTTCGGCGGATTGTTCGGCGGAATGCTCATCGCAATTTTGTTCTGGTTGCTATTCGAGTTTTTCGCAGTATTTCCGTCAAGCGGATACGCACCTTTCATCGCTCATACCGTTGAAGGTTGGGAATGGAAAACCGCTCTCATCTATCTCGCACTCGGTGCGGTTTGCGGAGTGATTTCAGAACTCGGCGACCTTGCGGCATCTCGTATCAAGCGCGCTATGGGCATCAAAGACTACGGCAAAATCTTCCCCGGTCACGGCGGATTTATGGATAGAATCGACAGTGTTATGTACTGTCTTGTCATACTAACAATCGCCTTCACGGCAATATACGGATTCTGATGAAAACTATTACCATTCTCGGAAGTACAGGCTCGGTCGGGACGCAGGTGCTCGACGTCGTGCGCAAGCACCGCGACAAATTCAAAGTCGTGGGGCTTTCCGCATATTCAAACGAGAACCTACTTCGCGAACAACTCTCTGAATTTAACCCTACGCACTACTATTTTCCGGGCGGAGCGGTGGAAGTGCAAAGCAGTCTTTTCGACATTCTCGAAGACGAAAAGTCCACTAAATGCTTGTCGTCCCTTGAAGAACTCGCAAGCATAAAGGCGGATATAGTCGTTTCCGCGGTCGGCGGTATTGCAGGACTTTGGGCGGCAGTCGCAGTCCTTGAAAACGGCGGTACCCTTGCCATTGCGAACAAGGAAAGCATTGTCGCAGGGGGCAGACATCTTAAAGCACTCGAAAGAAAGTACGGGGGAAAAATCATTCCGCTGGATACCGAACATTCTGCGATAGCATCCTGTCTCGAAGGGGAAAATCCGCAATATATCAAGAAAATTATCTTGACTGCAAGCGGTGGTGCGCTCCGTGATATGAGCAGTGCGCAAATTGCAAAAGTCACGCCCGAACAGGCACTTCAACACCCGGTATGGAAAATGGGCAAAAAGGTTACTATTGATAGTGCCACGCTCTTCAACAAGGGACTTGAAATCATCGAAGCAATGCGCCTGTTCGAAGTTTCTCTCGACCAAGTCGAAGTGGTCGTGCATAGAGAAAGCATAGTGCATTCACTTGTCGAATTTAGCGACAATAGCGTGAAAGCGTTGTTGAGTGCGCCAAATATGGCTTTATCCATTGAAAGAGCGTTGTTTTATCCCGATAAGAGTGAAAACTCCGTGCCTGAAATCTCGCTTTCAAAACTCGGCTCGCTCACTTTCACCGAACCCGATTACGAAAAATTCCCTTGCCTATCAATCGCCAAACAAGCGGGCAAAAAGGGAGAAGGCGCATGTATTGCAATCTCTGCGGCGGATGAAATTCTCGTGGATGAATTTTTGCGACATAAGATAAAACTCGGCGACGTTCCGCAAAAACTCGAAAAAGTGCTTGCGAAATTCTCGTCGGTCGGGGACGTCGCTCTCGACGACGTTACACGCATAGATACCGAAGCGCGCAAATATACTTATTCTGTACTCAAATAGGAGCGTAACGATTTGTTTAACTTGATTTTGGCGGCTGCGTCTGCAAAAGAAGTGTTCACGTATATAGGCTACGTCATCGTAGCCATACTTGCGCTTATGCTGATGATTATCATCCACGAAAGCGGACACTATCTTGCGGGCAAAATTCTCGGCTTCAAAATCGACGAATTTTCAATCGGGTTCGGTCCCGCGATTTTCCAACGCAAAAACAAAAAGACAGGGGAGATTTTCTCAATCCGCCCCATTCCAATCGGCGGTTTTTGCGCTTTCCACGGTGAAGACGAAGAAGAGAGCGGAAAACAAAATCCCTACGTCAATCAAGAAATCGCAAACAACGGCAGACGGGGCATTCTTGCCTATCTAAACGACGATAATGCGGTAGACGTTGACAAAATCGAACCTTTTGACGAAGTCAAAGAAGAGAAAAAGAACGGCGTACTTTCCTATCTCAACGAAAACAACGGAGTTCGTTTCAACGATCAACCCGCTTGGAAACGTCTTATCGTTCTGTTTTCGGGAGCGTTTTTCAACTTTTTGAGCGCGATTTTCATCATAACGATATACTTCACCGCCTACGGGCAAATCCTTCCCGTCGTCGCAAACACCTACGACGTCGAAAGCGGTGTGCACGTATTTCAGGAAGGGGACTTCGTCCTTGCAGTGAATGGCAAGCAAGTCAATATTATGGTGCAAGAGGACTTGTACAACACGTTCTCAAATCTCGGCGAAACCGCGACTTTCAAAGTGCTACGCGACGGAGAAGCGATCGAACTCACCGTCCACAAACAAAACTACACCTACACCGAAACCAAAACAGACGATGCGGGCAACGAATATGAAACCACCGAAACGAAGTACGGTTTTGGCATTGCATACGGTTTTGCGCGCGTGAAACTCTCGTTTTTCAGAGCGTTTGGACGCGCATTCGGATTCTGTTTCTTCATCGTGTTCAAGATTTTGGCATCACTCGGGGCACTTATCACAGGCAAAGTCGGAATCGAAACCGCAGGCGGCACGATAACCGTCGTCAAGACGATTGCGGAAGTCAGCAGTGCGGGTTTCGATGCGTTTTTGTACGTCGTAGCGGTCATATCCGCAAACTTGGCGGTCATGAATTTGTTGCCAATTCCCGCGCTTGACGGTTCGAGAATGTTGTTCACGTTCATCGAAATGATATTCAGAAAACCCGTACCGCGCAAAATAGAAGGAATTATCCATACCGTCGGACTCGGAGTACTACTGATACTCGTCGTATTCCTTGACGTATTCCACTTGGTGAGCGGTGTTTAGAAACTCAAAGCTCTGCGCACTATCGTAAAGAAAATAAACAGGGCACAACTATCTGAAAAATTGAACTTATGACTATAAGCAAAATCGAACTTGTGAATATAAGCAAAATCGAACACTTGTAGGCAAAAAAGCAATAAGAGCTAAACTCGAAAGACAACGAAAAATAGAAAATCAATCAATATAGTAAGCGATTAAAAAACAATGAGCAAAAGAAGATATTCAAAAAAGATATATATCGGAAACGTAGCGGTCGGCGGGGATGCGCCTATCTCGGTGCAATCCATGCTAAACGCCAAAACGACTGACATTGAAGGGTGTTTGAGAGAGATAGATAGCCTAAAACGACTCGGTTGCGACCTTATCCGCCTTGCAGTCCCCGATGAAAATTCGGCGGAAAGTTTCAAGGTGATTTCAGAAAAATGCGGACTTCCGCTCATTGCGGACGTGCATTATAGTTATCGTCTTGCGGAACTTGCAGTGAAAGCAGGTGCAAAGAAATTGCGCATTAACCCCGGCAATATGACTGCGGACGGAAGAACGATTGATGAACTTGTCACACTTCTCAAAGATTACGGAGTGCCTGTTCGCATAGGTGTAAACGGCGGTAGTCTTGACAAGCGTTTCAAGGGTATGAGTGAAGACGACGCACTTGTTTCAAGCGCACTTGCGACTGCGGATATGCTTGAAAGTCACGGTTTTGACGACATAATCATCGCAATCAAATCGTCCGACGTCGAAACGATGATTTCCGCAAACGAAAAACTTGCGCTTGCGTGCGATTATCCTTTGCATTTGGGCGTAACCGAAGCAGGACCGTTGAAAAGAGGACTGGTCAAATCTTCTATCGGCATAGGAACTCTGTTGCGAGAAGGGATAGGCGACACGATCAGAGTATCTCTCACCGCACCGATTGAAGAAGAAGTCAAGGCGGGGATAAATATCCTCAGAGCGATAGGACTTCGCAGTAGCGGTGTCGAAATCGTATCATGTCCGACTTGCGCAAGGACTGAAATCAACGTTGAAGAACTTGCGGAAACAGTAGAGCAGTTGACCGAGCATATTCAAAAACCGTTGAAAATCGCAGTTATGGGTTGCCCATTGAACGGAATAGACGAGGGCAAAAACAGCGACGTTGGTATTGCCGGCGGAAAGGAAAAATCCGTCATTATGTTGAAGGGCGAAATCTACAAGACGATTGATAGCAAATATATCAAAGAAGAATTGCTAAAAGCAATCGAACAACTATATTAAGAATTCCAAAAAATGCGGTTTTTGAGAATGCTTTTCACAAAATCGCAGTAAAAATACGTTGATAGGTAGCAAAATGACAAAGTTTTTTGAAGAGTTTGAAACTTCGACAAACGGCAAATTCAAGGAGTTGAAATTCAATTCCGCGTTTTACGATACGAAGGCAAAAGTACTTACGGTGCGTTTTATCATAAATACTTTCGTGTCGAGAGCGTCCTTTGGCGACGACAAAAAGGCGGCAGTCCTGTCCGCAGTGCAAAAGATTTTCCCGGGCGTGCAGGTCAAAGTCGAATACATAAACACTTTTGCGGACGACAGAGTGGTCAAGACGAAAGTGCTTGCCTATTTCAATGAAAATCTCAATATGGTTTTCAAGCGTCTCAACGACGACAATATTTCGGTCAAGGTCAAAGACGGTGAAATTCGCGTTGAAATGAATTTTGAAACACCCACCTATCATCTTCTCAAGACGTCCGACGTTGAAAACGGATTATTCGAGTATCTAAACCGCTCTTTCAACGAAGAAATCTCAATCAAACTCACCGAAATCGAAGTCGCTCCCGAGAACTTTACGGTCGAAAAAGTCGTCGAAGAATGGGTGCAACAAAACACGAGAGAACTTCGCGTCGTGCAAACAACTATCGGCGAGAGAATTTATTCGAGAAATAAAATCGTCGGACTCAATCAATCTCCTATCTACATAAAGGACGTCAAAGAAGGGGATAACGTTATTCTTTGCGGTAAAATTTTCGGTTTTCAAGCAAAAGAATACGTGAACAAAAAGTACGATCCTGCAAATCCCACCAAAAATCCCGAAAAATTGCCCTTGTTTAGTTTCACTCTCGACGATACGACGGGCAAAATCGAAACGACGTGTTTCCCGAAAATCTCTGACGTCGAGCAAATCAAAGCACTCGGAAACAAGGATCAAATCGCATGTATCGGGAAGGTTGCAATTTCAAAGTATAGCGGTGCTTTGAGCTATACCGTCGACGCTATTTTCAGATGTGAAATCAACTTCGATTCCATAAATCTAAGCGGCTCAAAATCCGTTCCCGACTACTATACATACGTCAAACCCGAACCCTATCAAGAGATGGCGCAATCGAGTATTACGGGGGAAGAAAACGAAGTACCCGATTTTCTCAAGGATAAAACCATCGTCGTCTACGATTTTGAAGCGACAGGCAAAGTTCCGACCGAAGCGGAGCCTATCGAAATCGCGGCGGCAAGAGTCGTCAACGGCAAAATCGTGGACACTTTCCAAAGTTTCTGCAAACCGTCCGAGCCAATATCCGATTTCATCACCGAATTGACGTCGATAACAAATGAAATGGTGCAATTTTCACCGTCGTTTAGTAAACTAGTACCCGACTTCTACAAGTACACCCGCGGAGCCATTCTTTGCGGACACAACATTTCGGGTTACGACTACATTATGCTTGCAAAATACGCGGATGAAGAAGGGTATAATTTCAACAACGAACTTCTCGATACGCTCCTGCTTGCAAGGGATAAACTCAAAGAGTTTAAGCGTTTCGACCTGCCGTCCCTCACGAAAAATCTCAACATATCCCACGAGAATGCGCATAGAGCGATAGCGGACGTCTATGCAACGGTTGAGTTATTGAGAGTTATCGCAAAGAGAATGTAGGGGATAAAAACAACAAAACACGACTTAACGCACGCAATTTTTGCGTGCGTTTTCATTGCGGTTTGGAACGTGTATTTGAGTCGATTTATAAATTGATTATATAATACCTATAATTTTATTATAATATATGCTAAATTTGCTTGCCAAAAATTCGTCGATATGATATTATTTTCACGCTTAATAGTGTGATACTACGGAGTGAGCCAAGGCTCACTCTTTTTATAAGTAAGGAGCGACAAGTGAAATTTCTATCTGATGATGCGAAAAATGTAGTCGAAAACGCAATAAACACTGCGGTTTCCGCCCTTGGCGAAATCGAAATCGTGGAAATCCGCTATTCGACGGAGTACGGCAAAGACAATTTGACGGTGTTCATTTGGTCGCCCGACGGCGTCGACCTCGACAAATGCGAAACCGTCCACAACGCAGTTTCCGACGTACTCGACGGATACGAGGACCTTTTCCCAGAAGACTACGTGCTCAACGTATCTTCATCGGGACTGGATAGACCGATAGTCACGGACGACGACTTCCGTCGCGCACTCGGCACTGAAATCGAAATCACCGCCGACAAAAAGAAATCTCACGGCACTTTGACGTCCTACGATAGCGACAACGCAACCATTCTCACGGACGGCAAATCACCGAAAGAAATAACCTTTTCAAGAAATAACATAAAAGCGAAGCCTTATATTAGGTTTTAGGAGGAACAATATGGCAAAAAAAGTTAAAGACGATTTCGGCGCAGACTTCTTTCCCGCGCTCGACGAACTCGTCAGAGAGAAGAAAATTGACAAGGCACTCTTGATTGAAGCACTCGAATCCGGGCTTGCTTCCGCATACAAGAAAGAGTATGGCGAATCAATCAAAATCGCAGTCCGCCTGAATGAAGAAAAGGGCACGATCAAGGTTTATTCCTACCGCACCGTAGTCGAAGAAGTCACCGACGAAGATAGCGAAATCTGCCTTGAAGACGCACTTCTCGAAAAGCCCACTGCAAAAATCGGTGAAGTTATCATCTCGGACATCACTCCCGAACACTTCAGTCGAATCGCAGCGCAAACCGCAAAACAAGTGGTTATGCAACGTCTTAACGACATCAAGAAAGAGTACGTCCTCAACGAAATGAGCGAAAAACAAGGCGAAATCGTCGGCGCAATCGTCAGAAGAAAAGAAGCCAACACCATTTACGTTGAAATCAGCGGTTCTCAAATGGAAGGCGTGATGATGCAATCCGACCAAGTTCCCACCGAAACCTACAATCTCAACGATATGATCAAGGTCTACGTCAAGAAAATCCGCGACACCTTGAAAGGCGCACAAGTCGTCGTATCTCGTTCGTCCGCAGGATTTGTCAGACGCTTGTTTGAACTCGAAGTCCCCGAAATCAAAGCAGGACTCGTCAAAATCGCAAACGTCGTCCGCGAAGCAGGTTTCCGCACCAAAATCGCAGTGTACTCCGAAGATCCCAACGTTGACGCAGTCGGTTCTTGTATCGGCAATAAGGGCGTCCGCGTGAACGCAATCGTCGCAGAACTCGGCGGAGAAAAAATCGACGTCGTCGAATATTGCGCAGATCCTATCGAATATATCGCACGCGCATTGAGCCCCGCCCAAGTGCATATGGTTTCCATAAATGAAGAAGAGAAGACTGCACGTGTCATCGTATCCGACGACAAACTCAGTCTTGCAATCGGCAGAAACGGTCAAAACGCACGTCTTGCGGCGAAACTCACCAACTGGAAGATAGACGTCAAACCTCTCTCCAGCATCCAAACCGAAGCAGAAGATGCCGAATAATCCGAAAAATACTCGCAAATGCGCGGTGTGTAGATTGCACGCCGACAAGTCCGAACTTATCCGCGTCGTGAAGACCGCAGACGGTATCAAAATCGACGTTACGGGCAAGGCGGACGGCAGAGGAGCGTATATCCATAAAGACTCGAAATGCATAGATCTTGCAAAAAAACGTAGAGTTTTGAACTATGCATTCAAAACCGCGGTTCCCGACGAGGTGTATGATGAACTCGATCAATTCAAAGATTAAATCCTACGTCGGTCTCGCGATAAGAAGCGGTAGCGTTTTGTTCGGTGAAGACAAAATCACCGAGAAAATCTCCGCTTGTGCGGTGGTGCTTATAGATTCTTCCGCCACCGAAAAGTATATAACCAGAATGACGACTCGTTGTTCGTCCGTCCCGACTTTCGTGTTGGACGGCGTATCGGACGCGACTTGTCGTACCGAAGTCCTTTCAGTCGCCATAACGAACGACGGTCTTGCAAAGGCGATAATTGAAAATCTCAGGTAATGAACGGAGGCAATATTCATGGCCGAAAACAGAAGCAACCCTCAAGAAGTCATCAAGTTGTTGCAATCTTACAAAAGCGATAAACTTGCAGGTTTGACGAGCGATTTGTCTCGCGAAAAGAGTCGCGCGACTGTTTTGCGTAACTCTATCAACGCAAAAATAGCCGAACTCAAAGAAATTGAAGAGAAAAAATCTCAAGCGGTTCAAGAAGTCGAAACCGTCGTCGCTCCCGTCCAAAAGGTCGAAACTCCCGTTGTCGAGGAGAAGAAACCCGAAGTCGTAGCAGTTCCAGTCAAACCGGTATCCGAGGAACCGAAAGCGGAAGTCAAAACCGCTCCCGTCAAGGAAGATAAACCTCAAGATAAAAAGGTTAAACCTGAGAAGGATAAACAAAAACAACCCGAGAAAAAAGCGGATAAGCCTGCAAAACCCGCAGCGCCCGACGCTCCCGTTGAAGTCAGTAGGACTCAAACGGGCAAGCCGAACGTTTGGCTCATCAAATTCTCCGACGGAACGCAAAGGGAAACTTACATTCCTCCCGAAAAGCCTAAAAAGACTGAAACCACCCGTGTGTTCCCCGGTGGATATAATTCAAAAGGTCAACGTCCCGACCAACGTCCGCAAAACGCAGGCGGACAACGTCCTGCGCCCACTCAACAACGTCAATTCGGCGCGAACAACACTAGCATCGCAAACGCGGCGCAACAATTCCCGCCGACAAAACAGGGCAATCAACGCGGTAAAGGCAACGGCAAACCCGCAAACGACGGTTCGAAGAAACTCCAAGAAAACGGCGCGAATAAGTATCAACTTATGAAACGCGGTTATATCGTTGACGAAACCAGAGCAATGACGGACGACGAAGCGGATTTCCGCGTTCGTTCCGCCAAGAACAAGCAAAAAGGGCAGGTGTCCAAAAACACCGTCGTCATCGACCACGCAGTCATTACGACCGACCCTGTGCCTATCAAGGTATTGAGCGAAAAAATCGGCAAACCTGGTGCGGAAATCATTCGCACGCTCTTCCTTCTCGGCATCATCAAGAATATCAACGAGAGCATCGACTTTGAAACCGCCGAACTCGTTACGTCCGAAATCAGCAAGGATAATCCTATCACCCTTGAACTGCGCCCCGAATCCACTTTCGAGGACGAACTCGCAAAACGCAACGAAGAACTCGACCTTCAAGGCATTGATAAACTCGTCACCCGTCCCCCTGTCGTCACGATTATGGGACACGTCGACCACGGCAAAACTTCCTTGCTCGACTATATCCGCAAAGCAAACGTTACGAGCGGTGAAGCGGGCGGTATAACCCAACATATCGGCGCATACACGATTTCCTTGAACGGAAGTCCTATCACTTTCCTTGATACACCGGGACACGAAGCGTTCACGTCCATGCGTGCAAGAGGCGCACAAGTCACCGATATAGCGATACTCGTCGTCGCGGCAGACGACGGCATCATGCCCCAAACCATCGAGGCAATCAACCACGCAAAAATTGCAAACGTTCCCATCATCGTCGCTTGCAACAAGATAGACAAAGTCGCCGCAAATCCCGACAGAGTTTTGCAACAACTCACCGAACACGGTCTTCTCCCCGAAGAATGGGGCGGAGAAACTCCCGTTGTCAGAGTGTCCGCAAAGACGGGCGAAGGCGTCGAAAATCTCCTTGAACAAATCCTTGTTCAAGCGGAAGTCAGTGAACTCAAAGCAAATCCCGACCGTCCTGCAAAAGGCACCGTCATCGAAGCGAAAATGGACAAAGGTCTTGGCAAAATCGCAACCGTCCTCGTCCAAAGCGGTACTCTCAAATGCGGCGACGAAATCATCGCAGGCACTTGCACCGGTAGAGTCAAGGTTATGGTCGACGATAAGGGCAAACACGTCAAGAAAGCAGGTCCCGCAACTCCCGTATCCGTCACCGGTTGGGACGACCTTCCCGAAGCAGGGGACATTATGGATGCAGTCGAAAGCGACAAATTCGCGCGTTCGCTCTCCGAAGAAAGACGCCTTAAAGCAAGCCTAAATAGCGATGCGGGCAAATCTTTCTCCCTTGACGACTTGTTTGAACAAGCGTCCGCGGGTGAACTTAAATCTGTCAGTCTTATTCTCAAAGCGGACGTACAAGGTTCTCTCGAAGCGGTCAAACAATCCCTTCTCAAACTCGGCAACGAAGAAGTCAAAATCAATATCATTCACGGGGCAGTCGGCGCAATCAACGAAAGCGACGTCACCCTTGCGGATACCGCCCATGCAATCATCATCGGTTTCAACGTTCGTCCCGATGCGAACGCGAAGTCGCTCGCCGCACAAAAGAAGATCGAAATCAGATTCTACAACATTATCTATAAGTTGATAGAAGACATCGAAGCGGCAATCAAAGGCTTGCTCGCACCCAAGTTCAATCAAGTCGAACTCGGTTCTGCGGAAGTCAGAGAAATCTTCAAGATTTCGGGTGTCGGCACTATCGCAGGTTGCCACGTCATCTCGGGCAAAATCCTCAGAAAAGCCAAAGCAAGACTCGTCCGCAACGGCAAGGTCGAAGTGGATACCGAAATCGAATCTCTCCGCCACGGCAAAGACGACGTCAAGGAAATCGCAAAAGATTACGATTGCGGCATAATGCTCAAGAACTATCCCGACGTCAAGGTCGGCGACGTCATCGAAGCATACACTATGGAGCAAGTAAATGAAGGTTAAACTTGAAAGAGTAAACTCCGAATTGCAACGCCAGATTTCAAAAATAATCGTGGCGGATATCAAAGACCCGCGCGTGCAAAACGGAATCATCAGCGTTACCAAAGTCAAAACTACGCCCGATCTAAAATACGCGAAGGTGTATATTTCCGTGTACGCAGATATGGACGAGAAGAAGAAAGAAGCGTTCGACACCGTCGTCAGAAGCAGAGTTTTCATTCGCAATATGCTCAAAGACGCGGTGCAAATGCGCCTTATCCCCGAACTCAACTTCGTCATCGACGACAGTTTGGACTACGGTATGAAGATTGACAAAATCTTATCCGAAATGGTGATCCCGCCCGAAGAAACGGAAGAATAATTATGGACAAGCTTGCAAAGGAAAGATTCGACGCAATAAACACCGAAATCAAAAAAGCGAATAGCATCGCGATATATTGCCATCGCAATCCCGACGGCGACACGCTCGGTTGTGCGCTTGCGCTTTACTTTGCACTCACCGCCATGAACAAAGAAATCGAAGTATTTTGCGACGGAGAAATTCCCGAAAAATACCGCGAAATAAAAGGGGTAGACGTCATCACGCTCCCGAACAAACACGTGCACGATTTGTCCTTTGCCGTCGACGTATCGACGATGGGACAACTTGGCGGATCTCTCAAATCTTATCTCTCGTCAAAGAGATTGGTGGCGTTAGATCACCACAAATCCCACGAAAAGTTCTCGGATATCACCTACGTTGACGCGTCTGCCGCCGCTTGTGCGGAAGTCGTTTTCGAGTTTTTGAAATACTCGAAACGCATGTCCGACCTTATCGCAGAATCCCTTTTCACAGGTATCGTCACGGATAGCGGTTGTTTCCAATTTTCTTCGACGACGAAACGCACACACGAAATCGCGTGCGAATTGCTTGAATACGATTTCGACTCGTCCGACGTTATATACAGGTGTTTCAAAAGGATTTCACCGAAAGTTTTTGCGCTCAAAAACAGGGTATACTCAAACGCCAAATTCTACGACGACGGAAAAATCGGCATAATTACTTTCCGCGAATCCGACTTCGAAGCAACCGGCACTTCGCAGTTTGATACCGAAGGTATCATCACAAGCATAATCGACGTCAGTACCGTGGAAGTCGCTTTCGCAATTTCCGAAGTGGGCGACAAATCCTACAAGGTCAGTGTGCGCACGAAAGTCAAAGTCGATGCAAGCGACCTTGCGTCAAGTTTTGGCGGGGGCGGACACCTTCGCGCGGCGGGACTTCGACTCAACGGATTTTACGAAGACGTAGTTGACAAACTCTTGAAAGCGGCACGCGATAGACTATGACTGTCAACGGTTTCGTAAATATCAACAAACCGCAAAATATGACGTCGAGCGACGTCGTCGTGAAAGTACGCGGAATATTGAGAAGGGTACTCGGCGAAAGACCGAAAGTAGGTCATCTCGGCACGTTGGACCCTATGGCTACAGGCGTTTTGCCGATTGCGGTCGGAAAGACTACGCGACTTTTCGACTTGATGCAGGAAAAACGCAAGACCTATATCGCAAAATTCAAATTCGGAATCGAAACGGACACTCTCGACGTTTGGGGAAAACAAACCGCGACTGCGGATTTCATCCCGACCGAAGACGATTTGAAAGCGGTCATACCGTCGTTGACAGGCAAAATCGAGCAGTATCCACCGCTATATTCCGCAAAATCAATCAACGGCAAACGCGCTTACGACCTTGCAAGAGAAGGCAAGCAGTTTGAAATCCAACCAAAAACCGTAGAAATTTTAGAGATAGAATTTCTCGGCGGACAAGACGGCGAATATTCTTTCAAAATCGTTTGCGGAAGCGGTACGTACATCCGTGCTATCGCGCGCGATATGGCTTCGCTCCTTAATACGAAAGCAATAATGACGGAATTGAACCGCATAGAATCAGGAAATTTCACCATTCAGGACTCGATAACGATAGAGGAGTTCGAGAAAAATCCTCTTGACTATATCCTGCCTATAGACAAAGGTCTGTGCTTTGAAAAGTTCGAGTTGCCGAGCGAAGACCTAAAAAAAATACTTAACGGAGTGGCAACTCAATGCGATTTCGCGCCCGGAGAACCGTTCTTTGCAACGATAGGCGGTGAAATCATCGGTATAGCAAATAAAATTAACGGATATATAAATATTCAAGTGAGGCTCAAATGAACAAACTGTATTTGGGAGAAAAGTTTGACGAGCCGATCGTTCTCGCGCTCGGCTTTTTCGACTGCATTCACCGCGGTCACGACGCTCTCATTAACGAAACCAAACGACTTGCCGACAAACTGCATGCGGAAAGCGCTATCACAACGTTTTCAAACGACCCGAATAAACTCCTCGGCAAAAAACCGCAGATCTATACCATAACTGAACGGTTATATTTGTTTGAGCAGGCAGGCATTGAAAACGTACTCATATTCGATTTCGACGAGAAATTCGCAAACTGCGAGCCCGAAGACGCAATCGAATATATTCTCGAACACTTTAACGTGGTCGGTATTGTCTTGGGCAAGGACTTTACCTTCGGTAAAGACGCTAGGGGCGATGCGAAAATGCTTAAAGACGTCGCGACGGAGAAGGGCATAAAAATCAAAATTATGCCGTTTGAAAAGTTCACCAACGAGAAAATTTCAAGCACAACCGTCAAAAAACACGTGGCAGAAGGCAATATCCAACTGGTGAATAGCTATCTTTCTCGTCCGTACTTCACAATAGGCGAAGTCATCCACGCAAAAGAGCGCGGAAGAATCCTTGGCTATCCGACTGCCAACCTGTCCGTGCACGAAGATACTACGCTTTTAGGCACGGGTATCTACGTCACGAAGATTTACGTCGACGGAAAGTCCTATATCGGAGTAACCAACGTCGGTCCGAAACTCACTTTCAGTGACAACGATTACACCGTAGAAACGCACATCCACAACTTCTCGAAGGACATCTACGGAAAAACCGTCAGATTAGAATACTACAAAAAGATACGCGAGGTCTACAAATTCAACTCGATACCGCATTTGGTCGCTCAAATCCAATCGGACGAGAAGTCGTCTCTCGATTTCTTCAAAGGTTAAAATGAACATAGCAAAATTCGGTCCGTCAGGACATTCAGAAAGTTTTTCGCTCGAACACTCGGCAACCATAGAAATGCCGAAGTGGATTTCTGCGCGCGGACTTGAACTTTTTGAATATTCCTTTGGAAAAGGGGTGCGAATTTCAAGCGAAACCGCGACGGCAATAGGGCAGGAAGCGGAAAAATACGGCATCGAAATGAGTGTTCACGCACCGTATTTTATCAGTTTCGCATCGTTAGAACCGCAAAAAGTCGAAAATTCCATTACATACTTGACCTCATCTCTCAAAGTCTTGCGCCACTTCGGCGGACAGAGATGCGTATTCCACACGGGATCGGAAAACGGTCAACCGAGAAAGGAAGCGTTTGCGCGTGCCAAAGACGCTTTTTCCCGCGCACTTGATGAAATCAGGGCGGAAGGACTTGACGATATGTACGTTTGCCCCGAAACCATGGGAAAATCCGCTCAAATCGGCACCGTTGAAGAGATTATCGAACTTTGCAATCTCGCGCCAAACGTCTATCCATGCATCGACTTCGGACATATCAATGCGCTTTACGGCGGATCTTTGAAGTGCGCAGACGATTTTCAGGCAATCGTAGACAAACTTTTCGACGGAATAGGGGAAGAGAAAACCAAAAATATGCACGTACATTTCAGCAAAATCATGTACGGACCAAAGGGCGAAATCAAACATTTGACGTTTGAAGACACCGTCTACGGTCCCGAATTTGATGGTTTTGCCGAAGTCATCGTCAAAAACGGTCTCACCCCGCACGTTCTGTCAGAATCCGCAGGCACGCAAGCAGAAGACGCTCAAACAATAAAATCTCTCTATCAAAACGCCTTCAACAGCCTGCCAAAATAGCAAACGTACACCGCATATTTCATTATATATTGCTTTATTTGCGGTATTTAGCAAACGCATTCAACGATACACACGTAAATAATATTTCGTTAGCGACGTTCTCCTTGTGTTTTTCACATTGCTAATATAGAAGTCTTAACTCCTTCACGTGACTCTACTCATTCAGTATGCGCACTTAGTTTGTGGCATTTATCCCAACAAAATATCCGAAAACGGCAATTTAATCTTGACGATAACCATAAACCGTGATAGGATAAAAAAGTAGAGAGTGTCTGCGGAACTCCGACACCCTATTTTTGTTTTAGTCGTCTATCAAGCCCTGTAGCAACAAGCGTTGGTAGACGGCTTTTCATTTGCTTCCAAAACAATTCCAAAAATCACGCATTTTTTCATATTCAGTAACCGCAACCATCAAAAATATACCAAAGCAAACTTGAAAATTGAGCATAAACGCAGGGCAGTGATCGCTAAAAAACGACTTTTTACTAAATCCATCCAAATTCAACCGACAGCAATAGAAAAATTTAACGGTAATTTTACCGTGCTTTATAGGTTAGGGTATAAGGTGTTTTTATTGACTTCATTAAGTATACGTGATAAAATACGCAAATGGGAGGTTATTCGCTCTCGGATAGTTCTTTAATTATCTGTATTGTTACTAACACAATTTGCAAGATTAGCAGTAACTTCATTTGAATAACCTCCTTTTCATTTTTGCGTATTACGTATACGTTTTAAGTCAATAAAAAGTAGGGTGTTATACGGTAAAATTGTTCGAAAAAAGCGGTAATTTTTACCGCTTTTAATCTACTTACGTAATCTTCAATTTTTGACCTCTAGCTGAGTATCATAAAAAGGGTGGTATTCATTTTCATATGCTTGTTGGTGGAGTTTCCGGAATTGAATTAGGATTTGTATATGCTAAATCTGTATATAGCAAATTTGCCGGTGGTGAGTTGCCTATATATAACGTTACTGCTTGGAAATTCTATATTACTAACACGGCACATTATCTCTGCAACGCAGAGAGAAGCGCAAGAAGAGTTTATAACGTTATATGCGATTTGTTTGATTGTAATCAATTTAATTATTTTATAACGCTAACTTTTTCTTCGGAAAAATCGGGGGATAGGTTGGACGATGATAATACTCGTGCGCTATTTGCAAAATGGCGCAAGTATATTCGAAGTAAATTTCCTAATATGAAATACATTAGTATAGCGGAGTATCATAAAAAGGGTGGTATTCATTTTCATATGCTTGTTGGTGGAGTTTCCGGAATTGAATTAGGATTTGTATATGCTAAATCTGTATATAGCAAATTTGCCGGTGGTGAGTTGCCTATATATAACGTTACTGCTTGGAAATACGGTTTTTCTACTGCTTCTAAAATAGTGTCTAAAGAAGCTTGTCAATCTTATGTATTAAAATATGTTGTTAAAGGTGGGGTAGATCCTAGATTTTTCCGTAAACAGCGTTATACGTGTTCAACTAATCTTGTACGTCCGGAAACGATAAATTATAAAGAGGTGTGTAACTCATTTGACGTATATGATTTTGAAGAGAAGAATGATTACGAATTGTTGTTTGCAGATTTCAATCATGCTTTTTATAAGTTCAATGTACCTAATTTCAGGATAGGGAACACCAATCAAACTATGCGCAAAACACTTCTTTTACGAATAGAAAGGATTAAAAATGCCTGTCGGGGGCGGATAGTTCAATTTTTGACGATTTTCTAAAAATCTGTTTTGTTGTAAATTTGTTTTCAAAGTTATTTTCAAAATTTGATTTTCAAGTTGGATTTTAGATTTGATTTTAATCTTGATAAATTTATTTAATCTGATTTTAGATTTCAAATTCATTTTGATTCAACTTGTCTGATTGATTATTTTTGCCTTTCAATCAAACGATTATCTTGTCACTTTTCTCGCTAAACTTCATCTCTCGCTCGCTCTTTTGACTAAATTTTAGATTTCTGCCGATATTACAATTCGTTTAACCATGCATTCGACCGCATAAATCACTGCAACTTTTACCGCTTAAATTACTGCACGTTATACCGACAAATTTTCCGTCAATATTGACAAAATATCACCGCCTAAATTTCTATCTAAATTTCTGCGGATTTTGCCTATATAATAACCGTCAATGATCCAATTAAATCACCAATTTTGATGGTATTTCATTGTTGATTTCCGTCAAAAGCAAGTGATTTTAATTGCAATTTTTTGATTGAAAAAGCCGTATTTTGAGCAGTTTTTGGTCAAAATACGGCTAAATTGCGATGAAAATCAATATTTTCTTGAGATTTTAGGCTATTTTATGGTTTTTATCAACGTATGTTCAAGTGCGATAACTGCGTGTTCATAGGTCAATGCGCCTTGAATATATGCAATATACGGTGCTTTTATCGGCGAATCGGCAGATAATTCGATTGATGCGCCTTGCACAAATGCGCCTGCCGCCATAATAACTTGGTCTTGATAACCGGGCATATCCCACGGTTCAGGCACAACGTTGCTATCAATCGGCGAAACTTCTTGAATTGCACGGCAAAAATCAATCAATTTTTCGGGAGAATTGAGTTTCAGACTGCAAATTATGTCGTATGGCGGAGTTTTGTCGTCGGGAAGAGTTTCAAAACCGAGTTTTGAGTATGCTTTTGAGAACAAAACGGCACTTTTCAGTGCGGATTTTACTACGGACGGAGCGATGAAAAGCCCTTCAAAAAACGGCAAATACCCGGACAATGACGAACCTTCTTCCATGCCAAGCGACGGTGCGGTCAGTCTATATGCGCATTGATCGACTAGATCTGCTTTTCCTGCGACGTAACCGCCCGTAGGCGCAAGTCCACCGCCTAAATTTTTGATGAGAGAACCTGCAACGAGATCCGCACCGACTTGCAAAGGTTCGATTTTTTCAACAAATTCACCGTAGCAATTATCGACCAAAATCAAGGTTTCGGGACTGATTTTCTTGACGAAAGCGGTGAGTTCCGCGATTTGTTCAACGCTTATTGCACTGCGCCAAGCATAACCGCGACTTCTTGCGACGAAAACCGCTTTAATCCTTGTGTTTAGTAGGAATTTTTCAATTTTCTCATAGTCGAATACGGGATTGTTATCGACGGTTTTCAGGTCGATATGGTCGAATTTCACACCGAAATCCGCAAGCGAGCCTTTATTTTTTCCACTGATGACGTCCGTCAAAGTATCATATGGCATTCCCGACACCGAAAGCAACGTATCGTTTGGGCGAAGTACACCGAAAAGCATCAAGGTCAGTGCGTGTGTACCTGATACGATATGCGGTGAAAACAGTGCTTTTTCTCCGCCGAGAATTTCCGCAAAGAGTGCGCAAAGCGCGTCGCGACCTATATCGTCGTAGCCGTAACCCGTAGTGCCTGCAAGGTGACGAGCCTGTATGCCGTATTTTGCAAAAGCATCTAGCACCTTTTTTTGATTGAAAAGAGCAATATCGTCCAGTCTATCAAATTCCGCACAAAGTTCTTTTTCGCATTCTTTGACAAATTGTCTTGCGGTTTCTTCATTGAAATTCATTTTTGTATCTCCGTTTGTATGTTTTATTCTAAAAAACCGACTTTTTTAGAATAGTTTTGCATTATAATTAGTGATTTTTTATCATATTAGTTCGTTTTTAAGTTGTAATTAGGTTTTGACGCATTCCGACGTGGCTAACTCTAATTCCAACACGGCGCACTAGCAAGTGGCTCATTCGGACAGTTTCGACTTCACAAAATCCAATGCGCCGTCAAAATCTCCGCATTCAAACCACCGCACAAAGTCGTATCTTCTGAACCATGTTAGTTGTCTTTTTGCGTAATTTCGTGTGTTTTTCTTGATTTTTTCCTTGATTTCGTCGATTTCTGATTGAGTCAGAACGAATTTTCCGTCGATTTTCTGCGGTGCGTAGTCCTTAAACTCCTTATATCCAATTGCTTTCATGCTTTGACAATCGAATTTTCCGACCGAATATACTTCGTCAACAAGTCCCATATCGAACATTTCGTCCACTCGGCGATTGATTTTTTCATACAAGACCGCTCTATCCGTGTTAAATCCGATTGCAATCACGTTCGGTTTTTCGACCACGTCAACGATCTCGGATTTAGTTTTTTCGCCCGACAATGCTATTTCAAGCGCGCGAATAACTCGTTTCGTATCGTTCACGTGAAGTTTTTTGGCGGTTTCAAAATCAATCTCTTCAAGTTTTTTGTGAATATACTCTGCGCCGTTTTCGTCAAGTTCCTTTTCAAGTTTCTTTCTTAGTTCGTCGTTTTTGCCGATTTTACCAAAACTCAACGGATAAAACAAAGATTCAAAATATAATCCCGTACCGCCGACGACTATCGGAAGTTTGCCGTTTTCTAGTGCGATTGCAATCTCTTTTTTCGCACTCTCGGCAAATTCCGCAACCGAGTATTCCGCATCACTCGGCAAAAAATCGATGAGTTTGTAGTCGATTTCCTGTCTGCGCTCAACGCTTTCTTTTGCCGTACCAACGTCAAGTCCGCGATAAATTTGCATACTGTCTGCAGAAATTACGACGCTATCCACGCTTTTTGCAAGCCTGTATGCAAATTCAGATTTTCCCGATGCGGTCGGTCCTAATATGTATATTGGTTGAAGATTCATTTTGAGTGCGATTCCTTGATTTGTTTTCGTTGCGAAAAACTTTCGTTTCCGCCACACGAGATTTTTGGTGCTACGCTTTTTACTTGCGCGCGGTTATATTATTGTTCGCAATATGGTTATAAAATGCCTTATTATATATTATCTTATTATATATTGCATATATTTACCTTATATAATAGGTTGCATTTTTAACGCATCGTCATATTGCCAATCGTCTTTACGTTATTTTCCATGCAAGTTATTTTTGCTTTCAAGTTGTGTCATTCGCAAATTGTAGCAAAATTTGCACTATATTTCACGACGTGCCGACAATATTTACCAACCGAGTAGATCAAACAATTCGCTTGAACATTTTCTCGACGTCTTTTTTCGTGAATGCGACGATCGCAGGTCTTCCGTGCGGACATTTGTCGGGAAGTTTGCCGTTTTCGTCCATAAGTCCAACGATAAGTTCGCCTATTTGTTCGCGACTGAGCGCATCTCCGCCCTTGATTGCCGCCTTGCACGCTTGTTGACAAACGTTGTTTTTGACAATATCGAGCAAAGTTAACTCTTGTTCGGACAACATATTTTTGAAAAGTCCGTTCAAGAAGGCGTTCAAATCCATTTTTGCAACAGGCTCAGGCACCGCATAGATGAAATAACTGCCGTATTTTTCTTCAACTTGGAATCCCATTTCGTTGAGATTCGGGATGATTTTATCCAAATATTCGCTTTCTTCTTCGGTCAGTCTGAATCTGAACGGAATAAGCAGTTGTTGGACAAATTCAGGTTTCAATCTATTTGCGATTTTCTCATACAAAACGCGTTCATGCGCAGCGTGTTGGTCGATGATATAGACAAAACCGTCACGTTCGACGACGATATACGTATCGAAAATTTGTCCGACGATTTTTCCGTCGAACTTGCCTTGAGTGAGCAAACTATTCGCAAAATCTCCATTATCGAACATTGATTGTTCAGTATATTCTGCGGTTTTTTCGGTTGAATTTTCCGCATTTTCGACTGAATTATCCGCCGAAACACCGTAAAAATCACTTGAACTATCTTGAGATGAATACAATTCGTCGCTAGGCTCGGTTTTTATGGTTTTGTACGCGCCGATTTGACTTTCTGATACGATGCGAGAGCCTGCGTTTTTGATTGACGACAAATTCAGTCCGCCGTAATCAACTCTCGGCCTATATCCAAAGTCGGTTGCAGGATGATTTTCGGCATAAAGCGCGGTGAAATCATCGGGAATATCCACTTTTTTGTCCGCTTTTTCGGCAAAAGATACGTCAATACCTAGTTTGTCGAGAGTTTCTCCGATTGCATGGTAAATCGCGCTAAACGCAAAGTTTTTGTTGCGGAATCTGACTTCCGATTTGCGCGGATGAACGTTTATATCCACTTCGTCAAACGGCATGAGAATTTCCAAAATCGCCACCGGATAATTGTGCTTGACGAGTCTTCCTTCATAGGCTTTGTCGATTGCGAGAGAAATATCTTTGTTCTCTACCGCGCGCCCGTTTACGATATAAGTTTGCCACGTGCGAGTGGGTTTTGTGAAATCTGTTGGAGAAATATACCCTTTGACTTGCACGCCCGTTTGAGCATAGTCGACTTTGACGAGTTTATCTGCGGTTTCGATTCCGTAGACGGAAATAATCGCATCGAGAAGACTTCCGCCTTCGTGGGAAACGAGAGTTTCGTCCCCGCTAAAAAGTGAAATGGACACTTCGGGATTTGTAAGTATGAGTTTTTGCACGGTCGAAACGACCGCTTTTTGCTCTGCCGCCGCGGTTTTCATAAATTTCAAACGCGCGGGCGTATTGAAAAATAGATTATCGACTGAAATAAGAGTGCCTACCGACCTGCTATCTTCCCTTTCTTCCACGACTTTTCCGCCCGAAAGCGATATTCTATTGGCACTTTCCGAGTTTTTCGCGCGGGAAATTAGGGTGACTTCGGACACAGACGCGATGCTTGCAAGCGCTTCTCCCCTGAACCCTAACGACGACAAAGTGTCAAGATCGGCTATTCTTGAAAGTTTGCTCGTTGCGTGGGGCAAAAATGCGGTACGCATATCCGCCTTTTCGATGCCTATGCCGTCGTCGCTGATTTGAATGCGTTTGAGTCCGCCTTCTTCGACGTCGATATCAATAGAGGTTGCCCCTGCGTCGATAGAGTTTTCGACGAGTTCTTTCACGACGGATGCCGGTCTTTCGACGACTTCCCCTGCAGAAATCATATTGAATACGCTTGGATCGAGAACGTTAATTTTAGGCATACTACTCCTCCAACTTTTTCTTCATATCGGACAATATGGTAAGCGCTTGCAACGGAGTCAGTTGATCGACGTTGAGAGCACGGATTTCTTCTTCGATCTCGCTCTTTTGGACGTCGAACAAACTCACCTGTGCGGTTTTCGTAGATTTTGCGGACGAGAGCAAAACTTCGTTTGTATCTCTGTTTTTGGACTCTTCTTCAAGGCTTGCCATAATACGTTTTGCGTGTTCTACGACGGGTTTTATGACACCCGCAAGTGATGCAACTTCGATACCGAAACTTCTCGACGCACCGCCTCTTGCGATTTTGTGCAAGAAAATTATCGTATCGTCTTTCTCACTGACTAGTACGCGATAATTCTTCACGCCGTCAAGGTCTTCAAGTTCGGTAAGTTCGTGGAAATGCGTCGCAAACAAGGTCTTCGCTTTGACGTTTTTGGTGATGTATTCAAGCACCGCCCACGCAATACTGAGTCCGTCGAAAGTGGACGTACCCCTACCGATTTCATCGAGCACGAGAAGGCTTGAAGATGTTGCATAGTTCAAAATCGTGGCAACTTCTATCATCTCTACCATGAACGTACTCTGCCCGCCCGACAAGTCGTCGCTTGCACCGATACGAGTGAAAATTCTATCCGTCAAAGAGATTTCCGCTTCGCTTGCAGGCACGAAACAACCGATATGCGCCATAAGCGTAATAAGTGCTACCTGTCGCATATACGTGCTTTTTCCCGCCATATTCGGTCCGGTGATGACCATAGTACGATTTTCGTCGCAGTCAAGAAGAGTATCGTTCGGCACGTACGCACCCCTATCAATCAAATTCTCGACAACCGGATGTCTACCTCCGACGATTTTGATGCGGTTGACTTTTTTGTTGATGGTCGGTTTTACGTACTTCCCTGCCGCAGAAACGACCGCGAATGACAAAAGCGCATCGAGAGATGCAAGCGCACGTGCGGTAGATTGCAATTCGCCGAGAACGCTCAAAAGCATTTGTTTGAGTTCACTGAAAATTCTCTCTTCGAGTTGCGTTGCACCGCTTTCGGCGGAAAGCACCTTATCTTCGATTTGTTTAAGCTCTGCGGTGATATATCTTTCGCCACCGACGAGAGTTTGTTTTCTTTCGTAGCGATAAGGCACCTTGTCAACGAAGGATTTCGACACTTCGATATAGTAGCCGAACACCTTATTAAACCCGATTTTCAAGGTTTTTATGCCTGTTTCTTCCTTTTCTCTCGCTTCGAGATTGGAAATCCACTCTTTTGCGGTTGCGTTGATATTTCTCAAACCGTCTAGAGTTTGGTCGTAGCCTTTCTTTATGTAACCGCCGTTTCTGTACGACACGACTTTTTCGCGGTCGAGAGCGGAATTTAGCACTGCGCAAACTTCTTTGAGCGGATATAACGATTTATTGATATTCTTGATGAGAGTCGAGTCGAGATTCTTCAACTCCTCCTTTATCCCCGGCAAAACGGTGAGCGTATCCGCAACGGAGAGTAGGTCTTTAGGAGTTGCGTTGCCGTAGGCAAGACGAGCGGAAAGTCTTTCAAGGTCTTTCGCATCCGCAAGAAGTGCGGATAAACGCTCTCTCGATTGACGAGAATTGACCATACTTTCCACCGCATCGAGACGAAGATTGATTTTGTCAAGATCCTGCAAAGGTTGCTCGATGAAACGACGTATCATTCTTGCGCCCATAGCGGTTTTCGTGCGGTCAAGTACGTAAAGCAAAGAGCCTTGACGTTTTCCGTCGCGAGCGCGTGAAGTGAGTTCGAGATTTCTTCTCGTCGCGCCGTCAAGCACCATGAAAGATTTATCGCGGATAAAGGTCAAAGTGTCCATTTGTGCAAGTGCGCGTTTCTGGGTTTGTTCGAGATATTCGTAAAGTCCACCGCCCGCGGCAACCGCTCTTTCTTTGCCGTCGCACTCAAACGATGCAAGGGTATTCACACCAAGAGCGTTGCAAAGTTTCTTGTACGCGCTATTGTACGCATACGCGAACTCGTGATAGCATTTAGGGCGTTTTTCGGTGGACAAAAAATAGTTTATGCGGTTATATCTCGTCGTGAAATCTTCGTTAGACACGATTTCTGACGGTTGTATAGTGGAGAGCAAATCGCCGATTTTGCTTTCAAAATTCTCCCCTTCGCCTTCAAATAGGTTAAATTCTCCCGTGCTTATATCCGCCCAAGCAAGTCCAAAACCGTTTTTATCCGTGTAGACGGACGCAAGATAGTTCGATGACTTTTCGTCAAGGATTTCTTCTTCCATGACGGTGCCGGGAGTCACTACTCTGACGACGTCGCGATCGAGCATACCTTTGGTCGTAGACGGATCGTTGAGTTGCTCGCATATAGCGACTCTATACCCTGCTTCGATAAGTTTGCGGATATAGGTATCGACTGCGTGATAAGGCACACCACACATAGGCGCGCGGTCTTCGAGTCCGCAATTTCTACCCGTCAGAGTCAGGTCAAGGACTCTGGATGCAGTAACTGCGTCTTCAAAGAACATCTCGTAGAAGTCGCCGAGTCTGAAGAATAACAGACAGTCGGGGTATTCTTCTTTGATGACGAGATACCTTTGCATCATGGGAGAGAGTTTGTTTTTGTCTTTATCTGAAAGTGATTTCATTTTTCACCTGCGACGACGCCGAAAAGGGACGCCGATTTGGATTCTTTTATGAGTACGTTTTCAAACTTGCCTATATCGTCTTTCGTGCCGTTGAAAGTGACGAGTCTACCGCTTTCGGTGCGACCGCAAACCATACCATCGTTTTTGGGAGACAGGTCTTCGACGAGGACTTCGTACACTCCGCTGATATAATCGTTCGACAATTCTTTGGTTATGGAGTTTTGGAGTTTGATGAGTTCCCCTATCCTACGCTTTTTGATTTCGTAGGGAATTTGCTCCATTTTGGCGGCGGGAGTGCCTTTTCGCGGAGAGTAAATAAACGTGAACGCATTCGAGTATCTCACTCTACGCACGAGATCCATCGTATCTTCGAAGTCTTGTTCGGTTTCGGTCGGGAAGCCGACCATAATATCCGTCGTGATACCGATATCGGGCATTTTCTCGCGGAGCATATCCACAAGGTCGAAGTAATGTTCGCGGGTATAGCGACGGTTCATATCTTTCAAAACCTTGTTTGAACCGCTTTGAACCGGCAAATGCAAATTCGAGCAGATTTTTGACGAACTTGCCATGACTTCCGCGACTTCTTCGCTCAAATCTTTCGGGTGTGAAGTCATGAAACGCAAGCGAAATTTGCCGTCAATCTTGTCGATTTCACGAAGTAGCGACGCAAAATTCACGTTTTCATCCGCAATATCGTTGCCGTAGGAATTGACGTTTTGTCCGAGCAAAGTGATTTCGCCGTAGCCCGCGTCGACCGCGCGTTTGACTTCGTCAAGAACTTTGTTCTTGTCCCTTGAAAGTTCCCTGCCCCTGACGTACGGCACTATGCAATAACTGCAAAAATTGTTGCATCCGTAGATGATATTCACCCAAGCATTAGGAAAACTCGTTCTCGTTTGGGGAAGATTTTCGTCGATTTGGAGATAGTCTTCGGGTTGCACGACGTCGAAACAACGATACCTTTTATCATTTTTTCTCTTTCTTTCGCGGGCGGACAAAACGTGCTTGATTTCGTCTTCGAGCCTGTCGAGATTTCTCGTGCCAAGGACTATATCGACGTAAGGATATTTTGTTTTGATATTTTCCGCCACGCCGTCCTGTTGAGTCATACAACCGACGACCGCAATAATCATATCGGGATTTGCTTTCTTTTCCGCTTTTGCCACGCCTATATTGCCGAGCGCGCGTCTTTCGGCGGTATCGCGAATACAGCAGGTATTGAAAACGACAATATCCGCACTCTCTTCCCCACACTCCGAATAGCCGAGTTTTTCGAGTATACCGGCGATTTTCTCGGATTCATGGACGTTCATTTGGCAACCGTAGGTGTTGATTCTATATTTCATAATATCTCGCGTGTGCGCACGGGCATACGTCCGCACGATAGTTTTAGTAATTATTTATTATACATAAAAAAACGAGATTAGACAACACTAATTGCAATGAAAAAATCTCATAAAATTTTGAAACGAAATCTATTTTACTCCGTGACGGGCGCGATAGCACTGATTTTCGGGATTATACTTGTCGGAATAGGCGTTACGCTCGGTTGTTTTTGTCTATGGGCGAACGAAAAATCCGTAGACGAAACCCTACTTCCGCAAGGGAAAAATCTTCCGGTGTTTTTCGACGCCTGCGGAAATCAAATCGACTATCAAACGGACGATTATCTATCTCCGGGTGAAGTCCCCGAAAATCTGAAAAAGGCTTTCATTGCGCTTGAAGACAAGCGTTTTTACTCTCATGACGGCATCGACACCTATCGTATTTTCGGTGCGCTTGTCAAAAACGCAAAGAGCGGTAGAATTGTCGAAGGTGCGTCCACAATCACCCAACAACTAGTGAAAAACACGCATCTAACCGCGGAAAAATCCATAAATCGCAAACTCAACGAAATGGCTATCGCGATGAAAATCGAAGAAGAATATTCAAAAGACGAGATTTTATCAATGTATACCTCCATCATTTATTTTGGTGCGGGCGCATACGGTGTGAAAGACGCAAGCAAGTTGTATTTCGACTGCGAGCCGAGCGATTTGACCTTGTCCCAGTGCGCTACCCTTGCGGGAATCGTCAAAAATCCGAAGAAATACTCCCCGCTTAACGACCTTGAAAGCGCAACGAAACGGCGCAATCTCGTGCTTTCAGTTATGTTGAAAGAAAATTGCATAACGAAAAGCGAATATGAAAGCGCAATTTCAGAAAAAATCGTCGTGAAAAAAGGCGAAAACATGAGTCATTCTTTTTACGTTGACAGAGTCATAGAAGAAATCACCGAAAAACTCGGTTTGACCAAGTATCAACTCGACAATTCAGGCTACAAAATCTACACGAATATGGACTCGAAAATGCAATCCGCACTCGAATGCGAAAGTGAAAATATGAACAATTTCGCACGTGAAAACACAAACAATGAAACTATCGTCGTTGACAATCAAAACGGCAAAATTCTTGCACATTTTTCATCGACCGGCTACCCCGTCCACCGTCAAGCAGGCTCGACACTCAAACCGCTCGTAGTCTATGCGCCTGCACTTCAAGAAAACGTAATCGACCTAGCTACCCCTATCCTTGACGAATTGACAAGTTTCGGTGATTGGACTCCTAGCAACTTTAATGACGTCTACTTCGGCATGACCAATCCGCGCGAAAGCATCAAAAAATCGTTGAATACCGTAGCGGTGAAAATCGGCTCATACGTAGGAGAAAAGAATATGCATGACTACGGCAACCGTTTCGGACTCACGCTCACGGACGACGATTGCAATTTGACTTTATCATTGGGGGCAACGAAAAACGGAACAACTCCAAGGCAAATAGCAAGTGCATATTCCGCACTATACGACGGAAATTTGAAAACGTCGTCATATATAAATTACGTCACGTTCAACGGCAAAAAAGTGTATTCTAACGCGGCCAAATCAACAAAAGTCATCGACTCCGACGTTGCGTTTTTGTTGACGGATTGCCTCTGTGATACAGTGAAAGACGGCACCGCAAAAACTCTCTCCACTCTTCCCTATCAAGTCGCCGCAAAGACGGGCACAACGAATGACGACGCTTGGTGCTCCGCCTACACAACCGCGCATACTATATGCGTATGGCACGAAGGAAATGAAGTCGGTGGCGGTCATCCGACAATGCACGCAAAAAGGATTTTCGAAAAGATTTACGACGGCTATACACCGCAAAATTTCATAAAACCCGACAACGTAGACGAGAAATACGTGGACGACTACTCTACGCTCAAGAACAAATCCGTGACTTTTGCCGGTGACTGCACTCCGTCGAAATTCACGAGAAAAGAGTTTTTCAGAAAATCCACCGCAAAAACCGCAAATCAGTCGTTGTTTGAAAAAGCAAACGTGGATTTTGAAATAGTTGTTATCGGCGACAAGGTCAAAATCACTTTCGAGCGCGAAAAAGTCTATGACTACACACTTATTCGAGAAGACGTTTTCGGTGAGAAAACAATACTAAATCTCTTTCAAGACCTGACCGCCTACACCGCAGACGGCAAAGAAATCGAGAGCGATAGCGCGACTTATCAAGACGGAATTTTCGCCGACAAAAAAACAATCACGATTTTCGACCAACCCTTGAGCGTCGGAAATCCAGTGAAATACACTCTATCCGCTACGATAAAAAACAAAAATTCCCAAAACAAAGTTTTGGGAAAATCAGAAAAATCGGTATTAGTCGGTTTTACTTTTTGAAAACTTTATCTGTGCGATAGATAATGCCGTCCTTTCTCTTCGGATATTGTTTCACAGAGTAGAAAAGAGTGTTTCGTTTCGTGCGGGACAGAATATCCTTCCCCCAGGAAATTATCTCCGCGATATATTCGCTTTCGAGTTTCGGGGTGCGGTGTCCCCAGTAGACAGAGTGTGTCAAACTCATATCGTATAGCCACTCTGCAGACGGCAACCATTCTTCAAGAGAAGTATTCCCGGGGAGCATCATCCAAAGTGCGTCGCAAACGTTGTCCCCGCTAAAAACGATTTTATCCGTTTCGTCGACGAGCGCAACAGAGCCGAGCGTATGCCCTTTCGTTTCCTTGACGGTTATGATTTTTCCACCGAGGTCGAAGACGGTATTTTCATCGAAAGGAATAGTTTTCGTCTTAAATTCAGGCTTTTTGACGTCTTTTAAGCAGAAACCCTGCTCTTTAAGCGGTTTGTTTACCGAGAGAAATACCCTGCGCATAAACACGGAATACATCTTGTTGTTTAAGGGGCGCAAGTCTTTTTTCGGGATATAAATCTCTTCAAACTGCCCTTTTCCGCCGATATGATCAAGGTGTCCGTGAGTCGCAACGACAACAATGGGCAACGACGTGATTTTTCTCACCGCACCGCGCATATCGCAAAAACCCGTACCACAATCGACGAGCATCGCTTTATTTTCACCCACGATGAGATAGCAGTTGGCGGTGCCGAATTCGTCAATTTTATACACGCCGTCCGCAATTTTTTCGATTGGTAAATCACTTCTCTCGCCGTAGATTTTTTTCATCAATACACCTCAACGTTTTCGATAGCGTTTTTGATGAGTTCGTCAGCGACCGCACTCATATTCTCTTCCGCCTTTTCGACGACTTCGAGTCTGGGATGAATTGCGGGACTTTTGGGCAAAAACACGGTGCAACAATCTTCATACGGCAAAATCGATGTTTCGTAGGTGCCTATTTTGCGTGCGATAGACATGATTTCTTCTTTGTCAAACGCAACAAGCGGACGAAGGATAGGAAGATTTGTGGTTGCACCTGTGCAAGTCATACTCTCGACCGTTTGAGATGCGACTTGACCAAGACTTTCCCCTGTCACTATTGATCTGCAATCGTCCTTTTTCGCGAGCAAAGTTGCGATGCGCATCATATATCTGCGCATTATGGTTATCATAAATTCGGACGGGCAAGACTTGTGTATTTCAAGTTGAATATCCGTGAAAGGCACAACGTATAGTTTGATTTTCCCGGTGTACTTTTCCACGAGATTTCTGAGTTCTATCACCTTTTCTTTTGCTTTTTCGGAGGTGTACGGCGGTGATGAGAAATGCACTGCGGTGAGTTTTAGACCGCGCTTTGCCATCATGTACGCCGCAACAGGCGAGTCAATACCACCGCTCAAAAGTAGCATACCTTTTCCACTGCACCCGACGGGAAGTCCGCCCGCTCCCATAATCACCTTCGAGTAGACGAAGGCGGAGCCGTTTTCGCGAATATCAACCATAAATTCATAGTCGAATTTCTCAAGGGACACTTTGTAGCGCAAAGTTTCGAGTATCATGCTTGCAAGATTTCCCGCGATTTCATAGGATTTCATAGGAATACGCTTGTCTGCGCGCTTGACAGTCACTCTGAAAGTCGGATTTGAAAGCACGTTTTCTTCGTCGATTTCAAGCGCAAGGGTTTTGAGCGCCTGTTTTATTGCGGAAAAATCGTTGTCAAAGTCCGTAGGTACCTTCGTCGCAACCGACAAAGAGTAAATTCCGAAGACGCATTTCAATCTTTCAAGGATTTCTTCGGTGTCGTCGACGTCGAAATCTTCGACAAAATATCTGCCTTGAGTGCGAGAAAACTTGCAATCGAAGTCAGAAATGACTGTACGAATGTTTTTGATGAGCAAACTTTCAAAATACTCACGGTTTTTTCCTTTCAAGAAAATTTCACCGTATCTGATGATGATAACTTTTTCCATATATCTCCAATTTGACTGAAAACAGTCATTTTCTTGCATATTCTACGAGGACTTTCATTTCCTCAACTATCTTTTCGACGACGAAATCAACCTCGTCCATATCGTTGAATTGACTCACACTGAAACGCACTATGCCGTCGCGATGATTTTCGTCGAGACCGAGCAAACTCTTGAATCTGCTTTCGTGATGAGAACTACACGCCGAGCCTATTCCGACTAAAATGCCGTGTTTTTCAAGGGAATGCAACAAAACTTCACCGCGCACACCTTGGAATGCGACAGTGAGAATGTTGGGAGCGTGATTATCATCGGGCGTGATAACGACGGTATTTGGCAAATTTTCAAGAATTTTACCCTTCAAGTATTCCAAATATTGCGATTTTTTGGAATAGTTTTCATCAAAACTTGCCATATTCATCTCGATTGCCTTCGTGAATGCAACGATCATCGGAAGATTTTCCGTTCCCGACCGCATACCATATTCCTGCCCACCGCCAAACAAAAGCGGACGAATTGACGTGCCTTTCTTGACAAACAATGCGCCGATTCCTTTCGGTGCGTGTATCTTATGCCCCGAAATTGAATACAAATCGACTCCGAGCGCTCTCAAATTCACCTTGACTTTTCCGAGTGCTTGCACACCGTCGCTGTGAAAAACTGCGGACGGAGAGTGCTTTTTCGTCATTTTGACGAGTTTTGCAATATCATTCACCGCCCCCGTTTCGTTGCTCACGTGCATAATCGACACGAGCGTGGTGTTGTCAGTCAACAACTTTTCAAATTCGACTTCATCAATGCTTCCGTCCGTTTTAATTGGCGCAAACTTGACGTCGTAACCTTGCATTGCAAGTTCTTTTGCAGGATTGACGATTGCATCGTGTTCCCCTTCACCCACGATAATTCTGCCGTTTTTGGCTTTTTTCGTGCAAAATAGCGACCAATTGTCACTTTCAGTGCCACCCGACGTGAAATACAATTCTCCTTCGGGCGCACGCAAATATTTCAAAATCTCCGCGCGTTTATTCTTCAAAACCACGCTTGCGCTCACCGACTGTCCGTATAATGCGGACGGATTGAAATAGTCCTCGTTTGCTTTCAAATATGCGTCAAGGACTTCGGGATATGCTTTCGTGGTCGCCGCGTTGTCAAGATAGATGATTTTCATCTTTTTGCTCCAAGATTGTAGTTTTCGTTTATCAGTGCGTTCAAATAGTCGTCGGGCGCAAACAAAACTCTGTGCATTTCTCCGTTTTCGAGATGAAATTCAAGTGCTTTCACTCCGTAATCGCAGGGATTTTCGCACATAACGAAATCGCGCGGATCGATGACGTCGATGAAATTTCCATAGCTATCAACGTCGTTCCAAGTGATTTCGAGTTTTCTTTCCGTCCGTCCAACGACGTTCGTCGTTGAAAACGCTATTCTTTCGTAGTTGTATGAATACGTATACTTCAACACGGTTTTATTGTATCCGTGCATCACGACCGCTCCCGCAATTACAAATACTCCCATAGGTATGAAGAAAAAGTAGTTGTAGAGAGATGCAAGCAAGATAAATCCGAGCCCGAAAAGCACGAGCAAAACGCCGACAATTTGTCTACTTCTCGCCGATTTAGGAAGTTCGATATTCACACTTTGTTCATAGTTATCCATCATTATTTCACCTTGTAGTAATCCCCTGATTTTACTTTTACGACGATTTTGCCAAAGGCAACGTCCGCTTCCCCACGTGAATTTTTCTTCACGAGTTTCCCCTTTTTGCTGAGCGATTTCACCCAAACGTTATCCCCGATTTTCAATTCGCCGTCAACGGGTGCATCTTCGATCACGCTCTCTTTGTCGTATTTTGCGGACAGATTTTCAAGTTGTTTTTTCGCTTTGCGCGCCTTGAACAAATCCGCATCCGTGATTTCTTTGTGCGGTTTTGCAAGGATTGCTTTGATTTCATCGATAAGGTCGTTTGCTTCGTCAACCGAATTTTCAATCAAATCTCTCGTACCGCGCCTAATCGTTTCATCGAGTTTTTCGCGTTTTTGCACGATGACCGCTTTTTCTTTTTCCGCTTCTTTGAGAGCGTCTGCGGCTTTCATTCTGTCAACGCTTGCATCCGTCACAAGTTGCCACGCTTGACGACGAGTTTCTTCCGCGGCGTTCAGGACTTCGTCGAATTTGCGTTTTTCGGGAGAAACTTTGTTGCGCGCTCCGTCCACGATTTCGCGATTAAGTCCTAGTTTTGCGGCAATATCCAGTGCGTTAGAACACCCGATTGCGCCCATAACGAGTTTATAGGTGGGAGACAAAGTTTCCACGTTAAATTCCATCGATGCGGTGACGACGCGCGGTGTCACAAGCGCAAACTCTTTCAAGTCGTTGAAGTGGGACGTCACGAGAGATTTCGCTCCCGTTTTCATAACCCATTCGCATATTCCGACCGCAAGTGCGGAGCCTTCGCCGGGGTCAGTGCCTGCACCCAACTCATCGAACAAAAGTAATGATTTATCACTGATTTTGCCTAGAATTTCAATGATATTCTTGATATGTCCCGAAAACGTTGACAAACTTTGTTCTATACTCTGTTCGTCCCCTATGTCGCTATACACTCCGTCAAACACCGAGACCGTCGCGCTTTTTGCGGGTATGAACATTCCGCTCATAGCAAGCAAAACGGATAGTCCTACGAGTTTCAGGGTTACCGTCTTCCCGCCCGTGTTAGGCCCCGTGATCAACAACATTTTGTCGTCTTGTTTGAGTTCAAGGGTGATAGGTACGACTTTTTTCGTGTCGATGAGCGGATGTCTGCCTTGTTTTATTGAAATTTCTCCGCCCGAAGTAAGTTCGGGGCGCACCGCTTTCCATTCGCGCGCAAGCCCTGCCTTTGCAAAGACCAAATCCATATCCACGATAATCTCGTAAGAGCGGGATATCGCTTTTGCAACGCCCTGTATCGTGGCGGAATATCTTCTCAAAATCTTTTCGATTTCGTTTTGTTCTTCGATTTTGGCGGTTTTCAGGTCGTTGTTGAGTTCGACGATTGCCATAGGTTCGACGAATAACGTTGAACCAGACGACGATTGGTCGTGTATCAACCCTGTTATCGTTCCCTTATACTCGCTTTTCAACGGAATGACGTATCTATCCCCGCGCATCGTGATGATATTATCCTGCAAATATTTTTGGTAGGACGAAGACGTGATATACCCTTGCAACTTGGTTTTCACGTTTTCGTTCAACTTCCTTATGCGGATTCTGATCGAACGAAGTTCGGGGGACGCGCTATCGGCGACTTCTGATTCCGATATAAAATCTTCAAATATCCGTTTTTCAAGCGTCGCGTCGAAATACAATCCGCCCGCCATATCGAGCAAATTCGGAATGCCGTTGACGGCGTCGAGTGCCTTTGACAGTCTGCGCGCTACTCGTAGCGAGCGACCGACTTTCAACACTTCGGAAATCGCAAGCACCGCACCTTTTTCCGCTTTCATCAAGATTTCTTCGATATCGTCAACGGAAAAGGACGGATTGACTGAAAAATCGAACAGAGTCCTATCCGCTTCCGCCGTCAAGTCAAGGGAAAAACTCGCTTCCCCTATGCTCTCGCAAGGAGTAAGGGAAAGCGCCTTTGCCTTTCCGCCTTCAGACTGTGCATGGTCGGCAAGCAATGATAGGATTTTATCGTATTCGAGAGTTTTCAGACTTTTTGAGTCGAACATTTTATCCTCTGATCTTTCCTCCGAATTTGCGTTTCATCAAGGAAAGGATTCTATTCATCTCGACCGCGACTTCGTCGTCTTTGAGAGTGCCGTCTTGAGATGAGAAAGTGAAGTTCATTGCAACGGACTTTTTGCCTTCGCCGATTTGTGCGCTGCGGTAGACGTCGAATGCGGTTAATGCGGTTAGATGCTTGATTTTTGCATTTTTGACTGCATAGAGCATATCGCCGACCGACACTTCATCTTTGACGACTATCGCAAGGTCGCGTTCAACGGTCGGGAATTTGGAGAAGGTGGAGAATTTCTTCACACCGCTTCTCTTCTCAAACAGTTTGTCAACGGACAATTCCGCAACGTACAAGCGAAGGTCGGTGTCGTACTTCGCGCTCACGTCGGGATGCACTTCGCCGAGCACACCGATTAGAGTGCCGTCTACGTAGAGTTCCGCACTTCTGCCGGGGTGCAAATAACTCACTTCCGCTTTTTCATATTTGCCGCTCAAATGCAACGCGTCGAGAAGTCCTTCGACAACGCCTTTTATCGAGAAGAAGTCCACTCCGCCGTACATACCGACGACGAGTCTTTCTTCTTCGACGGGAAGTTCGGTGAGCGGAAGGGATTTGGGCAAATACACCTTCGCAACTTCGAATAACGTCGCTTCCTTGTTGAAGTGGGAAACGTTATAAGAAAGGGTTTCGAGCATACTATGCACGAGAGTCGTGCGCATTACGCTGAGTCCTTCGCCGAGCGGATTGATGAGATTTACGGTATTTCTCTCTTTTGCGTCTTCGGGCAGGCGGAGTATATCCGCAAACTTCGGGGACGTAAAGGAATAAGTCACGCATTCATTGAGTCCGAGTTCTGATAGTGCGGTTTTGATTTCATCCACAAACAACATTTTGTCGGGTTTACCGCCTTTGGTAAGCTTGGAGTATTCAAAGAGCGTAGGCGTTACGTGGGAGTAGCCGTACACGCGGATAAATTCTTCCGCAATATCGTTGACTCCAACGACGTCTTCTCTGTCTTCTTTGACGTGAGCAACGATTTGTTTGCCCTCGTCCGTGCATTCGATACCAAGGCGCGCAAGGATTGCAATCAAGGTCGCTTTCGGCACTTTGCAACCGACGATTTCTTGGATTTTCTTAGTTGTGAAAGGAATATCTCTGACCTTTTCAAAAGGCACTTTGACGTCGATTATGCCGTCCACTATATCACCGCTACCGCTTTGTGCGATCATGGTGAGAGCGCGTTTGATGCCGTATTCTTGTGACGCAAAGTCGATACCCTTTTCAAATCTTGCGGACGAATCGCTGCGGAGAGTCAACGCTCTCGAAGTTCTGCGCACGCTATCGCGTGCGAATTTCGCGGATTCAAATATAATCGCGGACGTATCGTCTTTGATTCCGCTATATTCTCCGCCCATAATGCCTGCGACCGCCACGGGTTTATTCTCGTCGCAGATGACGAGCATATTACCTTTCAACTTGTTGAGTTTGCCGTCAAGGGACACGATTTCTTCACCGTCGTTTGCGGTGCGGACGACTATCTTATTGCCGTCAAGTTCTCTCGAATCGAAAGCGTGCATAGGTTGACCGATTTCGGTGAGAACGTAGTTCGTGATGTCGACCACGTTGTTGATGGGACGAATGCCTACCGCGTGCAAGCGTTGTCTAATCTTGAACGACGACGGGAAAATACGCACGTTTTTGACGCCTGCCGCCATATATCTCGGACAGAGTTCGGGATTTTTGACTTCGACGGACACCATATCCGAAACGTTGCCGCCTGCGGTTTTATAGTCGATATCGGGTTCTCTGCAAGTGGTTTTGAGAGCAACCGCGACTTCTTTTGCAAGCTTGTAGATACTGTTGCAATCGGGACGGTTTGCGGTCACGCCTACGTCGAGAATGACTTCATCGAATCCCATTGCTTTGAGTGCGTTTCCGCCGAGTGGGGTTCCGTCCTTGAAGATGATGATGTCCCCTGCGGACTGATTTTCGACGTCATCAACGGTTGCGCCGACTTCGTCGAGTCCGCAAAGCATACCTTCGGAAGTCACACCGCGAAGTTCGCCTTTCACGATTTTGTGACCGTCTGCAAGCACTGCTCCGTCGAGTGCGACTGCGATTGTTTCTCCACCGACAACCGGCACGTTTGTGACCACTTGAATGGTCTTTCCACCAATGTCGATTTGCGTAACGCGAAGTCTATCCGCATTGGGGTGCTTCTCGACTTCGACGATTTTGCCGACGACAACTTTGGACGCGGTTTTTTCTTGGTAAATGATCTCCTCGACCTCGAAGCCTATCGCGACGAGTTTTTTTGCGAGGACTTCGGGAGAAACGTTGATATCTACGTAATCTTTAAGCCATGAAATAGGTGCTAACATATTCTCTCCCTCCTAATTGAATTGTTTCAAGAATCTAACGTCGTTCTCGTAGAAGAGTTTGATATTGGGGATTCCGTACTTGATCATAGCGATACGCTCGATGCCGAAGCCGAATGCAAAACCGCTATACTCTTTCGAGTCGATACCGCACATATCGAGAACGGCAGGATTGACTATGCCTGCGCCGAGAATTTCCACCCAACCGGTACCCTTGCAAACTCTGCAACCTTTGCCATGGCAGATAGCGCAAGTGACGTCCGCCTCAACGGACGGTTCGGTGAACGGGAAATAAGACGGACGCAAACGGACTTTCGTATCCTTGTCGAACATCTTCTCCGCAAAGGTTTGCAAACAACCTTGAAGGTCGCCGATAGTGATATGCTTGTCGACTGCAAGACCTTCGATTTGGTTGAAAATCGGAGAGTGCGAAGCATCGTCGTCACTGCGGTACACCTTGCCCGGAATGATGACTCTGATCGGCGGTTTTTGAGTGGTCATAATGCGCGCTTGCATAGGAGAAGTATGCGTGCGCAAAACGACGTCGTCCGCCACGTAAAACGTGTCTTGCATATCGCGCGCCGGGTGGTCTTTCGGCACGTTCAAGAGTTGGAAATTGTAAAGGTCGGTTTCGATTTCAGGACCTTCGGCAACCGCAAAACCCATTTGCAAAAAGATGTCTACGATTTCGTTTTTGACTTTGGTTATGGGGTGCAAAGTGCCGTTTTTGCCGTAGGTTGCGGGGAAAGTCACGTCGACTGCTTCCGCTTTAAGACGTGCGTTTTTCTCCTCTTCGGTCACTTTTGCGATTTTCTCGTCGAGAGCGGATTCGATTTCACTTCTGACCTCGTTGAGAAGTTTGCCCATAGCGGGTTTTTCTTCCTTGGGGACTTTGGCGAGTCCTTTCATAACCGAAGTGATTTCGCCGTTTTTGCCGAGGAAGCGCACTCTGACGTCGTTCAATTCGACGGAAGTCGACGCCGCGGAAATAGCGGCGAGCGCGTCAGACTTGATTTTTTCCATTTGTTCTTTCATAAATGCTCCTATATTCGTGCATGCGCACGATAAAATACTTTTATCAGTTTAACAATAATTTAGATATAAGTCAACTATGTTTGGGACAATGAGTGCGCAATAACTTGCCAAAATCAGACTATTTAGACGGAAAACGGAATTTTTGCCGAAAACAAATAGAATATAAAACAAAAACCACCAGAAAAGCCAAACGTATAAACTATCACAAAACCAGCAAAAACTATCTATCCAAAAGGAATTTGCCGAGAGTTTTGCTCATTGAATAGAGATTGCGCATATAATTTAGCGTGTCGAAAATCAAAACCGTAATCAAACCGCGTTTTGTCCGCGTTACCCTTGCTATCGTCATATTCGTGGCGGTTTTCGTGGTGTCCGCGACCTACTTCCGCTCGAATATCGTGCCAACCGTCGTCGAAAACTCCGATGCGACGGTGCGTGCCATAGGCACGAATGCAGTCAATCTTGCCGCAACTTCGGTGCTTAACGAAACCGTAACCTACGACGAATTGTTCACAGTCGAAAAAGACAAAGACGGAAACGTCGCGATGATACAGGCAAATTCCCCGAAAATCAACTCAATAGCAAGACAGATTGCAAATTTAGCGCAAGCAAATCTCGATGCGCTCGGTGTGCAGACGGTTGATATTGCATTCGGCACGTTCACGGGACTTGCACTACTCACCGGACTCGGTCCCGACGTCAGTATCAATATCGTGCCTATAGGCACGGCGTACTGCGATTTCGTGTCGTCATTCGTGTCCGCGGGAATAAACCAAACGGTGCACAAAATCTATATCGACGTGTATGCGGACATTGACGTGATAACTCCGATTGCGGACCAAGTAATACAAGTGAAAGCGGAAGTTTTGGTGTGCGAAAATCTGATTGTAGGCAAAATTCCGTCCACCTATCTTGAAATGGACGGAAAACTCTTGAATTTGTCCGCAGGTTGAATTGCGAAATCAAATTAATGCAGTTAGATTGCCGATTTCTTGACAAAACAATGGGCAATATCGATATTCAAAACTACCCTAATTAAATCCAAATAACACTAAATTCCGTTGCAAAAGTCAGAATTTCTTGCTCTTCGATTTGAAGATGAGCGAAAATAAAAATCCGAATACGATTGCAGACGTCAACCCTGCAGACACCGCAGTCATACCCCCTTTTATCGCACCAAGTATCCCGTTTTCGTGCGCACCTTTCAATGCGCCTTTTGCAAGGTTACTGCCAAATCCCATAATAGGAATTGTTACGCCCGCTCCTGCAAATTCTTCCATATATTGAAATGCGCCCGTGATTTCAAGCACCAAACCAAGAAGAAGAAAGGTCACGAGAATGCGTGCGGAAGTCATTCTCGTCTTGTTGATGAGAATTTGACCGAGCATACAGACCGCACCGCCTACCGCAAACGTTTTTAGATAACTCAAAAAATATTCCATTGCCATGTTTCTATTCCAATTTTTGCCGTTTTTGAGAATACTTTTCTCGATTTTCAGGCATTATTTACCCTTTTTAGCGTTATTTTTCACACCGAACAGTTTTAGTTTTTGATTGCTTTCTCTGACATTTTCATCTTCGTTTTCATCGTCGAAACTCTCGGTTTCCACCACGAAAGCATGCGAAATCCCCGGTATCGTTTCCTTTTGAAGGGGTGTATTTTTGCTAAGTAGCGCACCAGTCGGCACGACGAGTACCCTTTTCAACGTGCCGTTTTCGAGTTTATTCAGGATATATCCGTTGAAAACCGTGTTCACACACCCCGCCCCCGATCCACCTTGATAAGAACGTTGTTCGGGTTTGAAATAGGATGCACCGCAGTCCATATAGGTGTCGGGAAGCAAAATCCCTTCCCTTGCCAGTATAAATTCGAGCAGTTCTTTTCCGTGTCGTCCAAGGTCGCCCGTGAAAATTGCGTCGTAATAGTCTACGTTTCGCCCGAAATCTTCGAGATGACGCATTATCGTGTTGGCGCAAGCGGGTGCCATTGCCGCTCCCATATTGCTTTCGTCATCCATTCCGAGATCAATCACCCTACCAAACGTGCCTTCAACCACTTTTGCGACCTGTGTTTTCTCATAGAAAATGCTTTCGTTTCCTGTATCTTCAATGAATTTTCGTTCTTCAGACTGCATATCCGCAAGATTTTGATCGGTTTTTTGCGCTCCGTCTGACTTTTTCGGCTTTTCTCTCGTCAAAACCGTACAACCCGCACCGGTGATAGTCCACTGCGCAGTAGGCGTGCGTTGATTTCCAAGTTCAAGCGGAAAACGATATTGCCTTTCCGCAGACGAAAAATGACTTGAAGTCGAGCAAGTTACTATATCCGCAAATCCACCGTCAATGAGAATACTACCGAGTATTATGCTTTCACTGAAAGTCGAACAAGCGTTATAAAGTCCCAAAAACGGCGTAGGAAAATTGCGTGCGGCAAGACTTGACGCCGTTATTTCGTTGAGCAAATCCCCCGCAAGCATAATATCCACGTCGTCGCGCTCTATATTCGCCTTTGAGATTGCACCCGAAATCGCTTCTCGGTGCATTTTGCATTCAGCTTTTTCGTAGGATTTCTCGCCCCAAAGGTCGTCGGACAACACCAAATCGAAATTTCCACTGAAATTACCGTCGTTTTCTTTTTCGCCGACAATGGTGTAACCGCTCTTTATATACACGGGATTATTAAGTCTGAAACTGTTTTTTCTTATCTTCATATCAAATAAACAAGCCGATTATGCCTACGATTACGCTACCGACCGTCCCAAAAACGATGATAGGTCCCGCAATCGTGAACATTTTCGAGCAAACTCCCACGAAAACGCCTTCGCGATTGTATTCCATAGCGGGAGATACGATTGAATTTGCAAATCCCGTTATAGGCACAATCGAGCCCGCTCCCGCAAAATGCCCGATTTTGTCGTATACTCCGATAGCGGTAAGGAGCGCGCCGAGAAAAATCATCGTCATCGACGTCCAACTGCCCACGTCTTCTTTCGGCATATTAGGTGAAATGACTTTGATAATATCTCCGATACCCTCGCCGATACAACAAATAATTCCGCCCACGACAAAAGATGCGAGCAGACTTCTGAACATAGGCGATTTTGGAGCGACCGCCTTTACGTGCGCTTGATAATCTTCGCGACTAATCATAATTTTTCTCCTTCAAAACTTCGTCGACAAGGGACTTTTCGATTTTGTCAAACAAGTCGTTTATCTCGTCGAAAACTTTGTTTTCGGGAAAAACCCTTTCTTTCTCGTCGATAAATTCACTGAAATCGTTCATACACGGATTTTGCGCAATCTAACCGCTTTTTATACGACTCGAAGATAAAAAAAATGCGCCCGATTTTTTCGGGCGCGAAATGGTTTCAATTTGATTTTTCGATTTTTCAACCTTGAAAACCGCTATCAATACGCTTCAACGATTAAGCAAAGTCGATTTCGTCGGTTGTTTTAATGCCGATACATTCCTTAAGCTTGCTTTTCGCAAGCTTATTTGTTCGACACTGCAACGATTATGGGAATCAGAATGCCCAATTGCCGTCGCGGAAGATTGCAACAACCTTCCCCTCTTTCGTCACTGCGTCGATATTGAGGTCGGGAGAGCCTATCATGAAGTCGACGTGAATGATCGAATCGTTGATGCCTTTTGCCTTGCATTCTTCAAACGTATAGTTGCCGTAGTCTTTCAGGCATGCGTTAAATCCCATACCGAATGCCAAATGGCAACATGCGTTTTCGTCAAACAACGTATTGAAGAAAGTGATTTCAGAATTGCGGATAGGTGAATCATAAGGCACGAGCGCACATTCTCCCAAATACGCCGCGTTTTCATCCATGGAAATCATCGTGCGCAAAAGTTCTTCGTTTTTGCCTGCGTGCACGTCGACCGCCTTGCCGTCCTTGAATATGACGTAGAAATCGTCGATGACTTCACCGCGGTAAGAAAGCGGACGAGTCGCAACGACTTTGCCTTCCGCCTTGCCCTTCATAGGCGAAGTGAAAACTTCTTCACTGGGGATATTGGGATTGTAGGTGATATTGCTTCCGAGAGTGTCTTCCGCGCCACCGCAGAAAATGCCGTCGTCGATGAGACCTACGGTGAAATCCGTGCCGTTAGATGACGTATAATGCAGTTCTTTTATACCGAGCGAGTTGAGATATTGACATTTTGACGACAAGTCGCGATTGTGGTCGTCCCATTGTTTTTCGGGATCGGGACCGTCCGCACGCGAAGTGTACAAAATCGCTTCCCAAAGTTTTTCGATCGCTTGATTGACGCGAAGTTCGGGGAACACTTTTTTCGCCCACGCTTTGCCGGGGACTGCGCAAATACACCATTGATATTTGTCTTCCATTCTGTCGCGGATAGGTTTGATGATCGGGTATCTTGCCTGTTGCGCCTTTGCGACTTTTGTTTGATTTACACCTTTGAGTCCGTCGGGATCGTCGGATTCGAGATAAATCATAGCGGGCAAAGCGGTCGCGCGATGTTCGAGTTTCTCGACTTCCCACTTCTCCATGTGCGAAAGAGTCTTCAAACTGCGGTAGCGGTAGTTGAGTTTGACGATAGGTTGATAGTCAAATTCGACTATGACCTTGCCTGCCCCCGCCTTATAGCACTCTTCGACGACCATTTTCACGAAGTCGGGTTGATCGAGTCCTGCGATGACGATAACTTCTTGCCCTTTTTGCACGTTGATACCCTTTCTTGCGATAAGGCGCGCGTAATTTTGTAAAACAGATTTTTTCATATATTACCTTTATAATTTATTATTTTCTATATAATTTGCCGACGATAACGCAAATTTTGCTTTGAGATAGATTTAGATTATTCTTCGTCGTCATCCCCGCCGACGTCGAGAAGTTCATCCATATCGATCATCCCTTTCACGAATGCCAAGAATCTATCGTTGAACATATCGACAATCGTTGCGCTAGCACCAATTATCGCGTCAAAAATTCCCTTCCCGACTATGCAATCGGCATATCCCGACGCATAGCTGAAGACAATGCGCCCCAAGTCAAAATCGTAGCAAAATTGACCGAGTGCTTGTTTTGAGTTGATATAATTAATCGCCCAAACCACGCCGGGAATTTTATCTTCGGGGACTTCATAGGACAGGATCGAAACGCATTTTATAAAGTTCATTTCGGGATAAACTTTTATTCGAAGTTCTATGGGTATATCATCACCGCGAAAACCGAATGCGACCATAAAATTCTCGTCGTCTTTATAGAAATCGACGTCTTTTTCGTTGAGATATTCGAGAAGAGTGTTGTAAACTCGTTGTGCGTTTTTTACTCTTTTTTCATCTAATGCCATAATTATCTCCCTTGCTCTCAAAAACCGAGAGTTGCTTTTTTATTTTTATTGAAGTCGGAAAACTCGCTTTCCGCGGTAGCCGCAACGAAGTCTTCCACCTTGATTTTGAGCGTATTGCTATCGTTTTCATACATACTTCTCGATGCGGATTTGCTCCAAGTTCTTTCAAACAGATTGCGGACAAAGCGCGCGTTTGAGAACTCTTTCGCCTCGATGAACTCGTCGGGAAGTGCGTTGAAATACTCATCCGCCTTGACTTTCAAGCCGTCTTCGCATTCAAAATCCTTTTGCGCCATACTCATGAATATGTTTGAGAGTTCCGCTCTCGTATAATTCGGGAAAGCGATTTCATACGGCATACGACTTCTCAATCCAACGTTGCCATCCATAAGAGTCTTCATATCCTCCGTATAACCCGCCATAATGACAACCAAATCGTCTCGATGGTTTTCCATTTCCGCGATGAGTGCAGTAAGCGCTTCTTTGCCGTAGTCGCGAACGTTTTCATTCCCCGTATAGAGCGAATACGCTTCGTCGATGAACAAAACCGAACCGTATGCGTCGCGACACTTATTTTGCGTTCTGGGCGCGGTTTCGCCAATATACTGTCCGCAAAGATCCCTTGCCATACACTCGACGAAATAGCCGTTGCGGAGAATGCCGTGCTCTTTCATGAGCAGACCAAGTATTCTTGCGACCGTCGTTTTTCCGGTGCCGGGGTTGCCCGTGAAACGCATATGAATACAAGGTCTATCAAGTTTATCGCTGTTTTTGGCGAATTTGACCTGCGCGATAATATCCATCAACGTCTTTTTGACGCCGTCCAGTCCGACGAGACCGTCAAGAAGTTCCTGCCCCGACTTTTCCCCCGATGAATACACGTTGCAAAGAGTTATCACGTCGTCTTTGACGATATGAGTATCGTCCTTACCCGCCTTGATATTGGCAAGTTGTTTGGTGTATATGGTTTCGTCCACGACCTTTTTCACGGTATCGTCACCGTAGAATCTGCCGTAGTTTTTCTCTTCGTTGATGCGTTGGAAGATGACTTCAAGCGCTTCATCGTCGCAGGTGTAGTTGAATTCTTGCAGGTCTTTCACCGCTATTCTCTTCAACTCATCGTTGTTGTAGGGGCGGAAAGTAACCGTTTTTATGTACATAACGTCCGCGATTTCCCTTTCGATTGCTTTGAGTGCATAGGGTTCAACGAACGGCACTGAGAATACGAAACAATATCTGTATTCGTAGGCGCGCAACGAGAACAAAAAGTTTTTGAATGCAGAATCGTCGAGTTTGTTCATCCAATTTCGCAAATCGATGCAAACAACGCTCCTTGAACTATCTTGTCTGATAGAATCTAATGCGTCAGTAAGCCTGCTCTGTCCGCCCGGCAACAAGACGTGTCTATACACCGAAGACTCGTTCTTTCTCGGGTAAATATCCAACAAACTGAGTAGCGTGGAAAGCATTTCGAGATAGGTTTCTTCTCCGCAACCGTCGTTGATTGAAAACAAATAACTCTGGAATGCAAAGGATTTTTGCGTATTGTGTTCGGTGATTTGAGGAGATACATCGTAGAGCTCGTGAACGAGTTTCTTGAACTCTTCCGCACCGATAAGCGCATCCACTTCTTCGACAAGTTGTTTCGCCTTTTCCGCTTTTTTCGCCTTGATTATCTCCTCTATCTGCTCTTTTTTTTCTTCTTTGTACTCCTCGTCCTTCAAAAGTTCGTCGACGTCGTCGTCGCAATCGACGGTATCGATTTTATTTTCGTCGGCTGTCATTTTTTCAATAGCCTCCATAATACGGTCTTCATCGTCCGTATCGTCGTCGGCGACGGAAGAGGCATCATCGTCTTTTGTGTCGTCTTGAGCGGTTTCTTCGTCCGCGTCAGTTTTATCTTCCACGGCTTCAACAACCAAATTCATGCACTTATAATCCAAGTTTTTGTCTTTCTTGAATTTCTTTTCGAGCAAATCTTTAACCTTACTTTCGTCAAATTCCTTAACAATAAAGGTTATCGCAATGACCGAAGACGACTCTTCTGCGTATTGCTCGCCGAACAATTTTTTACAAAAACCACGAACGTAATCAATAGGACTGACGTCGTTTCCGATTTGTTTCACCATCCAGTTGTAATCAAATTCAATACTAACTCTAACCATAATTCCCTTTCACGCGCGTCCCGCGCGCACCTTTATATATAATAATGAAGATATTATACCAAAACCCAATCCTTTTGTAAAGACTGAAAACCGCCGATTATCAAATCTTCAAACTAAAAACCACACTTCTTCCCTATTACTTATTACCTCTTACCTAATCCACCCACCTCCAAAAAAGAAAAAGACAAGAACTTCCATTCTTGTCTTTTTCTTGATGGGAGGGGGTGGATTCGTTTAATAGCGAAGGGCTGACGCTTGCGTCTATTGCCCGTAGCGTCAGCACATCGGTGGTTCGGGTGCGTAGCACGCAGGCTCTGCGAGCCTGCAAAGACACCCACCTCCAAAAAAGAAAAAGACAAGAACTTCCATTCTTGTCTTTTTCTTGGTGGGAGGGGGTGGATTCGAACCACCGAAGTCACTGACAACAGATTTACAGTCTGCTCCCTTTGGCCACTCGGGAACCCTCCCAGATGGAGCTAGTGACCGGAATCGAACCAGCAACCTGCTGATTACAAATCAGCTGCTCTGCCTATTGAGCTACACTAGCGTTTCTCAATTAGTTGGTCACTAACGTGGTGCCTCGGGGCGGACTTGAACCACCGACACGGGGATTTTCAGTCCCCTGCTCTACCAACTGAGCTACCGAGGCTTATAAATTGTGGCAGTGAGATTGTCACTGCCACGATTGGCGACCCGGAGGGGGCTCGAACCCCTGACCTCCAGCGTGACAGGCTGGCGTACTAACCAACTGTACTACCGGGCCAAATGCAAGTTGCCTTGCGATTGTTTCGATTTTTGGTGGGCCTTCACGGACTCGAACCGCGGACCAATCGGTTATGAGCCGACCGCTCTAACCAACTGAGCTAAAGGCCCGATTATCTCGGTGAAGATGTCGCTTGTCACCATTTCGCAAAGTTTTGGTCGGGGTGAGAAGATTTGAACTTCCGGCCCCTTGGTCCCAAACCAAGTGCGCTACCAAACTGCGCCACACCCCGATGGGGCTCTCGCGTTTCGCGACTGTTTTATCTTACAATAACTAAAAAAACTTGTCAAGAATTTTTCACCTGATTTTTAGAAGAATTTATAGACAATTTTTTTGACCTATCGACTTTTTCGGTCAAAACGTCCGATTTTCTGCTTTTCGCGGTAGTTTAGTATGTTGGCGGAGGCATTATGAACCCGCAATTTTCTTTCATTGACAATACCCTATACGTCGTTCTCACGGGGGACGTCGACGAACTTGCGTCGAGAACTCTACGCGGTCGCATAGACGATGAGATCCTATCCGCGCGCCCGAAAATAGTGGTATTCGACTTTTCAAAGGTCGGCTTCGTGGACAGTACGGGGCTAGGTCTTATCTTCGGCAGATACAAAAAACTCGCAGGTATGGGCGCGGAACTTCTCGTCGCGAACGTGCCCGCACACGTAGACAAGGTATTTCGCGCAAGCGGCGTCTACACGGTATGCCCAAAAATTCAGAGGTAGATTATGAACAATTCTTTCAAAATGCAAATCCCGTCAATCGGAGAAAACGAAGCGTTCGCAAGAAACGTGGTTGCGTCGTTTTCTCTCGACCTATCCCCTACGGTTGAAGAAATCAACGACTTGAAAACCGCAGTCAGCGAAGCGGTTACGAACGTTGTCGTGCACGCATACGACAACGTTGGCGTCATCGAATTGTCCGCGGAAATCATCGACAACGAACTTTCCGTCACTGTCAAGGACTTCGGCAAAGGTATCGACGACGTATCTCGTGCGCGCGAACCTTTCTATACCACCCGCCCCGACGATGAGCGAAGCGGTATGGGTTTCACGGTTATGGAAACCTTCATGGACGAAGTCGAAGTGACGTCCGAAAAAGGCGTAGGCACGACGGTCAAGATGAAAAAGGTATTCTCGCATGATTGAACACGACGAAACGATAACACTCATCAAATCCGCGCAAGCGGGTGACGAGAATGCTAAAAACCGACTGATTTCAGAGAATATACCGCTCATCAAGTCGATAGTCAAGCGGTTCAAAGGTCGGCTCGAATACGACGATCTTATGCAACTCGGCGCAGTCGGTTTCACGAAAGCGATGCTCGGTTTCGACGTATCCTACGGGGTGCGTTTTTCAACGTACGCAGTGCCTATGATCACCGGGGAAATCAAACGATTTCTTCGTGACGACGGTATGGTGAAAGTGTCAAGGCGCGCGAAAGTGCTTGCACAGAAAATCGCTATTTACACCGACGAAAGATGCAAAAACGGCTTGACCGAACCGACGGTTGACGAACTTGCGGAAAAATTCGAATGCGACCGCTCGGATATAATATTTGCTCTCGACACAAGCAAATACGTGTTATCGCTCAACGAAAAAAGCGACGATGACGACTCCGCTCTCGAAGAGAAAATACCCTCTCCCGAAACTCCCGAAAGCAAAATCGACGAAATTATGTTGCACGATGCAGTGAACAACCTGCCCGACAGAGAGAAAAAAATCATTGTTCTCCGCTATTTCCGCGACAAAACGCAGTCCGAAGTTGCGTGTGAACTCGGAATATCGCAAGTGCAGGTGTCAAGACTTGAAAGCAAAATACTCGACAAAATCAAAAGTGAAATCGAAGACTAACATTTTCCACCCTAAAATCGACAATTATAATAATTAAATTAGCAAAATTACGTTAGATTTTGAAAAGAAGCTTAGTGTGATTTCAAATTCCATGCACTAAAAAAGCGTTAGCAGATTGCTAACGCTTTCTTGCTATTTCAAGAGATTTTTCACTTTTCAGGGGCAAATCGCTTCATGCAATAATGGTCGTATCCGTTGTAATTTCCGACTTCTAATAGGGTGAATCCGAGTTTTTCATAAATTGCAACGTTGTCTTTCAAGTGCGTTTCGAGATAGATTGGCGCGTCCCCGCAGATTTCATCGAGCATCTTTCTCAACTTCCCCTGTCCCCTTGCGGACTTTGCAACGCCGATATTTTTGATATAGCAGTCAGTGGACGGATTGTAGTATTTTTCCGCAAAAACACCGCTGAGTCTGATATATCTTCTTGCATTTTTGCAGGCTTTCACACCGACTTTCGAGATAAATTCAAGTGCAAAAAGCGGATTTTTCCAAAGGTCTGCCGTATCACGCTCAACGTCCCCCGGTTTTTTTATCGTGCAAACACAGGAATAGTCGTCCTCGACGTAAGTGTAATTCGCGCCGTTATATACTTCGTATATATAGCAATAGTAAATTCTGGTTTTCCACTTTTTATCGCGCGGAAAGATAGCCTTGTAGGCGTCGTAGTCTTCAAATATATCCGCAAAGAGTGCGGAAACTTTTTTGATTTCATCGTCACGTATTTTTCTCATGAACCTATATTACCATATATTGCGCTCCCCCGCAACCGAAAGGGGTGAAATATTGTGTTTTCGACTTAATTGTGCATTGACATTTTGCGCATAGTTTTGTATAATATTCGAGAGGTAAAATATGAGCAATTATTTCAAAGACAGAGATATTGAAACCACTCGCAAACTTCTCGACGTCAGAGAAGATTTGCCTGATTTTTGCGACGAATTTTTCGTGGGTATCGAACCGCAGACCACAACCCTAACTAGACTCAATTACGCCTACGATTTGCGGATATTTTTCGATTATCTGATGAAGAGAGTCCCCGCTTTCAAGTTGAAAAAGAGCGTGAAAGATATTCAAATTCTCGACCTTGAAGGAGTCACGCTCACCCACCTCGAAGCGTTCATAGAGTATTTGAGTTACTACGAATTCGAAGGCAAGGAATGCTCGAACGGCGAACGCGGAAAAGCACGCAAAATCTCAACTGTCCGTTCGTTTTTCAAGTATTATTACAACAAGAACAAACTCACCCAAAACGTCGCAAGCAAGGTCAAAGTGCCAAAGCAACACGACAAGGATATTATCCGTCTCGAGTCGGGAGAAATCGACAAGATTTTGGATGCGGCGGAATACTCGGAAGGAGTCAGCGAGCATCAACGCAAGATTTTGAGAAACACACGCGCCCGCGACGTCGCAATCCTTACCCTTCTTCTCGGCACGGGCATTCGTGTCAGTGAGTGCGTAGGACTAAACGTGACGGACATCGACTTCAACACAAACGCTTTCACCGTCACAAGGAAAGGCGGAAACCGCGCCATTCTCTATTTCAGTGACGAAGTGCGCGAAGCACTGCTCTATTATATCGAAAACGAGAGAAGAGCACTCGTATCGAGAAGTGAAAAAATGGTCATCGAAGACAAAGACGCACTGTTTTTGTCCCTGCAAATAAAGCGAATTTCAGTACGTGCAGTTGAAAATCTCGTCAAAAAGTACGCACAAGTCGCTTCTCCCTTGAAAAAAATCTCCCCCCACAAACTCCGTAGCACTTACGGCACGAATTTGTATCGCGCGACGGGAGATATATATATCGTTGCGGACGTGCTCGGTCACCGCGACGTAAACACCACGAAAAAACACTACGCCGCTATCACCGAAGATAGACGAAAATCTGCGGCAAAAGCAGTCGTTTTGCGCGGAAACGACGATGAAAACGAATAAAAGTATTCTAAAATATTGACATTTCAAGAATACTGTTGTAGCATTTATATACAAAGTATATAGGAGTCATCTATGGACATCTCTTCAGTAAACGCCGATTTAATCCGCGGAAACTCCACCACTATCATTCTGGGTGCGCTTTGGAGTCGGGATAGATACGGCTACGAGATCATTCAGGAAATCGATGAGAAAACGAGCGGTCAGTACAAAGTCAAACAAGCGACTCTGTATAACCAACTCAAAAAACTCGAAAAGGCGGGACTTATCACGTCGTACGACGGCGCGCCCGACGATACGAGCGGTGGAAGACGTCGCTACTACTCTCTCACTATGGAGGGTAGAAATTTCCTTATGAAAGAAAAAAGCGAATACGTCTATTCGAGAACAATTCTCGACAAACTCATCTCTGAAGACGAATTCGACTTTTCCAACCCCGCCCCCTTCGACACCGAAGGACTTCGTCCCTACACCAAAACGGGTGAAGAAGAAAAACCCAAGGTTGTCTACAAAGAAAAAATCGTAGAAAAACCCATTGAAGTGGTCAAAGAGGTCGAAGTTGTCAAGGAAGTCATAAAGGAAGTCCCCGTCGAAGTCGTCAAAGAAGTCGAAAAAGAAAAGAAAATCTACATAGACGCAGACGGAAACGAAATTTCCGAAGACGATGCAAGACGTATTGCGGAAGAAGCAAGACTGCGTGAAGAAGAAAGACAGGCAAGAGCGTCAGAAACGATGAAACCAACCACTTCTCTTGCCGAAATGTTCGCGCGTTTTGACGCTCAATCTGAATATGAGCAGAAAAACGAAACCGAATACATTGTCGCTCCCACACCTATTGACGAAGTCAAAGTCGAAGAACAAGCGCCCGATCACACTTATTTCACCGCATTTGCAGGTGAAAACGGTTCGAGAACCCGCTCGCAATCCTCTTTGAAAGAGATTTTCGAGCGTTTGGAACAACAAGAAGCGGAAATCGACAGTCGAAAGGCGGAAGAAGTCGAAGAACCTATCGTTGTCGCCGACGTTCAACCGATAGAAGAACAAGTCAAAGACGATGAGTTTGTCGAAGCGGAATTGATGCAATCCGACCGCAACGCGGACCGCTCGGGTGTCACCGCGGCAGTCATCGGCAAACGCGACGAGAATTTTGAATACGAAAATCAAAACGTCAATTATCGCGACTTCTTCTCTTCAATCGTGTCCGCTCCCGAAGAAAAAGAACAAGTCAGACAGGAAAGCACCGTCACTTACGACCAAGATTTGAAATCTCGACTTTATCAAAAAGGTTTCAAGATCCGCCCCTACGACAGAGGCAACACATCGGAGTACTACACTTTCAATTTCCTGCATTCTAACCGCATAAATCGTGATAGTTGGTTACTCGTCATGGCACTCTATATCGTCGAAGTGGCAATCATGTGGGTGTCTCTCATCAGCAGAGTTTCCTACGCATACTTCCTGTCATTTATGCTCGTCGGGTCCGCACTCATGTTGATTCCGACAGTCGTATGCTTGTTCAATCCGTCGAAGAGAGTTAGAGCAAACTTCAACTTCAAGTTATCGATAATCAACCGCGGTATGATATTCATTGAACTGACCGTCGTTTGTATACTCATCGGATTCTTCGCAGTGGGCGCAAGCATAAACGATACGACTCTGCTTCTTGAAACGATCATACTTCCCGCAGTTCTGCTCACAAATCTGCCTATTAGCTCGATCGTCTACTACCTTCTCTACAGAAGCAGAAAATACCACACCGCGTAACAAACCGCTACGTTGTTTGAACGTAAAACCAATCCATACGATAAACGGCAAAACGCAACCTATTAATTATATTTATATAATTAAGCAAATATAATTCGCGACAATCTTTCGATTGTTTAGATGAAATAACATATAAAAATATATCAAAATTCCGCACGCCGTGCGGAATTTTTGGCAGGGTTACGCAATTCGAATAATAGCGGAACGAACAAGTTCACTTGCAGAGTGCAGCGTCACACGCAACCGACAGACACAAGCAATCAGCGCGGTGGATGTTTGCGGGTGAGAATCGCGGACAAACTGGCAAAAAAAAAGCCCAAATTTCATTTGAGCTTTTGTTCTTGGCAGGGGGGACGCGATTCGAATAGTAGCGGAACTAGCAAGTTCACTTGCATAAGTGTAGCGTCACACGCAACCGGCAGACACAAGCAACGCGCAGTGGATGCTTGCGGGTGAGAATCGCTCCCGACAAAAAAGAAAAAGTCCTTTCGGAGTTTTCTTGGCAGTGTGGACGAGATTCGAACTCGCAACCGGCGGTTTTTGAGACCGCTGCTCTACCGTTGAGCCACCCCCCTATGCGTTCAATATGCAACTATTGTAGCAACAACGTCGACAAATGTCAATTTTATTTGGAGATATTATGGAAAATAAATTCAAACTCGGTATCATAGGCGCAGGCAATATGGCAACCGCCATTTTGCAGGGCATTTTGAAAGGCGGAATCCTTTCTCCCGAACAAATCGCAATTAGCGACGTACAGGACGGGAAAAGAGATTACTTCACCTCTCTCGGCGTGCATTTCACGACGGACAACGCTATGCTCGCATCGTCAAGCGAATACGTACTTTTTGCGATCAAACCGCAGATTGCCCCCACCGTTTTCGATGAAATCGCAAAGTTTATCAACGCAAAAAACGTGATTTCGATTATGGCGGGCGTTTCGATAAATAAACTCAAATCCGCACTCGGCGATAGAAATTACGCAAGAATTATGCCCAATATGCCTGCAACAGTCGGCGAAGGAATCTCGGCAATCGCATTCAGTGGAAAGCAAGACGAGTTCGTTTTGAACGTTTTCAAGGCGGTCGGCAAAGTGGTCATAATCGACGAAAGTCTTTTCGATGCGGTGACTTCTCTGTCCGGCTCGGGACCTGCATACGTGTATATGTTCATCGAAGCGTTGATCAAAGGCGGTATGGACGGCGGTCTTGACAAGCAAACCGCAACTACCCTTGCCCTACAAACAATAACGGGCGCAGTCAAAATGGTGGAAAATAGCGCGAAACCTATCGGCGAAATGGTGGATGCGGTATGCTCGAAAGGCGGAACGACCATTCAAGCAGTCGAACACTACCGCAACAACGATCTCGAACAAATCGTGATTGACGGAATGATAAAGTGCAGAAACCGCAGTGCCGAACTTGCCGGAAACAAAATCCAAGAAATCACCGTATATACGGACGGCGCATGCTCGGGAAATCCCGGTGTCGGCGGTTGGAGCGCAATCGTCATAGACGAAAACGGCACGAGAAAATTGAGCGGTGCGGAACGTGAAACCACGAACAACCGCATGGAGCTTCAAGGAATAATCGAAGGTCTGAAAGCGGTCGAAGGAAGTCAAAAGAAAGTTTCCGTGCATAGCGACAGTGCCTATGCGATAAACCCCATCAACGAAGGTTGGATTTACGGTTGGCAACTCAACGGTTGGAGAACGTCGAGCAAGGAAGAAGTGAAAAACGTCGATTTATGGCTCGAACTTCTCGACCTTATGCAAAAACACAAAGTTACTTTCGTGAAAGTCAAGGGACACGCGAACAACGAACTCAACAACGAATGCGACTCTCTTGCCAAAAACGCAATAAAGGAACTGCAAAAGAAACTCACTGCACTCCCCTTGTAATGACGGTATAATACTAAAACATAGAAAACAACCATTCGAAAAAACTAAACACTGATTGAAAATTGAGTTTCCATGCACGCTCATTCAATCCGACAAATTCAAGGCAAATAAAAACGGCACCGATTTCGGTGCCGTTTTTGTTTGCATCAATTATTCTGCATCTTCGGTTTTCTTCTTTCGAGTGGTCTTTTTGGGTGCCGCCGCGGGTGCTTCTTCTGCTGCTTTTTCTTCTGCTTCGAGATCAAGTTTCAGATCCTTGAACAAGTCGCTGAGAGAAGATGCACTGGAGCCACCGGAGTGCCATTCCTTGGGTTCGGAAGAAGTGTCTGCCGCCGCTTTGCGAGAACGACGTTCTTTCTTTTCTTCGCCTTCTGCAACTTTTTCTTCAAACTTCTTAACGCGAGAAGATTTTCTTGCGGGTTTCTCTTCGTTTTCTTCACCTTCTGCAACGGGTGCTTCGGATGCGGTTTCTTCAGGTGCGGGGAGCAATTCCTTGATGGAAAGGGTTATGCGGTTCTCTTCAAATCCGATGATCTTCGCTTCAACTTCTTCGCCGACTTTGAGGATTTCGTTTGCGTCCTTGATCCAGTTGTGAGAGATTTGGGACACGTGAACAAGACCGTCAACGCCTTCGCAGATAGAGATGAATGCGCCGTAGGGGAAGATTCTTTCGACTTTGCCTTTGATGATGGTGCCGACGGGGAATTTTTCCGCTGCCGCTTCATAGGGCTTCTTTTGAAGTTGTTTGAAACCGAGGGAGATTTTGCCGGTTGCTCTGTCGAGTTTGAGGACGACGAAGTCATAGTTTTCGCCGATAGTGAGAACGGTGCTGGGATCGGTGATCTTGTTCCAGCTGAGTTCGGAGATGTGAGCGAGGCAATCGAAGCCTTTAACGCTGACGAATGCGCCGAATGCCGTAAATCTCTTGACTTTGCCGTTGACGATGTCGTGAATGTGGATATTGTTCCAGAATTCGTCTTCTTTAGCTTGTTTCTCGCGTTCGAGGATCAAGCGTGCGGACGCGAACAAATATTTGGAGCGTTTTGCGGGCTTGTCTTCTTGGTCTTCCGCGCCTTCCTTTTCCTTGGGAGGCATAAGGGTGACGTGAAGGGTTTTGCCTTTGTAGTCTTCGAGGTTCTTGACGTAGCCGATTCTGATTTGGCTTGCGGGAACGAACACGGTGTAGGAACCGAGTCTGCCTCTGAGACCGCCTTTCACGACTTCGGTGATGACGAGATCAAAATCGCCTGCGTTGAGAGCCTTCTCTGCTTCCGCTTCTTCTGCGAGTTTGATGTCGACTTCTTTCTTGGAAAGGATGACGTACTCTTTGTTGCTTGCGCCGGTGATGATTGCTTCGATAGCGTCGTCTTTCTTGTAGTTAGCAGGATTGTAATTGCCGTCGATTTCCGCGTCGGTCTTATCAATGAAACCGTCTTTCTTACCGCCGATGCTTACGTAGATGCCGTTGTCGTCTGCGCTGAGGACGGTGCCTTTGATGCGCTTTCCGGCTTTGTAGTTGACATAACCGCCAACGTGATTAGACGCGATAACGTCTTCCATGGTGAGTTCCTTTTCGGGAGCTGCTTCTGCGGTAGTGTTTTGTTCCTGAAGTGCTTGCTCTTCTTTCACTTCAACTGCTGTGTCTTTGAGTTCAGTTTCACTCATAAGTTTTGTTACCTCCTGTATCAACCACGGCGGAGTTGATGCTCCTGCGACGATTGATATGCTGTTAAATTGTTTTTGCTTTATTGATTTGACTTCGTCAGTGCTTTGCACGAAGAAGGTATTTGGATTGACTTCGACAGCGACCTCGAAGAGCCTACGCGTATTCGCGCTCGACCTACTTCCGATGACGATGACGCAATCCGAAACGTCTGCAAGTGCGCGCGCTTCCTCTTGTCTTGCTTTAGTAGTATAACAAATAGTATTGAAAATGCCAACTAATTTTCCGTGTTTTTTTTGGAAATTTGTTTGAAAATCAACAAATTTTTGAAATTTGTCCGCCAAAATGGTGGTTTGGAAGACGACGGACACGGATTTTTCACCGATTTCAAGTTCGTCGACGTCCGCGATGACCTTGCCGCTATCGCCCGCATAGGACACACTACCGACGACTTCGTCGTGATTTTCGTCCCCTACGACGTAGACGAAATCCCCCGCTTCCCGCCTTTCGCTAACGATTTTATGTATCTTTTTAACGACGGGACAGGTCGCGTCGAATAGGACTACCCCTCGGTTTCTCAATTCCTTTTCGATTTCGACAGGTATGCCGTGAGCGCGGATGAGTGCAACGTCCCCCGATTTCAGAGTGTGCCAATCCCCTTCTTTCAAGGAAATAACGCCGTTAGATAGCAGATAATCCGTCACGTTCTCATTGTGGACGAGTTCGCCGAGAGTGTAGATTTTTCCGTATTTTTTCGCAAGTGAAATCGCCGTATCGACGGCATTTTTCACTCCACCGCAAAAACCTGCGCTCTCCGCTACCGTAATTTTCATTTTCTACCCTTCTTCACGTTTTTCTCAACCCAATCGTCGAGAAGTTCTCTGGTTTCGACCATTTTGTCGTAGACGTACTTGGTTGCGTCGTCCTTGTTTTCCTCGGTTTTTTTGACCTGATAAAACTCTTCAAGGTCGAAAGGCTCCCCTATATAAAGGTAGTTTTTGCGGAAAGGTTTCGGTTGCCTGTAATAAATCATAGGCAAAACAGGCTTTTTGGTCTTGATGGCAAAACGAGCGGTACCGCTCTTAAATTCCGCCATTTCGGGAGTGCCTTCCTTATTTCTCGTACCTTCGGGGAAAATGAGAAGTTGTTTGTCGTCTTTCAGGACTTTGAGAATTTCTTTGACTGCGGTTATATCCGCTTCACCGCGGTGTACGGGAATGCAACCGACAGAGCGCAAAAACCAATTAGCCGTTTTAGAACCTTCAAAAGCCTCGAATTTGACGACGACGTTGAGATCCTTTTTCAAGAGTTTGGATGCGATGATGATACCGTCCGCCTTTGAATAGTGGTTGCACATCATAAGTCCGCTGCCAAACTTCTTGTAGTTATCCTTATTTATGACCTTCGTCGGCCAAAGAATATCCGCAATGGGTTTCAGAATGAATCTGAAAAATCTATAAGTTTTCATTTCGTCTTCTCCTTCACCACTTCGATAACCGCCGAAACAACTTCTTCAATCGTCATATTCGTCGTGTCGAGAAGTATCGCATCGGGGGCTTGTTTCAAGGGTGCAAGCGCGCGATGAGAGTCGTTATAGTCGCGTTGATTTATGTCTTTCAACACGGTTTCATAGTCGATATATTGTCCACGTTGCTCGTTGTCGATAACTCTGCGTTTCGCTCTTTCTTCGGCGGATGCGGTCATAAAGAATTTGCAGTTTGCGTCGGGAAGCACGAAAGTGCATATATCCCTACCGTCCAAAACGACGTCGTGCGTGGATGCAAATTCTCTTTGCAGATTTGCCATTTTATGCCTTGCGCAAGGGTGCGTCGATATATCGCTTGCCGCTTTCGACATATGATGCTCGCGAAGATAAGGCGTGGTGTCGAAACCGTTGATATAGATTTTTTGTGCGCCGTCTTCGTAGACTATATCGAGATTGACGTCCTTGAGCATCTCTTCGACGCTATCGCCGTCAAGCACGTCTATACCCTGTTTCAACGCGGTATAAGCGATTGCGCGGTACATTGCGCCGGTGTCTAGATAGATGATTCCGAGTTCTTTTGCTACGGCTTTTGCGACGGTGCTTTTACCTGCGCCCGCAGGACCGTCGATTGCGATATTTATCATATTTTCTCCGTTTGCAAATCAAGGATTTGCAGAATTGATTTCTTTTGTAGCGTGTCTGCCCGCGACGACTCCGGTCGCAAAGGCAATTTGAAGATTATATCCGCCCGTCAAAGCGTCTACGTCCACGGTTTCACCGACGAAATACACGCCTTTCACGAGTTTGCTTTCCATATTGGGAGTCAAATCCTTGACGTCAACTCCGCCCGACGTGATTATCGCCTCTTCAAAAGGAGCGGGACGACGGACTTTGAAAGTGAGATTTTTGAGAGTGTCCACAAGGCGCGCTCTCTCGTCTTTCGTCACCGAATTGACCTTTCTATTTTCGGGTATTCCCGCCCTTTTCAACACGTAGGAATTGAGCCTATCGGGCATAAGGGCGCGAGTTGCGTTTTTGACGTCGAGATTTTTTCTTTCGTCGAAATCTCTCAAAATGCGCGTTTCGAGTTTATCTCTGTCGAGAGCGGGTTTCAGGTCGAGAGATAGGGTTACGCCGTCCTTTCTCACGATATACGACGAAGTCGAAAGAGCGATAGGTCCGCTCAATCCTTTCGACGTGAATAGCATTTCGCCAAACTCGTCTGATATGATTTTTCCGCCTAAATATGCGGTTAGATTGACGTTTTTCAAGGACAAGCCTTCGAGCGACTTGACTTCTTCGACGGTAAGCACTGACGCGAGCGCGGGCGCGGGCGATACAATCTTATGTCCCATACGCTTTGCAAACGTATATCCGTCCCCGGTCGAGCCGGTTGATGGATAACTCACACCGCCTGTTGCAACTATAACTTTGTCGCAATCGACACTGCCGTCATCCGTTTTCACCGCAAAACCGTTTTCGGTCTTGTCAATGGATTTGACTTCGGTTTTGAGACGCACGTCTACCCCCGCTTTTTGCATTGCTACGGACAGGGTTTTTATCACGTCGCTCGCCTTATTCGAGAGCGGAAATACTCGATTTCCCCTTTCGGTGACTAGCGACAAGCCGTTTTCTTCGAGGAATGTCATCATATCCGCAGGGGTAAACGAGTATATAGCGGTGCGCAAAAACTTCTCTCCGTGCACGATATTTTGCATAAAATCATTGACTTCGCAGTCATTCGTGACGTTGCACCTACCCTTGCCGGTTATGTAGATTTTTTTGCCGAGTTTCTCGTTTTTTTCAAGCAGGACGACGTCCGCGCCGTTTCTTGCGCAAACTATCGCACTCATCATACCCGACGCTCCACCGCCAACCACGACTATATTCATATTGTCCACCCGAGATTGTCGTATTTTTCCGCCAAGTCCCTATCGTCGGATAGCACGCGCACAGGCGTTATCGTGATAAAACCCCGGTCGGAGAATTTGCAATCGTCGTCGTTTCCCGACTCCGAGCAGTCGTAGGCGTAGCCTTTCATATGGTAGCCGTCGTCTTCCTTGACGTACCAATCGTTATATTTTCTATGTCCGAGCGGGACTGCTTTGATGCCTTTTATTTTGTTTCCGTCCTGCGACGGCACGTTGATATTGAGTGTGGTCATAGGAGGAAGATTTCCAACCAAATTGTCGAGATTTTTCAAGAGAAAATCTATCACGAAGGAATAGTCGTCGCTATCCGCAACCGTCGAGATTGCGATTGACGGCACACCCAAAAGCGCGCCTTCTTCGGCGGAATTGAACGTACCCGAATATTTGACGTCCGTGCCGACGTTTAGCACGGTATTCACCCCCGAAATCACCAAGTCGAATTTGACGGAAGTGAACCACCCTTCGATTGCAAACTTCGTGCAGTCCGCGGGAGTGCCTGAAATTGCGATACAGGGTGCGGAAAACGCATACGACGTATTCTCGGTGAGTTTTGCGACGTCGATTTCGTCAACGACTATGCCGTCCCCCCACACCGTCAGTGCGTGACTAGAACAAGAACGCTCACCGTTCGGCGCGGAAATGAACACTTCGTGTTCACGAGAAAGCGCGCTTGCCAGTTGAAGCAAGCCTTTCGCTTTGTATCCGTCGTCGTTGGTGAGAAGAATTTTCATAGTTTTTGAAGATATGCGACTTCGACTTCGTTGAGTTCTCTATGTCCGCCACGGGAAAGTCCGCCGAGACGAAGTTCACCGATTGCGACTCTTTTCAAGAAGATAACGTTCTTTTCGACCGCCTCGAACATACGTCTGATTTCGCGGTTTTTGCCTTCGAAAATGACGACTTCGAGACGAGTGAACGCTCTCTCGGTGCCGTCGGGATTTTTCACCCTTTCGACCGCGCTGACTTTGACTTTCGCGTGTCCGAAACGCACTCCGTCGACAACCACGCCTTTTCTCAATATAGCAAGGTCGCTTTCCACGATTTCGCCTTCGATTTTGACGACGTAGGTTTTAGGAATTTCGGACGACGGATGAGTGAGTTTGTGTTGAAGCGCTCCGTCGTTTGTGAACAAAAGAAGACCTTCGCTGTCGTAGTCCAGTCTGCCGACCGGCATCATTCTCTTTTCAACGAAGGATTTATCGAGATAATCGTATACGGTTTTTCTGCCCTTCTCGTCGCTCGTGGACGTGATACAACCCTTTGGCTTGTTGAACATAACGTACTCGTAATGAGTGACGGGGACGATTTTTTTGCCGTCCACGAAAACTACGTCGTTGGATTCATCGACTTCGACGCCGAGGGAAGTCACGACTTTGCGATTGATCGTAACTCTGCCTGCCGCTATGATTTCATCGGCTTTTCTTCTTGAGCATACACCGCATTCTGCAAGGTATTTGTTTAGACGCATAAATGCTACCACCTTAATTAGTGATAGCATTATACTATTTTTTTTGTGAACGCGCAAGTGTTTAGGCGCATATGCGCCCGACCGCCTACGCACGACTAATATATCGGCGTGATTTTTTCGCTACCGTCTCGTTTCAGCGGATAGCGAGCGGGTGAAAACTCACCGTTATTGTCAAAACCGAGTTTGACGGTTATTTCGCTATCGGCACACACGTTTGCAATACCCTTTTCGACGTCCGTCATCTCGTATTCGTCAAAACAAGCGTTCAATATATCCGCACTGTCCGCCCACATATCAGGGCAATTCAGGACGACGGATATGAGCGTCATACCGTTTCTCGTTGCGCTCGACACAAGACAACGACCGCTTGCTTTCGTATACCCTGTTTTCACGCCGTTTGCGCCGTCGAATGCGGACAACATTTTGTTTTTGTTGGCGATAATACGAGTGCTTTCACCGCTACCGATCTTCGCACGTTTTGCGGAAACTATCCGCCTGAAATTCTCGTTTTCCATTCCTTTTGCGGTGATCAAAGCAAGGTCTAATGCAGTCGTGTAATGCTCGTCGTCGTGAAGTCCGTGCGGATTGACAAAGTGTGAGTTTGTCGCTCCGCATTCCACCGCTTTCGCATTCATTTTCTCGGCAAACGCGCTAAGCGTCGGAGATACCGCAAGCGCAAGTGCAACCGCAGAATCGTTTCCGCTCCGTAGCATCATTCCGTAAAGCAAGTCTTCTACCGTCAACCTTTCCCCTTCTTTCAGGTAAATCGAACTGCCTTCGATACCTACCGCGCGCCTGTCGATAGTTATCGGCATTTCTAGGGGAAGATTGTCAAGGACGACCATAGCGGTCAAAATTTTCGTCGTGCTTGCGGGATAGAGTTTTACGTTTTCCCCGCTTGCGTATAGCACCCTTCTCGACGACTGCTCGACGACGATTTTCCCGCTATTTATCGAACGAGCGAAACATACCGCACTTTCCTTTTCCGAAAAAACCGCAGGTTTTTCAACTTGGTAGGATAATCCGTCCGCACAAACCGCAATAACCGCCACGACGGACAGGAAAAACAACGTTAGAAAACAAAGCGCAAATATCTTTCCGATTTTATTCGTCATCGGCGTCACCTTTGAGAGTTTGAATTGCGGTGCGAGCAAATTCAGTCCACTTGCTTTCGGTTGTTTTTTCGACGGAGATAAACTTTTTCTCTTTCCCCGACACGAAAAATCCGATAGGAGTAACAGTCATACCCGCTCCGCTCACGCTTGCATTGATTTCACCGCTTTTGAGTTTGGAGTTATCCCCAGTCCCACCGCCTACGACAAAGCCGTAAGACAGTTTGACTACAGGCAAAATCACGCTACCGTCAGCAGAAATCACAGGTTCTCCGAGAATTTCTTCGTCGTCGTAGACGGACTTCAAATTGTCGATTGTTTTTGAAATAATATCGTTAATATCCATATTCCCTCCGTTTATATCAAGCCAAACGCATTGCTTGAAAAAGTGAAATGCGCGCGTTGACGGTCATCTCGAAATCTCCCCTTTCGCTCTTGAAATCGGGATACAAAAAGGATGAAACGGCGGTCGGAAACAAAGCACATATAAAGGCGGACAACACACCGCAATTCATCGCGCTATCCTGCGCGTTTTCACCGCCGATGAAACCAAGACAACTCACTTCTTTGATAATTCCGTTGACGGACAAAAAACCGAGAATTTTCGGTAGGTTTATTCTCATTCTTCCCATATCGTCAACTCTCATCGTTTTGCCGTTTTTCGATATTCTAAACACTCCGTTTTCTTCTTCAACCTTGATTTTCACTGCGGTCAAAGAAAAGATTTCCACCCCAATCAACACGAGTTTTCTCTCAATCGAAAACCGAGTTTTCACTTTCACCGGCATAGGCACAAGGCATATCAAAATCAAGACTTCAACGCATAGTAACACGTATATTGCAATCATACTTTTAGTTTGTTTCAAGGTGTAATTTTCATTCGCAAAACGCAATTTTTCTCGTCAAAAACAAAACGCATTGTTCGTGGTAAACAAACTGAACTCACCGCTCGTGAAAAACACAACGTTGCAAAAATCAAAACTATGCTTTACTAAAAAAACTATTTGTTATAAAAATTAAAAATTATGTGTTGCACGCATGTTTTCGCAACAAAAAAGCCACTCAAACGAGTGGCAATGTTGTTTTCTATTGTCTGTTTACTGTTTTATTGCTTGTTTATTGGCAATTTACTATTTGTTTATTGCTTGGTTTCTATCTGTTTGCCGTTTGTTTTTCGGCGGGTTTAGGAGGTTTCACGCGCTTTGAAACGCTCAAAACAAATGTGATTTTCGATATTCTCGTCAGTCGATGACCGAAACGTCCTCTTCTCCTTCAAGGAAGTCGGGGATTTCATCTTCCATATCTTCTTCATCCGCGGCGACAAGTTCCGCGTTTTCGTCCGTACCGTCCCCAAGGAGCGTCCTGTTTCCGAACAAACTGTCTTCAGGTGGTGCGTAGATGACTTGAATTTTTTCCATGACTTCCACAAGGTCGGGAAGTTCTTCAAGAGAAGAAATCTCGAATTTCTTGAGAAATTCGTCCGTTGTGCCGTACAAAATGGGTTTGCCGACGGTGTCTTTTCTGCCGACCGCCTCAATCAGTCCCGCTTTCAAAAGACCGCTGATTGCGTACTCGGAGTTGGTGTTTCCGCGCATTTCTTCGATTTCGAGTTTGGTTATGGGTTGTTTGTAGGCAATTGTCGAAAGTACTTCGAGAAGTGTTTTGCTGAGTGCCTTTTCTTTGAGCGGAGTGAGAATTTCCGCGACCGTTTCACCGTAGCGCGGATTGGAAGTGAATTGCAATTTTCCGTTGAATTCCATAAGGATAATACCGCTATCTTCAGAGTAGCGTTTTTGCAATTCTTTTACGATTTTGTTGAGGGATGCGGTCGTCAATTCGGGGATTTTGTCGCACAAGTCCTTTTTTTCAATGGGATTACCACTCGAAAAGATAATCGCTTCAACTACGTTAGTTATATTCTCCATCTGCCGTGCCCTCCGCCGACAACGCTTCTTCGTTGCCTTCTACGTTATAAAGCATAATTTTGCCGAAAATTTCTTCTTGTTCCGCCCTGATTTGACCGTATTTCATGAGTTCGAGCACCGCAAGGAAGGTGATGACGATATCCCCTTTGTCGAAGTCGGGTTCAAACAAAAACTCGAAATCGAACGTGCCGTGATATGCGATGAGTTCCTTGATATGCACCATTTGTTCATGAACGGAAAACCTATCTTTGACGACCTTTTTGGGAATTGCTTCCTTGATTGCTCTCTCAGAATTCGCGAGCACTCTTGCAAACGCTTCCACGAGTTTTGCAAGTGAAAAGTCGGTCAAACAAACGCGATAATCCTTTTCGGTATATACGGGTTCGCGTTCAAAGCGGTTTATTGTTTCCATTTCGCGAAGTTTCTCGGACTCTTCCTTGAAGATTGCGTAGAGTTTCAACTTGCGAATGAATTCTTCTCTTTCGACGTCTTCGTCTTCGGGATCTTCGTCCTTTTCTTCAAATAGCGAATTTGTGTGTTTTGATTTGAGATAGACGAGTTCCGCCGCGAGCGTGATAAACTCCCCTGCGTATTCGTAGTCAAGTTCTTCACGCGGTGTGTTTTTGATGATTTCGACGTATTGATGAGTGACTTCACTGACAAATATATCTTCAATTCTGATTTTCGCACGCGAGATAAGTTCAAGCAAAAGATCGAGCGGTCCGTCAAAATCGCTCAAATGATAGACGTACTTGCTCTGTATGCCAAAAACCTTGTCGGCATCGTCAAGTTCGGCTTCTTCGATAGTAGACGGAGAGTTATTTTCACTTTCTGCATGCTCCGCGTCGGACTGTGAATTATCTTCAACAACCGCAGTTGCGACAGACTGTGAGTTTTCTTCGCTCTCCGCCTGCTCTTCGCTATTCAACTGTATCTTTTCTTCATCTATCATACGAAATCCGGAACGACGTTATTTCTGATCACGTCGTCGTAGGTTTGTGGTTTCACGATATAGTCCGCCTTGTCCCCCATAACAAGCACGACGGGAGGCACTGCGTTGAGATTGTAATTGGACGCCATCGAATAGTTGTATGCGCCCGTCGTAAAGACTGCGACGATATCCCCGACTTCCGCCTTTTGCAAAGGCACGTTTTCGGAGATTATGTCACCGCTTTCGCAACACTTACCCGCGATGACGACTTTGTCGTCAAAAGGCGCGCCCGCCTTGTTTGCGACGATTGCGGAATACTCCGAGCCGTAAAGTGCGTGGCGGGGACTATCAAACATACCGCCGTCGACCGCAACGTACTTTTTGACCCCCGGGAAATCCTTGATTGCACTGACGGTGTAAAGCGTGATACCGCTTTCCCCGACGATACTTCTGCCCGGCTCGACGATAAGGAAAGGTTTTGAAAGCCCTTTCTTTTCGAGTACGGAAGCAAGATTGAGTGCGATATTCTTGACGATATAGCCATATCTTCTTGCCGTGAAAGCGGGGTCCGACTCAACGTAATGCACACCGTAGCCACCGCCAAGGTCGAGAGTTTCGATTTCGGTGCCTTCGCCTTTCAATTCAAGCATAAAGTCGGTGACTTTTTCAATGCATTCGTCGTATGCGGAATGGTCGAAAATTTGCGAGCCAACGTGTACGTGCAAGCCTTTGAATGAAATATTTTTGCGAGAGATTATATCTTTGATATAATAAACTGCGTCTTTCGTTATATCGAATCCGAATTTGGAATTGGGAGCGGACGTTTGCACCGCTTCGTACGTATGCGCGCTCACAAGGGGATTTATTCTCACGATGACTTCTTGTTTCACCCCGAGTTCCCCTGCGATTTTGTCGATATTGTCGATTTCGGGAATGCTATCAACCGCAAAATATCCTATCCCCGCTCTCACCCCTTCTTCGATCTCTTTCGGGGTTTTCGCGTTGCCGTGAGCGATGATATGCTTGGGATTCACTCCCGCCTTCAAAAGAAGATACAACTCTCCGCCCGACACGCAGTCAAACCACAAGCCGTGAGAAGATAGCATCTTCGTAGTCGCGATAGACGCAAACGCTTTGGATGCGTAAGCGACCGCGCCGTCACCATATGCGGACAGTCCTGCGACCATTTCATCCGCTACGGACAACATATATTCTCCGTCCATAACGTATAGCGGAGTGCCGAACTTTTTTGCAAGGTCGGTTGCTTTCAATTTTCCGACGAACAAGTCGCCTTTTTCGATATAAAGTGTTTCGCGCAAATTCATAGTGAAAACATTTTATCACACACGCGCAAAATAATCAAATAGTAAATTTTAATATGTAAAATTATGTGAAAACCGCAGTCGATAGATTTCGACTGCGGCCGTCTTCACCACTTTTCGGTTATTTGTTTGATAATATCAAAGATATTCGCTCTTGCCACGTCCCCCGCCGATACGACGTCATAGGTCGCGACGATTTCACCGTTTCTCGTCAGATACGCTTTGCCGACTATATCCCCCAGTTTCACGGGTGCTTTGACACTGTCTTTCAAGTCGTAGCGCACTTCGTAGTCGTCTTGATTACCCTTTTTCACGAGAGCACAGATATTCTCATTCGTCTTCACCGCCACGGATTTATCCTTTCCGCCCGCGACTTTGACGGATATATCGAGATTATCCTTTGACACCAACGTTCGATTTTCGAAGTTTGCGAATGAATAGTCGAACATTTTCGACACCGATGCAAATCTCTCTTTCGAGCCGTCCGCACCTATGACGACCGCTATCGTACGCAGTCCGTTTCTCTCTGCCGTTGCGGACAAGCAGAATTTTGCCTCGGACGTAAACCCTGTCTTTCCACCGTCGCAACCGCGATAGTTGCGGATGAGTTTATTGGTGTTCGTCATCACGGTCGTTCTGCCGTCGGGGTGCGCGAAATCTTCAAGCCAAATCCCTGCAAAATCAAAGTATTTTTCATGGGATATGAGTTTTGAAAACATAGTCGCAACGTCCTTTGCGGAAGAATATCCGTTAGGTGCGGGAAGCCCCGTACAGTTAACGAAATTCGTATTATCCATGCCGAGTTCTCTCGCCCTTTCGTTCATAGCGGAAACGAAACCTTCAACGCTACCGCCTATACGCTCGGCAAGCGCAACGCAACTATCGTTTGCAGATGCGACTATAACGGATTTCAAGAGTTCTTCAACCTTGTATTCCTTGCCCGCGTCGAGAAAAACCTGACTACCGCCCATGCTCTCCGCGTAGTCGCTGACGAGAATCATATCAGAGTAATCGAGTTCGCCCCTATCAATCGCTTCAAAAGTCAGTAGCGACGTCATAATTTTCACCATACTTGCGATAGGAAAACGTTCGTTTTCATTCTTCGCGAACATAACCGACGACAAATTCGAGTCGGTTAGATACGCAGATTTTGCATTTATAGCGATTTCGTCCGCAAATGCGACCGCGCTTTTATTCGTCGCTACTCCGACAGTCGAAAGCGCAAGCGTAACAACCGCCAAAAGCGCAACCAAAATCCCGAAAAGTCGAGTGTTTATCTTGTTGTCAAATGCCATATTTCACCTCGATAGTAGCGTGTGTCGTCAAGGCGGAATTATTCATCTATACTGCAACCTTTCAATAGCAGTCAACAAAAATTGCTTGTTTGTGGGTTTCCCCTTATCTTCGTCGAGAGTTTCCCCGAATTCATCGTAGAGTGCGTCCACGTTCCCGCGTAGCCAAGCGGACGATATTGCGTTTTGTATGTCCTTTTCCACGCTTGCAACGCTCACTCCGTACTTTTTCGAGAGCGCGACGTATCCCCTATATTTCAACGGCATAACCGCCACTCCGCTCTTTGCCTGCAATATCAAATCGGCGATGAGATAGTAGCCTTTCAAATTGGGTTGAAAGCCAAGGGACAGTAGGTATTTTTTCACGTTAAATTCGTCGGATTCCATACGCACATAATACCAAACGCAAGCACGAGTTAAACCGCCTATTTTGTCATAATTTCAGTCATTTTGATATATCTTTTTATATGAATACAAAAATCAAAAATCTGCAATATATGCTCGGTGATTTCGTATCGTCAAACAAAAAAACGATAATATGTTGCCTATCCCTTTTTCTCGTCGGGTTAGTGGTCGGAATCGTCTACACGGTGAGCGCAAACGGCGGTGAATTTGAAAAGATTTCTCGGAGCGATATGGACTTTGGCGCGGTGAAAGTTTTCTTCTATTCGTCGTTGCTTGTTGCAATAGGTTATTTTGCAGTTGCGATTGCCTCCGTCGTGCGCGGACTAAACTTTATAGCGGCACTTCCCTTTCCGATTTTAGGTTTCATTTTCGGCGACTACACGACTATGCTCATAGGCAGTTACGGCGGAATGGGAATATGCAATTTGCTTTTTGTCTATATGCCCTTCTTTTTGCTCACTTTCGGCATTCTAACCGCTTCTTCTTGCGTTGCGCTGCGGCTATCCGACGTCTGCGAATGCAGAAAAGGAGCGCTATTGCGCCCCTCCGTGTCCGCCGTACTCAAAGGTTACGGAATAAATATCGTCGTCAATTTCGTCATCTTCTTGATAATCGGCGGAATTGTCAAAGTCATTGTCGTGAGTTAAGCGGCATAGGGTATCTCGACTTCTTGATTTTGTCCGTTTTTCACCGCGGGCACGTCTTGTGCGTAGTCGTACATAAACCGCGAATGCACGCCGTATCCCCTTGTCGCATCCCCTATGAAAACGTGCGTAACCGCACCGACAAGCAGACCGTTTTGTATGATAGGACTTCCGCTCATACCCTGCACGATACCGCCCGTTTTTTCAATAAGCTCCTTATCTCTCACGGACAGGACGAGACCTTTTTCGCTCGCTCCGCTCTGCGACACGACCTTCACAATATCCACGTCGTAGAGTTTAGGCTCCGTACCGCTCACTGTCGTGAAAATCTGCGCTCTGCCAATCTTCACTTCCCCCTTTTCCGCAATGCGAATCATATCCCCGACAGGCTCGTCGTAGTACTCGCCGTATATACCTATATCCGTGTTCTTTTCGATATTGCCGATAGGTGTGTCAAGGCGGTTTAGAGATGCAACCAATCCCCCTGCTTGCGACTTCGTGCCTTTGATGACGTCATTCACGGAAGTCGGAAAGATATTCCCCGACTGCAACTCTTCGCAAGCATTCGTTTCCACGTCCAAAACGTGATGACCGAGTGCGCCGTATCTGCCGTTTTCGGTGACGAAAGTCATCGTACCGACACCGCCAACGTCTTCTTTTGCGACGAGTCCGATTTTCTTTTCATCGGAGAGTTTGTCAACCGCAGGCTCGACGGATATTATCTCTTCGTTACCACTCTTTCTTCTGACGACAAGTTCAACTTCTCCGTCCGAATTTTCAACTGCGCGTTTGAGTTTGTAGATGCTATCCGCCTTTTCGCCCTGAATTTCGACGATGACGTCCCCTTTCCCGAGCGAGAATTTCTCAAGCGGAAAGACTTCTCCGTTTTCTGTTGCCACCGCCCCTACGTCGACGACGATTAGTCCGTCCGTTTTGACCGCTATCCCGATAGGATAACCGCCCAACCGCACGTATTTTCCGTCCGACGTGTCTGCGTAAGCAATTTCACCGCTTGAAAACACCGCGCAACCCGCCGAAAAGACAAACAATGCCACCACACATAATCTCAAAATTTTTCTCATACCCATAGTTTGCGCCCAATCGATCGACAAACGCATGACAAATTATGGAAAAACCGCTCCAAACGGAGTGCTTTTTTATAAGGTGCCGTCCCCGGAGATTCCCACGCTTCGCTCGGAATGACACTCATAAAACGGCGATATTTGGATGCAGAACAAGGAAACAAAAAATCCGACGACCGAAGCGCACTTGCGTACGTGAGGGTGTCGGATTTTTACATATAAATATTCGTTTTGCGCCGAGCCGCCTCAAGCAAAACGCACCGCTATCGCGTTTGCGGCAGAGCACACAGGCGATGTGCGTCGGCGCTCGATGCAAGGCATCGACATTCGGCGCCGAGAGCGGCAGACCAGGAAAAACGAAGTTTTTATCGTGTCGCCGCTCAAATTTGGCGCGCCATTAGTACGCCCATCACCGATGCCATCATCAAGCCTCTAGTCCAACCGCTACTGTCGCCCAAGCAGTGAAGTCCTTTGATGGACGTGTTGAGTGCGGTGTCCATTTTGATTTTGTTGCTGTAGAACTTGAGTTCGGGGGAATACAGGAGAGTTTCGTAGCCTGCAAATCCGGGAACGACTTGGTCTACCGCTTGGATAAATCCAAGAATGTTGGTGAGTGAACGATAAGGCATTGCCGCGGTTATATCCCCTGCGACTGCGTCCTTGAGCGTAGGTTTGACATTCGAGAAGTTGAGTTCTTTTTGCCATGTGCGTTTGCCCGCCAAGATGTCGCCGTAGCGTTGCACGAGAATTTTGCCCGCGCCGAGCATATTGGTGAGTTCGCCTATCTTGATTGCGTATTCGATAGGTTGTTTGAACGGTTCGGTGAAGGAGTGCGAGCAAAGGATTGCAAGGTTGGTATTTTCGCTCTTGAGTTCCTTATAGCTATGGCCGTTGACGACTGCAAGGTCGTTGTCGTAGTTCTCTTGAGAGACGAAACCGCCGGGGTTTTGGCAGAAGATACGGACCTTGTTTTTGAAGGGAGCGGGATAGCCGATGAGTTTGCTTTCGTAGAGTACTGAGTTGATTTCTTCCATAATCTCATTGCGGACTTCCACTCTGACACCGATATCGACGACGCCGGGAGCGTGAGCGATATTGTGTTCCGCACAGATTTTTTCGAGCCATTCCGCACCGCGTCTACCCGTTGCGATGATGGTTTTTTCAGCGTACACTTCTTCTCTAACGCCGTTTATGGTCACGTATGCGCCCTTGCATTCGTCGTTTTCGAGAATGATATTGTCGCACTCTGCGCCGAAGAAGATATCCACACCGTTGGTGATGAGATATTGTTCGATGTCGTAGTAGATTTGTTGAGCCTTTTCGGTGCCCATATGGCGAATGGGGCAATCCACGAGTTTAAGCCCTGCTTTGATTGCTTTTTTGCGGATTTCCTTGACCTTATCTTCGTTGCCGAGACCTTCGATATGCTCGTCCGCGCCGAATTCAAGGTAGATTTTGTCGGTGTAGTTGATGAGTTCTTGTGCAAAATCCGTGCCGATAAGTTCGGGAAGCGCACCGCCTACCTCTTGAGATAGAGAAAGTTTGCCGTCCGAAAACGCACCTGCGCCCGAAAAACCGGTCGTAATATGGCAATAAGGCTTGCAATTCATACATTTGCCCGTTTGGGATTTGGGGCAACGTCTGTTTTCGACCGCCTTGCCCTTTTCAAAGATAACGATTTTCTTATCCGAACCGCGTCTGATGAGTTCGAGAGCGGTGAAAATACCGGCAGGACCGGCGCCGACTATACATACATCATACTTTTTCATATCTCACCTCTATGCACCTTTTGGCGCAACCTTAGCGACTTTATCACGGAATTGCGATTTTGTCAATACTTATTTTATATAAATAGGCAAGATATAGTCAAGCGGATTTTTTTGCGCTATGACGGTTGGCGAATTTTGATTTAGAAAAGTTCTTCGCGTTTGACGTGGTCGCGGACTTTTTCAAGGGACTTCTTCTCTATCCGACTGACGTAACTGCGGGATATGCCGAATTTATCCGCCACTTCGCGTTGCGTTAGTCCGCCGTTTCCGTCAAGTCCGTAGCGAAGAGATATGATTTCGTATTCCCTATCGTCGAGCACCGCACGAGTGATTTCGACAAGTCTTGCCATAACGATATCCCTTTCGGTGTTTTCGATGACGTTTTCATCGTCCGCAAGCATATCCATCAAAGTCAATTCGTTTCCGTCCCTATCCGTCCCCATCGGGTCAGACAAAGATACGGTATTCTTATGTTTTTTGTTCACGCGCAGAGTCATAAGGATTTCGTTTTCAATGCAACGAGAGGCGTAAGTCGCAAGTTGTATGCCCTTTTCGGGTTTGAAAGAGTCGATCGCCTTGATGAGTCCGATAGAGCCGACCGAAATAAGTTCGTCGTTATCACCGTAGTTTGCGTACTTTTTGACGATATGAGCGACAAGGCGGAGATTGTGTTTGACGAGAATATCCTTTGCGGATTTATCCCCCTGACTCGCCCTTGTGAGATAAACGCTTTCCATTTCTTTTGAGAGCGGCATGGGAAAAGACTTCTTTTCACTGACGAACGACGAATATATGAGCAAGTTTTTGATGAGCGCGAAAAAACTTTCAAGTGCCATAATACCTCCAAAGTTCTACAATATATGACAAAACTCCGCGCCAATTGACTGCAAAAAGAAAAATAATGCGGCGACAACGAAAAAATTGCATGAAAAAACCCGACTAAAGTCGGGTTTGAATGGTCAAAATGGATTTTACTTTTTGGGTTTGTCAGAGGAGAGAGTTTCTTTCAATTTCACAAGACCTTCGATTTCTTCGAGCAAGGTGTTGATGTCCTTGAATTGACGGTGGACGGACGCATAACGCACATATGCGACTTCGTCGATTTCTTTGAGTCCTTCCATAACGAGATCGCCGATATAATCGGATGCGACTTCTTGATCGAGGCTGTTGAGTATCTTGCGTTGAATGTCCGTGACGAGTCTGTCGATAGCGGTCATCGAGATGGGGCGTTTTTCGCAGGCTTTCATGATGCCGAGTTTCACTTTGCCGATGTCGAAAATTTGTCTGCTACCGTCCTTCTTGACGACGAGAACGGGGGTATTTTCAATGGTTTCGTAAGTCGTGAAGCGTTTCCCGCAACCGATGCATTCGCGACGACGACGAATGGAAGTGCCTTCTTCGTTTTGTCTGCTGTCGACGACTTTGCTATCCATACAACCGCAATAGATACATTTCATTTTTCTACCTCAAAAGATAATTATCTTTTAGATTATACAATATCTTGCGCCGTTTGTAAAGATATTAACAAAAAAAACCATATTTTGCATAATCGCTCCGAAAAATACATATTTTTTGGTATGAACAAGCAGTATTCGTTTTCGGAATTGAGCAGAAAAAGAACGATAAACGTGGCGGAAGGTTGCGAGTTAGGACACGTGTGCGACGTAGTATTCACCGCAAACGGAAGAGTTACGGGCATAGTCGTCCCCGGAAAAAAGAGTTTTTTGAAATCCTTTTCAAACAGTGAAAACCTTTTCATTCCTTGGTGCAATATCATCAAAGTCGGCAGTGACGTGATACTCGTTGAAGCGTGCGGAGCGACGGTCTGCGCCGAGAGCGAAGACCAAGAATGATATGTAGCCGCTCACATAGTGAGCGTTTTTCGAAGTTTTTGAATTGCGGACGTTTCAAGCCGAGAAATCTGCGCCTGACTTATCCCCGTTATCGCACTGATTTCAACCTGCGTTTTCCCTTCATAATAGCGAAGTCGCAAGACGTTCATTTCTTTTTTGGGAATTTGTTTCATCGCTTCTTCGAGAGAAATTCTCTCACTCCAAATATCCGCGTTTTCTCTGTCGTCCGCGATTTTGTCGATGAGAAGAGTGCCTTCCTCTTCCCCGTAGACAGGTTCATAAAAGGATAGCGTATCGCTGACCGCATCGAGAGCGCAAGCAACGTCGGATAGCGGTATTCCGATTTCTTCCGCGATTTCGACAAGTTCGGGCTCTTTCTCGGAGTCGGACAACGATTCTCTTGCTTTCAACGCTTTGAACGCGGTATCGCGCATACTTCTCGACACCTTAATCCCCGTCCTATCTCGCAAACATTTTTTGATTTCACCGATAATCATCGGAACTGCGTAAGTCGAAAAGCACACCCCGATAGAAACATCGAAGTTGTTGAGTGCTTTCAAGAGTCCGACCATACCCACTTGAAACAAGTCGTCGGGATTTTCGTGTGAATTTGAAAACCGCCCTACGATTGACAATACGAGTCGCATATTCGCGTACACGAACTTTTCGCGAGCGTCGTTGTCGCCGTCAAGTGCAAGTCGCAAGAGGTTTTCACTCTCTGTTTTGTTCAGTTTCGGAAGTGCGGACGTATCGAGTCCGCAAACGGTAACTTTACTCAAAATAGCCTCCTTATAGCGAATTTGCTATGTAAGAAGGCTAAAACTATTCTAAATTTTGCGCATTTTTAGAAAACTTATTCAACCAAGTTTGAGGAGTTCCTTTTTGAGCCCCGCGACAATCTTCTTCTCAAGCCTAGAAATATACGACTGTGATATGCCCATCATCTCCGCAATTTCCTTTTGAGTCATCTCCTCTTTTCCGCCGAGTCCGAAACGCAGTTCAACGATTTGTCGCTCCCGCTCTCCGAGTTTTTTGAAACTTTCCATGAGCATTTCTTTCTCGTCTTTCATCTCGACGTCGTGATAAATCGCATCTGGTTCGGTGCCAAGCACGTCGCTGAGCAGTAGCACGTTACCTTCCCAATCCACGTTGAGCGGTTCGTCAAGAGAAATCTCTCCCCTTGTGCGACTGATTTTTCGTAGATACATCAAGATTTCGTTTTCGATACATCTCGATGCAAAAGTCGCAAGTTTGATATTTTTACTGCTATCAAATCCCGAAACCGCCTTAATCAGTCCCATTGTGCCGATTGAAACAAGGTCGTCGAGTTCGACACCAGTGTTGTCAAACTTCTTCGCTATGTAGACGACGAGTCGCAAATTGCGCTCGATGAGCGTTAATCGTGCTTTTTCGTCCCCCTCAACCATTCTTGCGACGGTTTCCGCCTCTTCTTCAGGGGTTAAAGGCGCAGGCAGGCTCTCGCCCGAGGACACGTAATCAACTCTGTCAAGTCCCAAACAGGACAAAATTTTTGCAATCAATTTTTTCAACATAATAACCTCTCAAAACATAGTGTTTTGCAAAATCAAATCACAATCGTCAAAGTCGCTATCAGAGATTGCGCCGTATGCATCCAACTCTTTACCGCGCACGACAATCTTGTCGAGTTTTACAAGCGGTAGACTGCTTTCACTGTTCACCGTTTTCACCGATATGAAACCTTGAATGTCAACTTTTCCGTCATCTAATGCGGTCAATTTGTTTTCAAACGACTTTGACAAGATGACTACGGGCTTGCCTGAAAACTCATCGACAAGGGAATTTCCACTGTCGCATAGCGCACGCGCGACCGCAGAATATCCGTCAATCACAACGTCCACGTTGCAAATTTTGCGTCTGAATTTTGACTGCGTAACAACAAACGAAAGCACTACGATTTCAAACGCAACCGCACATAAACACGTTAGTCCCAAAAGCGGATAACCGTATATATCCACACCGATCAAATTGCGTATGCCTTCGATAATTCCGCCAAGCGAATAAGTGAGCAAAACGAAAGTCAAAAGCGTAGGAAGATACTCTTTTCTCGACTTGACGAGCGGCAAAGTCATCAAAGGCGCAAGCACAATTCTCGTCAAAATTTTCATCCATTGTGGCATTATCGCATAGCAAACCGCAACGCACGCACCTAAAAAACATAGCATTAGAATACGGATTTTCGATATTTTTGACCGCCTGAAAGCGAGTGTTGACACGACGAGCAACAAGTCGATGAAAAAGTTGTTGATGAAAACTATCTCCACGTACACTTTCATACCCCGACTATACCCCTTATCAACTGCGAAATCTTTCTTTTCGTGGCAGTCGTTGAATTTTTGGTGCGCTCCCGCGAGATTCCCACGCTTCGCTCGGAATGACAGCAATATACAAAGCATATAAGTAAAAACGACCGCGCGGTTGCACGGTCGTCATATTGATTAGATTTTGATTATTCGCGGTCGCCTTTGAGTTTTCTGAGGAATGCGGGTACTGCTCTTCCGCTCTTTTGAACGTCTATTCTCGAACTTGCAATTCCGTCTTGTGCAGGTGCGGTGGGTGCAGGTGCGGGTGCGGGAGCGACGGGTTTCACAGGCTCTTGATAAGTTTCGACAGGTGCTTGTTGTTCCGCACTCGGATCGATTCTTTGGAAGATAGGACGACTTGCAAAGATGTCGACTTCTCTCACAGGAGTGAGTTGTTCTTCGGGGACTTCCTTTTCAACGGTTGCCGCCGCAAGAGTGCTTGCCACAGGTTTTGCACTGACGGGAGAAGATCCTACGCTACGAGCGGGAACGGTGTTTTTGTCCACAAAGCCGGTTGCGATGATGGTGATTTCGATGTCTTTCTTGTCGGGAACGAACGCGGTACCGAGAATGATATTCGCATCGGGATCCACGACTTGACGGACGATGTCGCATGCTTCGGTGACTTCGCTAAGGAGCATATCTTCACCACCGCTGATATTGACGATGATGCCGGTTGCACCCTCGATGTCGGTTTCGAGCAAAGGACTGAACACTGCGCCTTTGACCGCTTCGATGACCCTCTTTTCGCCTTTGCCGTAGCCGATACCCATATGAGCAAGACCTTTGTTCATAAGAATAGTTCTGACGTCCGCAAAGTCAAGGTTGATAAGTTCGGGATTGGTGATGACGTCGCTTACGCCTTGAACGCCTTGGCGGAGAACGTCGTCTGCGATTTCAAACGCGCGCTTGAAGGATACGCCCTTGTCAAGCACTTCGATGAGTTTTTGATTGGGGATGACGAGCAAAGTATCCACAAAGTTTTGGAGATTGCGAATACCTGCTTCGGCGTTTTTCATACGTTGCGCGCCTTCGAACACGAAAGGTTTCGTGACGACTGCGACGGTGAGAATACCCATACTCTTTGCGACTTCCGCGATGACGGGTGCCGCACCCGTACCGGTGCCACCGCCCATACCTGCGGTTATGAACAAAAGGTCGATACCTTTGAGAGCCGCTTTGATGGTTTCTTTGGACTCTTCAGCCGCAAGTCTGCCGATTTCGGGATCGGAGCCTGCGCCCAAACCGCCGGTTTTGGAAGAACCGAGTTGGATTTTGTTTTCGAGCGGGACGAGAGAAAGATTGAGTGCTTGAACGTCCGTGTTCATAACCACGAAAGTTGCGCTCTTGATGCCTGCTCTAATCATATTGTTGACTGCGTTGTTACCGCCACCGCCGACGCCGACTACCACGATATTTGCTTTGCCGGGAGTTTTTTGGCTGACGGGTTTGCGCACGACGTTTTCTTGATATTCGCGCACTTCGGATTCCACGTCTGCGAAAGTCTGTTCCACGACTTCTTCGGTGGTATCTTCGGTTTCAGCGGATTCGATATCGTTATTGTCGTTGATAACATCGTTATATCCGAATTTGTCAAAATCTATCATAATTTACCTCCGTTAAACAATCTTTTTATGAAACTGTCAAAACTATGTTTTGAAAGGGATTCCGCGACTTGCAACAAGGATATTTTGCTTGCGGCGGACGGCTTGACGTACCCGGGGAATTTGGGGGTGATGATTTCCACGTTCATACCGAGTTCGTTGCCGAGATATTTTTTCGCACCGCGGATAGACGCTATGCCTTCCCCCGTGAGATAGACGGGCGCATAAGACGGAAAATCTATTCCCGATGCGTAGATGACTTCTTTGATGATGTCCGATATATCTTCGAGACGACATCTGACCACTTCGCACGCTTCGGTGCCGTAGATGACGTCTTCCTGATCGGCGACCAAAATCGCATCGTCTGCGTAGTTGAGATTGAGATCGACGAGTTCGCGCGCCTTTTCTGCAAGGTCGAAACTTACGTCGAGTCCTTCGCACATATCGCCCGAAATGTGTCCACCGCCCAACGAGAAGGATTTCAAGTCGATGACTCCTTCCCCTCTTCCGATGAGAATTGACGACGAAATGAAGCCGACGTCCACAAGGATATATGCGTCGTCGCGTTCTTCCTTTTCAAAGAGAGAAACGCCTTCCGCCCAAGCGGTGCATACGTATTTGATTTCACTGAAACCAAGGGACTTGCCCACTTCGTCGAACATATCGACGAAAGACTGCTCGCAAAGCATATAGGACACTACGCCCTGAACCGAACTTGCGGTGAGTCCTCTGACGTCGCGATAGGTTTTATCCGACGTATCCACGCTAAATTCCACGGGAGCGGAATTGATAAGCACGTGTCTATCCGAATTGAAGTTGTTTCCTTTTTTGATGAGAAAATCTATGTCTGCGTCAACTACTCTACGCTCTCTGTCAAGGGTGATACCGACGGTTTTGGTCACGTTTGCGACGAATTCCGCAGGCACGCCGATGAAAAGTTTTTTCGTGCTTGACTCTGCGGTCTGCATAGCCTCTTTCAAGACAGCGATTGCAACGCTTTTGGTGTCTTCGGCGTCGAACCACTCACCGTTTTCAAAGCCCGAATTTTCTTTCTCCACGAGTGCTTTAACGCCAAAAACGCTCTGCGCCTTTTTCGCGCCTACGATGGCGGATATAAGACGAGAGGTGACGTCGAGTATCGCAATATCTTTGGTGAAAATATTCGTCATACTTCCTCGTGTGCGCAACGCGAGTGCGCACGTGTGCGTAATATTCTTACTCTTATTATATATAATATATATATAATGTCAAGAATTTTTTTGTAAAAATTTCAAAATTTGCGCATAAATATTAAATTTGCCCCGCTATTCCCTGCCCCGCCGAATATCTCCGCCGAGAGATGAGAATATTTCTTCGATTTTTTCGTATCCGCGGTCGATATGATTCAAGCCGTATATCCTCCCCGTCCCCTTCGCGCCGAGAGACGCAACGACGAGTGCCGCCCCGCCGCGTAAGTCGTATGCGTGAAGTACGGACGAGTGCAAACCGCCCTTCCCCCTGACTATCGCTTCGTCCCCGTCGACGTCGATATTCGCACCCATATTGACGAGTTCGCCTACGTGCGCAAACCTGTTTTCAAAAACCGTTTCGGTGACGGTGCTAACTCCGTTTGCAAAGCACTGCACCGCGGTCATAATCGGTTGCATATCCGTGGGGAAAGTCGGGTAAGGTCCGGTGACGATATTTGACGGCAAAACCACTCCGTCGCTCTCGACCGTGACTCCGCAAGATACGTCCGTGACTCTCACGTGCGACGATAGGATTTCTTTCAAAAACGCACCGAGATGAGAAGTACCTACGTTTTCCATTCTCACCTTTCCGCCTGCAACCGCAACCGCGGATATTATCGTCCCCGCCACTATTCTGTCCGATACGGGTTTGATTATCGTCCCCGAAAGCGAATCAACTCCCTTGACCTTGACGACGGACGTGCCGTCCCCGACGATATTCGCTCCCATACTGCGTAACATATCGCATAAGGATACGATTTCAGGCTCACGCGCGCACCCTATGAGAGTGCTTTCACCATTTGCTTTGACGGCGGCGAGAAGTAGATTTTCGGTTGCGCCCACGCTCGGATATTTGAACGTGATATCCGCCCCGACGAGCCTATCCGCATAGCAATCGACCCAGTCCGTGCCGTATTCGATTTTTGCACCCAGTTTTGCAAGTCCGTCGAGATGAATGTCGATAGGTCTTGCGCCTATGTTGCAACCGCCCGGCGTATGCAATCTGACTCGTCCGACTTCGGATAGTAGCGCACCGAGCAAAAACACCGACGAGCGCATAGCGCGGGATAGTTTTTCGGACACGGTTTCGCATTCTACCCTTCCGCTCACGGTTATATCTCCGTCGTTACTTTTGACGGAAAGTCCTATGGACTTCAATATTTTCATCATATTGTTTACGTCCGCGATATTCGGGCAATCGGTCAGGGTGACTTCGTCGTCGGATAGTATCGCTCCTGCAAGCATAGGCAACACCGCATTTTTTGCGGACGGTATTTTCACGCTTCCGTAGAGAGCATTCCCGCCTTTGATTTCAAGATATTCCGTTTGCAAAATTCACCTCGTTCAAAAATCCGTCCTTTTTGGCGGTCTTGGATATGTTGACGAGAAGCCCAATCGCGCACGCATACGCGGTAACCGAACTTCCCCCTGCACTGATGAAAGGTAACGGCAATCCGGTCGGCGGTATCGCACCGCATACGACCGCAACGTTGAGCGCGGTCTGCACTGCGATAACAGACGTGATTCCCGCGGACAGATAGCAAGAAAACCTATCCTTTGCGCGCACCGAAATTATTATCCCTTTCACGATGAGAAACATGAATGCGCAGATGATAAGCGCAACTCCGAAAAGTCCTAACTCTTCCCCTATCACCGACAAAATGAAATCGCTTTCGGCAAAAGGCAAGAATGCGTATTTCTGCCGAGAGTTGCCGAGCCCTAACCCGAAAAGTCCGCCCGAGCCGAAAGCGTAGTAGGACTGAATGAGTTGATAGCCCTCGTCGAGCGGGGACTCCCACGGATTGACGAATGCAAGCAACCGCCTAACCCGATACGGTTCGAGAAAAACGAGCGCGATACCACCTGCGATTATAGGTATCAAAATTAAGATGAGCCGTTTGATTTTCACACCGCTCACGAAGAGCATAATCATCAAAACCACACCCACGCAAATGGTGATGGACATATTCGGTTCAAGGATAAGCAATACGCAAACCGCTCCCCCTATAGCAAGCATGGCAAGGGTATCTTTGATTTTGTCCGTGCCGTGACTCGACGCATACGCCGAGAGCGCGACGACCATTGCGAATTTTGCATATTCGGACGGTTGAATGGTGAAAAAACCTAGGTTCAACCACCGTTTTGCGCCGTAACTCTCCACTCCTATGACGGGAACGAATACGAGCGCAAGCAGTGCAAGGCATAGAATATAAACCGCATATCCGTACTTTTCGACTTTTTGGATTTTCACCCCCGACAAGAAAACCGCAAGCACGATACCGACTGCGATAGCGACCGCCTGCGTCTCGACGTAGTGATATTCGTCCCCCGCCTGCAAAGCGGCGGTATAGGAGGATGCGGAATGTATGAAAACAAGTCCGACGAGAGATAATCCGAGAGCAACGAGCGCAATGGACAAATCTCCGTCGAAGGTCTTTCTTGATTTAATCATCTAAACGGGACAGGGCTTTTTCAAACGCTTTTCCGCGTTCTTCAAAATTTGCGTACTTATCGAAACTCTTGCTTGCGGGGGAAAACAACAAGTTGTTTACACCGTGAGTTTTCGCCATATTCAACCCCTTTTTGACTGCGTCGTCAAGGTCGCAAGCGACTTCGTAGTTTTCGTAGCCGTACTTATCCATACTATCGGTGATTTCCTTTTCGTTTTCACCGATCACGACAACCCCCGCGATATTCTCGCTCGCGCCGTCAAATATCAAATCGAAATTCTCCCCTTTCTTCGCACCGCCCATAATCACGACACCCTTTCCGTCAAGACTCTCGACTGCGGACAGAGTCGCGCCAACGTTGGTCGCTTTGCTATCGTTGAATACGGACACCCCGTCGATGAGTGCGACTCTTTCTCTCCTAAACCGCGGGCGACTAAAACTCGTCAATGCGGATGCGACGGTATATACGCTCACACCTTTCGACATTGCGACGGCGGTTGCGGCAAGCGCGTTTTCAATTTCCCTGCCCTTCAAGTCTATCTCGCTAACGTCGATGACGGGCAAACCCTTGTAGCAAATGAAACCGTCCGAGATATACGCTCCGCAAGTCGGATTTTTCACACTGAAGGGTATCTTTTCCGCATTCATATACGGCACGAGAGAAAGGATGACTTCGTCGTCTGCATTGTAGATTATCTTGTCGCATTCGCTCTGTCTGATGAAGATATTCGACTTTGCCGAAACGTACTTATCAAAAGTCTTGTGGCGGTCGATATGGTCGGGGGTGATATTCAAAAGCACCGCCACGTCGGGCGCAAATTTGATTGTGCTTTCAAGTTGGAAACTGGACGCTTCAACGACCACGGTTTCGGATGAATCGTAGTTGTCGCATACGGACGAAAACGCAATTCCCACGTTTCCCGCCACGTGCGAAAAAGTCCCCGCGGTGCGCAAAATATGATTGATGAGATTGACCGTCGTCGTCTTTCCGTTTGTGCCTGTGACCGCGATGATTTCCGCATCGCAAAATGCAGATGCAAGTTCAAGTTCGCCGACTACGGTTTTTCCTTCGAGTTTTGCGTCGAGAATGAAGTCCTTCCCCTGCTCAACCCCGGGACTCAACACGATAATATCCGCAGATGAGAAAACTCCCACCGACGAAGTCGCGTGCATAACGCACGGATTGTCGTCGTAAATTATCGCGCGACCGCCCTTCGATTTCACAAGGTCGTAAGCGGAAAGCCCGCTCACCCCACCGCCGTATATGACGACGTTTTTGCCGAGCAAATTCATATTCCCTCCCCAAGCACGAGCGTTACCGCCCCGCCGATTAACGTAGCAACGAGATATATCGCGCAGATTTTCGTTTCGCTCATCCCGCACATTTCGAGATGATGATGAAAGGGGGACATTTTGAACACCCGCTTTCCTGTGGACTTGAACGAGATAACCTGCACAATAACACTTATGCTCGACCATACGAACATTATGCCTGAAGTGAGAATAAAAATCGGATTTTTCGCAAGCACCGCAACGGACGCGACCGCACCGCCGAGCGCAAGAGAGCCCGTATCTCCCATGAATACGCGGGCGGGCGACGAGTTGAAAACGAGATAGGCGGTAAGCGCCCCGACAAGCACCGCGCATAGTGCGACGAGAGAAAACAAATTTTCTTGCAATTCTCCGTCCGCTTTTGAAAATTGAAGGAAGATCGCAACCCCTACGATGAGAAAATATCCAAGGCAAGTCGTCCCCGCAAGTCCGTCCAGTCCGTCGGTTAGATTGACGGAATTTGTGGTCGCGATGAAGGTGAATGCGACGAAAGGAATTATCCCCCATTTCAAGTCGACAGGCGAGATATACGGCAAGTTGATTTCACTCCCAACGAGTCCCGATTTGTAGACGAAAACGCCGACTATCACGGATAGTCCGACTTGTCCGATAATCTTCTGATACGCTTTCAAACCGAGATTGCGATTAAAGCGTATTTTGATGAAATCGTCAAGAAACCCAAGCGCGCCGAAACCGAGAATCATACTCATCGCAACGAGCGCAAGCGGAGTGCGCTCAACAAGCGCAAAAATTACCACGGGCAGAGCGAAAACCACTCCGCCCATAGTAGTTGTGCCCGCTTTGCTTTCGTGTTGGACGACGTAGCCGAGTATGCTTTGCCCCGCCTTAACCTTTTTCAACAGTTTGATAAGTGGCGGCATGACGAGCAAAGTTAAGACGGCGGACACCGTAAAATACAGTGCGATTTTTTGGATAGCCGTCATCTTGCCAACCTTCTTGCCACGTCGAAATCGCTATACGGCAACTTCCGTCCCTTGATTTCAAAATATTCTTCGTTACCCTTGCCCGCAATGACGACGGTATCTCCTTCGAGCATTTCGCTCACGGCAAAGGAAATCGCCTCCGTCCTGTCGAGTATGCACTTATAGTTTTTGTTTTGGAATCCGACTTCGACGTCCGCGATGATACGGTCGGGGTTTTCGTATCGCGGATTATCCGAAGTCACCACCGTGAAATCGCTATACCTTTCCGCGACCTGCGCCATAAGCGCGCGCTTACCCCTATCCCTTTCTCCACCGCAACCGAAAACGGTGATAAGTCGGGATTTAGTTATCGTCCTTGCGGTGGACAACAACTTCTCAAGTCCGTCGGGTGTGTGCGCGTAATCAATGATTATGCTCCCTTTTTCCGCACGTAAAACACTGAATCTGCCTTTTACGTTGCGTACCTTTCGCACTGCGGTTGCAAGATTTTCCGCACCGACTCCGAGATATGCGCAAGCGGTCATAGCGGCAAGCAGGTTGTATGCGTTGAACTCTCCGTATAGCGCGGAGCGCACGTCCACTATCTTGTCGAAAAGGTTTGCGACGAATTTTATTCCGTCCAAGTTTTCGTCAAGGTCGATTGCAAAACAATCCGCGGGATTGTATAGTCCGTAAGTTACAAGCGCGACGTCTTTTCCGCTCTCCAATCTTTTTGCGAGTTTTCTCCCCGCTTCGTCATCGATATTGACGATTGCCGTCTTGACGTAGGTCGGAGAGAAATAGGAGAGTTTTACGCTCTCATAGGTTGCGTAATCTTTGAAATAGTCGAGATGGTCGCGGGATATATTCGTAAAAATCGCAACGTCCGCTTTGAGTCCGTAAGTCTTTTTGAGATAGACTGCGTGCGCGCTCACTTCGGACACCACGACTTCCACCCCTTTCGCTCTCATCTTGAATAGCAATGAATTCATCTCATAGGGGTCGGGAGTCGTGAGCGACGTGGACACCTTTTCACCGAGTATGAAATGTCCTTCGGTGCCGATGAGTCCCGTCTTGAATCCGCAATGCGCAAGGATTGAATTTACGTAGTGCGCCGTCGAAGTTTTGCCGTTTGTGCCGACGACCGTCACGAATTTCATACCTTCGAGCGGTTTTGAAAAGTAGTTATACGACAATAGCGCATACGCTTTTCTTGCGTCTTCGACGACGACGTACTTTCCTTTTTCGGGTTGTTTTTCGGTGATTGCGACGAAGTCTTTATCGATTTCGTCAAGGTGCAGATTTCCGTCGTCCCGCACCCCCTGCATACACACGAATACGTCCCCGTCGTCGACGGTTTTCGAGTTGATTTTAATATCCTTAATATCCCTGTTGAAATCTTCGTTAGTGCTTAAAACTTTTATCCCTTCGAGTAACTTTTCGAGCGTCATATATACGTCCTCCGAAGGTTTGATACACTTATTTTAATAAGTGTAATCGCTCTCGTCAACGGGTGGGCGAAATTAGACGCGAACGGAAAATATTTTCAATCTTCCGCAATATCCGCATAATCTTCGACACGCGACGGATTGAAGGTGTTTTCCACTTCGCTTGTTGTGGATTTCGGCACGTCGAGATAGGAGAATATCCCCTTGAATATATCCCCGACCAACGGCGCCGCCACGAGTGAGCCGTAGTAAACCGAGCCTTGCGGTTCGTCCACTATCATCAACACTCCGTAAGGCGCGCTCCCTTCAAGAGAAAATCCGAGAAATGACGAGATATATTTCCCTCTTGCAATCCCGCCGTTTTCATATTTTTGCGCAGTACCCGTCTTGCCCGCAATTTGATAGCCGTTCACGCCTGCGCCCTTACCGCTCCCCTGACTGACCACCCTTTCGAGCAAAATTCTCATCGTATCCGAAGTTTCTTTGGACACAATTCTGTCGTTTCCGATTTCAAACGAAGTCCCGATAGTCGTTCCCGACGTCGTATCTTTTACCGACGAAACAAGGTGGGGCGTAACTTTGAATCCGCCGTTCACGACCGCGGACGCCGCAGTCAACATACCGATAGGCGTGACCGCCACCGCCTGCCCGAAGCCAATACGCGCAAGGTCTACGTTTTTGACAAGGTTAGGCGATATGAAAATCCCCGACGTTTCCCCCGCCATATCGATACCCGTCCGACTTTTCAGTCCGAAAGCGGTAAGGTATGAGTAGAATTTCTCCGTCCCCATAGAGAGTGCGCAATCCATAAACACGCAGTTACAACTTTTCTCAACCCCTTCCGCGAAGTCGATCGAGCCGTGTCCTTTCGTGCGCCAACATTTGATTTTCTTACCGTCCACCACCCTTGAGCCGGGACAGTAAAACCGCCTTGACGTGCTTATCGTGCCCGAGTCGAGAGCGGCGGCGGAAGTCAAAATCTTGAAAGTTGATCCCGGTTCGTACACCGTCGATACGAGCGTGCTTTTGGAATTTGCGAAAAGGGTTTCGAGATCGTCGCGCGGCACTGCGTTCAAATCGAAAGACGGATATTCCGCAAGGGAAAGTATCTCACCGTTTTCGTAGTTCATCACGATACACGCAACTCTTTTTGGATTGTAAGTCGCGACCGCCTTATCAACCGCTCCTTCCACTATGCGTTGGATGGTCGCATCGAGCGTGGTATTCACGTTCATACCCCTGACGTACGGCAAATAGTAATCGCTACCGCCGAGTTCTCTACCCACAAGGTCGGTTTCGGTCAAGATTTTTCCGTTTACACCTTTCAGGTATTTATCGTAATACGCCTCGATCCCCGTCTGTCCGACTCCGTCCGCGCTAGTGAATCCAAGCACCTGCGTCATAAAGTCGCCGTAGGGATAATATCGCAAATTGTCTTCCGAATAATAAATTCCGCCGAGTCCGCTGTCATAGAGCAAGTTGAGTTGCTCTTTCGTCGCTTTTGTTGCGACTGTGATTTCGGATGCGAATTTCGAGATTTTTTTCAAAGTTTCGTCGTAATCATAGCCGAAAACGCCTGATAGCAGTCTTGCGACCGCACTTTTATCCGTAACCGCATTAGGTCGCACGTAGATATTATATCTCGTTGCGGTCGATGCGAGCGGTTCGCCGTTTCTGTCAAGAATATCCCCGCGGGGTGCGTCCGTAGGCACGCTACGTAGCCACTGCCCGATAGCCTTTTTCTGCAAGTCGGCGGAATCTACTATCATCACAAATACCAGTTTTACGAAAACCGCGCAAAATAAAAAGACTATCAGCATTAATGTTGCCAACAGTCTTTTCTTTGGATTATGAAAGATTAAAGGATTACTTGATATTGAACGCCGCGTCATAGTCAAAGTCTATTGAAGACGCGTCCGAAATATGACTGACAGCGGAATCCTGCACCACACCGGATATGGAGGAGGAAGGTGTGGTGGCAGTTCCGTTATTAAGATTGCCTGCGTTTACGATGATGAGCACCGCGACGAGAATGATGACCGCAAAGTAAACCGCGAGAAGCACTTTTGCTTTGGTGTTGAGACGTGCTTTTTTGGTGCTTTCGCTCTTGTAGGATTTCTTTGCAGGAGCAAAAGAACTGGTCTTTTCATAGCTATTCTCTTCCACTCTTGCGGCGGGAGTAGCGGTCATGGCAGAACTTGCGGAGAGTCTGTCGAAGAGTTCTCTATCCGAAGGTCTTTCGCTATCCTGTCTTGCGAAATCGTGGAAAGAATTTTCTCTGGTTTCGACGGGAGCAAAGGAAGAATAATCTTTGTAGCCGTAGTCTTGGGATGCGGGGCGAACGGGTGCTTCGCTTCTGCGACGCATTTGTTCAAAACCTCTATCCGCGCTAGGTTGATATTCGCTCGTTCTGGGGAGTTCGTAAGGACGAGACGCCTCGTAGGCTCTGATATTCTCTTCGGAGCGCGGGGAACTTTGAACCACGGTATAACCGTTGAAGCGACGTTGTTCTTCGTCCGCACGGACCGTGCGACCTCTACCGCTTCTGATTTCGTTATATTGATTAAATTGAGGGAAACTGTCGTAAGTCACCTCGTCTTTGGTTTTCGAATTCATACCGAGCAATTCGTCCAACGTAATAGCCATAGTCATCTCCTTATAATCTTTCCGCTATTCTGAGTTTTGCGCTTTCGGCACGAGAGTTGATTTTCAATTCATCGTCCGAAGCAATGATAGGTTTTTTATTTATTAGTTTTATTTCTTGTTTCTTACCGCATACGCACACCGGGAAGTCGGGCGGACACGTGCAAGAGAGAGTGAGTTCTTTGAACGCGTTTTTCACTATTCTATCCTCAAGGGAATGGAAGGTGATTATCGCTATTCTACCGCCCTTTTTCAGTCGAAGCGCCATTTGCTTGATTGTTTCTTCGAGCGCCGTCAATTCCCCGTTAACCGCTATTCTAATCGCTTGGAACGTGCGTTTTGCAGGATGACCGAATTTCCATCTCACCGCCGCGGGATAACAATCTTCGACTATCTTTGCAAGTTGCAGAGTGGTCGATATGGTTTGCTTTTCTCTGACGAGTGCTATCCTTTCCGCTATTCTCGGCGCGAACTTTTCTTCGCCGTAGTCGTATAGTATTTTTGTGATTTCCCCAACGCTGTATTCGTTCACGATATTGAATGCGGTCAGATATTGCGACCTGTCCATTCTCATATCGAGCGGAGCGTCTTTCATATAACTGAATCCTCTTTCCGCGTTGTCGAGTTGATAAGAACTGACGCCGAGATCGAGAAGTATTCCGTCCACTTCCTCAATGCCGAGTTGGTCGAGCACCGAACAAAGATTTTTGAAGTCGTCGTGTACGTACGTAATATTGTTCGCGTACGCGTGCAACCTTTCCCCTGCCGCAAGAAGTGCGTCTTCGTCGCGGTCGATTGCGATAAGTCGTCCGCTCTCTCCGAGCCTCTTGACGATTTCCAAGGAGTGTCCCCCACCGCCGAGCGTACCGTCCACGTAGATGCCGTCTTGTTTGACGTCAAGCCCTTTCAGGCACTCTTCGAGCATAACCGGGATATGTACGAATTCCATTTGTTACACTCCGCGATTTCTGAGGTTCTCAAGCGCGCGATTGACGTTTTCGGAATTGAGATAGTTGAATCTTTCGTCCCACACTTCCCCCGACCACAGTTCGAGATAGTGTCCCTTGCCGACGAAGACTATATCTTTCGTCGCTTTCAACATTGCGCTGAGATTGGGTGAGAGTTTCATTCTGCCTTGACCGTCTTCCTCGACGTCCTGCATAGAGCCGAAATACGTCGTGAGGTTGTCCGCGTCTTCTCCACCGCTATACAAGCGAGGATCGTTGATACGTTCGTAGATTTCTTCAAATCTGTTTTCCGAAACGATATACAGACAGAATTTCCCGGTTTGCTTGCCGACTTCCCTGCCCGGAAGGATATAGGCTTTCTCACCAAGTGTCTGACGGAACTTGGCGGGGATCCTAAATCTTTCTTTGTCGTCCAGTTGGTGGCGGACGCTACCGAGCATCAAATCGAGCATAGTTTACCCTTTGTTTTTTATTTCGATATTAGTCTAGCACAATGTATGACCATTGTCAACCCGATTTTTAAAAAATTTTTTTGCCACTATTTAGTAGGGTTTTTGCGGTTTTTCGATTTTTGCCATTGTTCACAAGTTAACCGTATGCAAAACACTTCCCCGCTCGTTTATTCAAAATTGCATAACCCCTGTGAACAGTGGATTTTTCGGTGTTTTCGCCATGAATAACCACCCTGTTTTTCGCAAAAATTCCGCCAAAAATCGCCAAAAATCAAAATTTTTCGACCACGTCCGCACCATTCTCAACCCATAGACATAAAATACAACGACAAATTCAAGGAGGTAAAAAGATGTCTTTTTGCAACAATTCAAGCACCGACAGATGTCCCGGGAACATCAGCGGAAACCCTATCAACGGACTGTCTGAAAAAGTTTGCGTTCAAGTCAGAAAGGTTTTCGACGCCTGCATGACTCAACAAACTCTCGAAACAACCACAGTCACTCTCACCGACTTAACGCCGGCAAGTCCCACCCTCCCCCTAACCTTCGTTAGCGGCACTTCAACGTCGAGTACGGGAACAATCACCGCACTCACCGTCACCCCGATTGCCGATAGGCAAGGACTGTCGAGAGTGCAAGCAACCGTATCTATCCCTATCCGCATCAACTACACCGATGCAAACGGCACGGCAGGTAGCGGAACGGGCACGATTTCAATCACCGAAGACGTCGTTATGTGCGTCCCTACGGGAAGCGTATTCCCCGCCGAACTCGTAGCGTCCGTCAATATGGCAAGTCCGAGCGGTTCATTTGTCAGCGACAACGACTTCTCGATAACCGCCTGCACGACGGTAATACTTAAAGTGGTAGCAGACGTCAATCTTTTGGTGCCGTCCTACGGCTATTGCAGAATACCCGAATGTACCCAATTCAACCAAGAAGCGTGTCAAGGAGTATTCGATTTGCCGTTATTCCCGTCGTAATCGACAGTTTTCGACATTCTAATGCGGCGAATTTCGCATTTCATAGCAAACGAAACTCACCGCAAAAGGAAAAGTGCCGACGCACCCAACCATTCGCAAAAACAAATATCGGCACAAACAACAGATTTGAACAGAAAAAATCACACCGATTGCGACGCATTTGCGTCGCAATCTTTCTCTAAAAACTGTTTTTATTCCCACGTAACACCTTATGACAACAATCAAATCGTTTTAGTTCTATCCGCTCAACTTATGACAAAAAAAAATCAAACTGCCTTACTTTACCCCAACAACCGATGATTATAACGTTACGTTTTTATCCAAGCGACACGTGATAATAAACAAACCGCTTCGCCTCTGACCAAACAATTCGCAACAAGCACACCTATATTTTTACGGTTTGCAAAATCAACTTTTATATAAATATAATAAACTTATTTGAGTTTAGGAATTTTTATGATATAATAAAGTCATGAAAGTATTTGCAATAAGCGATCTTCATCTCTCCACCGTCGTAGAAAAACCTATGAACGTGTTTGGGGACGATTGGAACGACTATTTTGAAAAGATAACCGCGGATTGGCAGGAAAAAGTCACCGAGAATGACGTAATACTTCTCGGTGGCGATTTGTCTTGGGGAATTTCCATTGACGAGGCAAAACCCGACTACGACTTGATTTCCGCACTCAACGGCAAAAAAGTGGTCGTAAGAGGAAATCACGACTATTATTGGGACACTCTTTCCAAAATTCAAAAGGCATTCCCCGACTTTTTATTCTTGCAGAATAACTGCATAAGAATCGGCAATCTTCTAGTCGTCGGTTCACGCGGTTGGACAATACCTACGGACGACACCACGCAAGAAGACAAGAAGATATACGACAGAGAGCTTATTCGCCTTGAACTTTCTCTCACCGCAATGCAAAGGGTGCGCAAACCCGACGACTTTGTCGTCGCACTTCTACACTATCCGCCCTTCGATGCAAAATACAACGACACGGCAGTCACTACACTTCTTGAAAAATACGAAGTGAATGCAGTCACCTACGGACACCTACACGGCAAAAACGTGCGCGTGACTCCCAAGGTTGTGAAAAACGGTATTCCCTACTATCTGACGTCCTGCGACCTGATAGGCAACCGCCTTGTCTTCATCGCAGATTTAGGCGACACGGTTTCAGAATAGCACTCGCACCACACCCCACAACTGAAACCGTAGTAAAATCTCCGCCCAAAACATACGGAAAAACAACACAGACTAAAAGTTGAATAAACGGCTCAACTGCACAATAATGCGTTGCGCAAAAAATCCGTCCTACATATACACAACCCAAGCCCGATAAACATTGCGTAATACAAGCGACTCAAACTTGTAAAAAAACAACGTTACATAACACACGAAACACAAATCCAATCTCAATCACACAAACGAAAAACAATAATTCATCAATCATAATGTAATGATAGATAAAAAAATGCGCACGCTGCACGCGTGCGTATTTATTTATATAAAGCGTGTTATATAAGTGAATTTTTGGAAAAGTATTCCAAAAAATCAACTTTTTTAGAATGGTTTAGCCTAAAATTTGGGCAATTCTTTCAAAAATCGCATCTTTTCCCGTCTTATTGAGAGAGGACGTGAAGTAGATATTATCCGCCCCTACTCCCATTGCAGACGCAATGATTTGCCTACTTTTCATCTGTTGTTGACGACTGAGTTTGTCCGCTTTCGTGGCAATCAACGTGAACGGAATGTTGAAGTGAAACAAGAAATTGACAAGCATTTTGTCGTCGTCCGTCGGCACGTGACGGCAATCAAGCAGGACGAAAACGTTTTTCAATCTATCGCTCTTTTGAAGATAACCTTCAATCATTCCGCCCCACTTCGACTTCTCCGTCTTTGCAACTTTTGCATAGCCGTAACCGGGCAAATCCACGATATAAAATTCACCGCCGTTGATTTCAAAGTAGTTGAGCAAGCGCGTGCGACCGGGGTCCCCCGACGTGCGTGCAAGTTTTCCGTTGTTGCAAATGAAGTTTATGAAGGAAGATTTTCCGACGTTAGACTTCCCCGCAATCGCGATTTCAGGCGCACCCGTATCGTAGAGTGCGTTTGAGTCCGCAACGGACGTTACGAATTTTGCATTTTTGATAACCATAATCACCTCACGGCAAATTGCCGTTTTCTTTTCGAGAGTATAAAAATAGCGCATCTAATGCGCTATTTTTGATTGTTACGCTATTTCTTCCGCGTTCTTTCTGACGATTTCGGGTTTCGCTTTTTCGGTTATGCACTTCTCGCCGACGATGACTTTTGAAATCGTTTTGTCGGACGGAATGTCGTACATAAGGTCAAGTAACAACGTTTCGAGAATGGATCTCAAACCGCGTGCGCCCGTTTTCAGTTGGATTGCTTTGTTTGCAATCGCTTTCAACGCGGAATCGTCAAACTCAAGGTCGACGTCGTCAAGTTTGAATTGAGTCTTATATTGCTTGGTGAGAGCGTTCTTCGGCTCGGACAAAATCTTCACAAGTGCGGTTTCGTCAAGCGCATTGAGTCCGACAACGATAGGCACTCTTCCCACAAATTCGGGAATCAAACCGTATTTCACAAGGTCTGCGGGTTGCAACGCTTCGATAAGTTCGTCGTAACGATATTCGATCGTGCCTTTCACCGCACTGCCGAAACCAAGTTTGGAGTTATCCTTTCTCTCGTCCACGATTTTATCAATGCCCACGAACGCACCACCGCAGATGAACAGGATATTCGTCGTGTCGATTTGGTAGCATTCTTGATTGGGATGCTTTCTTCCGCCTTGAGGAGGAACGCTTGCAACGGTGCCTTCGATTATTTTAAGAAGTGCTTGTTGCACGCCTTCACCGCTAACGTCGCGAGTGATGGACACGTTTTCGCCTTTTCTTGCGATTTTGTCGATTTCGTCGATATAGATGATGCCGACTTCCGCTTTTTTGACGTCGCCGTCCGCGGCTAATATGAGTTTGAGCAAGATATTTTCCACGTCTTCACCGACGTAACCCGCTTCAGTGAGCGTGGTTGCATCCGCAACCGCGAAGGGTACGTTGAGAATTTGCGCGAGAGTTTTGGCAAGCAGAGTCTTCCCCGAGCCCGTAGGTCCGAGAACGAGAACGTTGCTTTTTTCGAGAACAACGCCGTCGCTATTTCTCTTTTTTGCCTGATTCACGCGTTTGTAGTGGTTGTAAACCGCGACGGAAAGCACCTTTTTAGCAGCTTCTTGACCTACGATATATTCGTCGAGTTTTTCTTTTATCTGGCGCGGAGTGTAGAGAGAAACCACGTCTTCCTTCTCGATTCTTCTATCCTTTTTCTTTTCGAGAAGGTAGGCGCACTTTCCGATACACTCGTTGCAGATGAACAACTCGTTAGGTCCTGCCACGAGGTCGACTTCGTCGCTGCTTTTACCGCAGAAACAACAATGCTCGATTTTTCTATAATCCATATTACTCCGTTGGAATTATTGACGATGCACGAAAATTTTGTCGATGAGACCGTACTTTTGCGCCTCGTCGGCGGTCATGTAGTAATCTCTATCGGTGTCAATTTCCACTTTTGCAAGGGGTTGACCTGAATTTTCGGCAAGAATACTATTGAGTTTGCTCTTCGTTTTGAGAATCTCTTCCGCTACGATTGCGATATCGCTCGCTTGACCTTGAGCACCGCCGAGAGGTTGGTGGATCATGATCTTGGAGTTCGGGAGAGAATATCTCTTGCCCTTCGTGCCCGACGACAGCAAGAATGCACCCATCGACGCCGCAAGACCGATGCAGATAGTGGAAACGTCGCACTTGATATAGTTCATAGTGTCGTAGATTGCCATACCTGCGGACACCGATCCGCCCGGGCTATTGATGTAGATGCTAATATCCTTTTGGCTGTCTTTGCCTTCCAAGAACAAAAGTTGTGCGACTATGCTATTTGCAAGATCATCGTTGATTTCTCCGCTGAGGAAGATGATTCTATCATCGAGAAGTCTTGAATAGAGGTCGTACGAACGTTCGCCTTGGGCGGTTCTTTCGACAACGTAAGGTATGAGGGTGTTATTCATCATTTCATTCTCCTTCCTGACCGAGAATTAGTCCTCGGGTTGTTCCGCTTTTTTAGTGGTTTTTTTGGTTGCTTTTTTGGCGGGAGCTTTCTTCTCTGCCTTTTCTTCTTTCTCGTCCTCGACCTTGCCTACGGGTGCCGCGGCGGGTTTCTTGGTGGACGCTTTCACGACTGCGGGATTGGCTTCTTTGAGGGTCGCCATGAGTTTGTCCGAAAGAATTTGATTGACGAGATAGTCGATTTGTTCTTTGCGGAGAGTCTTCTTGAAGTCTTCGAGGCTCTTGCCTGCTTCTTCTGCGGCTTTTGCGAGTTTCTCGTCGATTTCGCTATCCGCGAATTTAAGGTCTTCGACTTTCACGATTTGTTCCATGACAAGACGGACTTTGACGCTTCTTTCGGCTTGTTCTTTGTATTCGCCTTTGAGTTGGTCCTTGGTGAGTCCGACGTAGCCGAGATAATCGTCGAGTTTGATACCTTGATACATAAGGCGGTATTCAAATTCATTCACCATATCTTCGACTTCGTTGTCGATCATGACTTCGGGGATTTCTACGGTTGCGTTTGCGACGATGGTTTCGATGAGTTCGTCTTCATACGCTCTTTCCGCCGCTTGTTCCGCTTCTGCTTTAAGTTTATTTTTGACGTCCTCTTTGTATTCTGCAAGAGTATCGAATTCGGATGCGTCTTTTGCGAAATCGTCGTCGAGCGCGGGGACTTCTTTCACTTTGACTGCGTGAACGTCGCATTCAAAGGTTGCTTCTTTGCCTTTGAGTTCTTCCGCGTGATAGTCTTCGGGGAAGGTGACTTTGACTGCAACGTGGTCGCCTGCTTTCGCGCCTACGAGTTGCTCTTCGAAACCGGGAATGAATTGACCACTGCCGAGTTCGAGTTCGTAGTTGTTTGCCGCACCGCCGTCGAATGCGTTGCCGTCGACGTAGCCGGTGAAGTCGATTTCGACGATATTGCCGTTTTGAGCCGCTTCTTCGACGTCGATAAGACGCGCTTGTTTTTGACGGTTTTCTTCGACTGCTTCGTCAACTTGTTTTGCAGTGACTTTTTCCACTTTCTTGGAAACGGATAAGCCTTTGTATTGTCCGAGAACGACTTGGGGTTTCACGGTCACGAAAAGAGTGAAAGTCGCACCGCCGTCTTCTTTGAAATCGAAAGCGGTAAGTTCGGGTTGGGCAACGACGTCGAGGTCGGATTCTTTTTGGAGCGCTTCGCCGTAGGCTTCGGGTATAACGATATCCATTGCGTCCTCATAAAATACCTCTTTTCCGTAAATTCCTTCGATAACTTTCATAGGAACGTGTCCTTTTCTGAAGCCTTGAATTTGGAACTTATGTTTCGTTTTCTGATAGGCTTCTTTGACAGCGTTGTCAAAGGTCGTTGCGTCTACGTCAAAGACGAGTTTCACTTGGCTTTTTTCAAGTTTTTCAACTGTATAACTCATTTGTCCTCCATGCGCTAAATGCGCTTGCGTTATTTCATAAGTATTAAAGAGTATATCATACGAACAAATAAATTGCAATAGAAATTTTAGTCAAATTAAGAGTGCAAAATTCAGGCGAAAAATGAAAGATAGTGTTGTGAAAACGCGGTTTTGGTGTATAATGGTCGTATGGGCAGCGATCTTTTGACTTTATCCGCCCTTGCAAACGAGCTAAATCGCAGTATCGCAGGCGGAAGAATTGACAAAATCGTCCAACCGGACGCGGACGAAGTGAGGTTTTATCTGAGAGCAAACGGAAAAAACCTCTGTCTTTGCGCGTCTTGCAACGCGGGTGCGCCCCGTTTGCACCTGACGACGAGCAAAAAACCTAATCCCGTCACCGCCCCTGCCCTTTGTATGCTTCTCCGAAAACACCTGTCCGTTGCGACGATAACCGACGTTTCGGTCTACAACTCCGACCGCATAATAAAAATCACTTTCAGTGCAAGGACGGAGATGAAAGACGATGCGACCTACTATCTTTTCATCGAAATAATGAACAGATATAGCAACGTTGTTTTCACGGACGGAAATCTCATTATTCTCGATGCGGTCAAGCATCTTCCCCTTGACGTTGCTCGCGATCACGTCGTGTTGCGCGGAGTGCGTTACGAACCCGTCGGACAAGCAAAAACCAGTTATCTAACCGACTATTATTCCGTATTCGACGATTTCAACGGCGGTGATTTGCACAAGTTTATCATCGACAAAATTTCAGGTTTTTCGGGAGTTACCGTATCAGAGATTTTGGCGCGAGCAGGACTCAAAGCAGACCACGCGGAACCGCTTTCAAAGGATGAATTGACCGCCCTTTTGAAAGTCATCGACGAACAGAAAAACGTCAATTCTCAACCCTATTTCAGTCCCTGCGTCATAGGCGGAAAGGAAGTCTATCCCTACGACTACTCTGTTTTGAGCGGTGAAAAAGTATTTTATCCCACAATGAGCGAAGCGTTTGACGCACTCTACTCGAAAACGGATGCGGACATTCGAAACAAAGCGCGACTCAAAACCCTTGCAACCGCGGTAAAACACCTGAAAGCAAGAGTTGAAAAAAATATCAAAACGGATATCGAGCGACTCGAAGAGTGCAAAAATATGGAAAGTTTCCGTGTGAAAGGCGAACTCATCGTCGCAAATATCTATCGCATCAAAAAGGGGGACGAAACTCTAATCTGCGACGACTACTACACGGGTGAAAAGGTTACGATTGCGCTCGATACGATGCTCACACCGTCGGGAAATTCCACATTTTATTATACAAAGTATAATAAACTCAAACGCCAAAAGGAGTTCACCGAAAAAAAACTGACCGACGACAAACGACTTCTCGAATACGTTTTGTCCGTTGAAAAGGAAATCGAAACTCTCCCCTACGACCAATCTTATGCGGGAATCGAAGAAGAACTCGAACGACTCGGTGCGGTGAAGAAAAAATCGCAAAAAGGAAAAGTCCGCAAAGAAAAACCAGAACCACCTATAACCTACGAATATAACGGTTTCACCATTCTCAAAGGACACAACAATCTGCAAAACGACGAATTGACTTTCCGCATCGCATCGTCAAGCGACGTGTGGTTCCATATCAAAAACGGACACGGCGCACACGTCATAGTCCTGACCGAAGGAAAGTCCCTACCCGACGACGTAATCAAGGTTGCGAGCGAGATTGCCGCGTCAAGCGAAAGCGGAAGCGTTGACGTCGACTACACCGAAAGACGCAACGTGAAACGCCAACCGAACGGACATCCGGGGCAAGTGATTTACGTCAATTACAAGACTGCAAAGGTTGAACCGAACGCTCACGAAAAACTGTTGATAAAATGAGAAAACGGCAAAACCATTTCAAAATTTGCCGTTTTTTAGAATACTTTTTCAGAAAATCCACACTAATCAGTGGATTTTTTCATTTTGCGCAACTTCTCAATGACGTCGATGAAATACTGTGGCAAATCGCATTCAAAGGTCATATCTTTACCCGTCACCGGATGAGTCAAACGCAATTCTTTTGCGTGAAGAAGTTGCCCGTTTTTGTATAGCGCGGTCGATCCGCCGTAGACGGTATCCCCCACAATCGGATGATGCAATGAAGACGCGTGCACTCTGATTTGATGAGTCCTACCCGTTTCAAGTTCAAAGCGAACAAGCGTATATTTCCCGAAACGTTCCAAAACTTCGTAGTGCGTGACCGCCCTGCGCCCGTCTTGGTCGATTGCCATTTTCTTTCTGTCTTTCTTGTTTCTTGCAATGGGAGCGTCAACCGTGCCGCTATCTTCTTTGAAATTGCCGTCGCAGAGTCCGAAGTATATTCTTCTTGCGGTTTTTCTTTCAATCTGTCCTGCAAGGCTTTTGTGCGCTTCGTCGTTTTTCGCGACGACAATTAGCCCCGAAGTGTCCTTATCAAGTCTATGCACGATACCGGGGCGAATGACTCCGTTTATCGAACTCAAATTGTCAAGGTCTGCAAGAAGAGCGTTGACGAGCGTATCGTTGCCGTGATAACTGCTTGCGGGATGCACGACCATTCCCTGCGGTTTGTTGATGACAGCGAAACTGTCGTCTTGATAGACGATGTCGAGTTTTATCTCTGCATTCGGGGTTACGTCAAGCATTTTCGGCTCGGGAACGACGAAATCGACCTCGTCACCGACTTTCAATTCAAAACCGCTTTTAGTCTTTTTGACTCCGTTGACAAGCGCGCCGTCACTTTCGATGATTGTCTTTGCATTTGAACGAGAAATACCGCACTCACGTGCCAAAAAGTTGTCAAGTCTAATATTTTCAGACGCTACGTATCTCATTTGTCCGTATCGTCCACGCTTTCGATAGAATAAGATTTTGCGGAATTATCTTCCTTTTCGTCCGCACTTTCAATGGTGAAAGACTGCTTTTCTCCGCTTGAAACGCTTGTATTATCATCAAACGGACTACGGTTATCCGCATTGCCGTTTTCGGTGTTTTGAGCGGTTAGATTATCGTTTTCGTCCGTCTTGACGTTTTCATCTGTTGCGATTTGGAACTCTTCTTCATCGTCATCGAGTCCCGGCACAACGAATTTGATAACCATTTCTTCTTCGTCGTCGTTTTCTTCGCTCTCTTCGTTTTTCTTGCTCGGCTTGAAAATCTGCACGACAAGATAGATGATGAGAAGAATTGCGCCCACCGTCACGAATGAATCCGCAACGTTGAAGACCGCAAAATCCACAAACGTAAACTTGAAAAAGTCCCTGACAGCGCCGATTGCGATTCTGTCCACGAGATTGCCTATTCCGCCACCCGCTATCATAACGAGAGGCACGCGCAAAAATTCGCTATCCTTGTGATAGACGGTGAGATAAGCAAGAAGTGCGACTATGACGATTGCGGTGATGACGATAAGCCCTGTCGTGCCGTCCTTCATCATGCCGAATCCCATACCCGTATTCAAGGAATATTCAAGGTCGAGAAAGCCTTTTATTGCAGTGAAATCAATATATTCCGCCTTTGAATAAGTAAGTCCGTGATTGATATACCATTCCGCGCCGTTTTCTTCGCACAAGAAACGAAGAAGATATTTTTTGGAGAGCAAGTCCCCTACGATTATCACCGCAAGCAACAATATTTCAAGCAAAAACGGCAAAAGTTTCAACAAATGCTCTTTGTCGAAACGGAAGTTTTTGATTTCTTCTTTGATTTTTCCGAAGTCAATCAGTGGTTTTTTATTTTGTTTTTCGTTTGTCATACGTAACGTCTTTCTCCGAAAAGGACTCTGCCTAGTCTTATCATATTGGATTTGTGGCGGAGTGCGACTTGATAATCTCCGCTCATACCTGCGGACAGATATTTCGCTTCGAGGTTAGGTTGTTTGATTTCGCGCACTTCGTCGAAAAGGTCGTCGAGTCGAGAATAAAGTCCGTCGAGCGCGGGAGTATCTCCGAGATTTGGCAAAACGGACATTATGCCTTCGATTTTTATATGCGGATATTTTTCGAGAGAGCGGATGAAATCGTACGCATTTTCAGGCGCAACACCGCCCTTCGTGATTTCCGCACCCATATTGATTTCGACAAGACAAGGTATAATAATATCCCTTTTTCCGCCCTGTTTTTCAATTTCTTTCGCAAGGTCGTCGCGGTCGAGAGAATGGATAAGACTCACTTTGTCCGCGATATATTTGACTTTGTTCGTTTGAAGTTGCCCGATGAAATGCCAATCGTAGCGTTCATCGTACTTGTCGACGAGTTCCTGCACTCTGTTTTCGCCGAGAATGACGTCGGGCGCAAGTGAATGAAACTCATCCACGGTTTCTTTTGTTTGGGTTTTCGTTGCGGCGATGATTTTGACGTCGCGACCGAGAGCCTTGATTTCTCGTCTTACTTCGTCAAGTTTATCGATATAAATCATTTTATGACCTCTACGCTATTCTCGCCCGTGAGATTGTTGTATACAAATCTCTGTTTCACGCCGTTTTCGACGTAGACGATTTCGATATGCTCGTCGTCGATATACTCGGCGGAAAGCACTTGTCCGTCGAATTTTTCATATGATTTCTTGAGAATTTCGACTTTTTCATCGTCGTACGCGCCCACGTTGTCGCTGACAAACAAAACCGAGCCGAACGTGTTGTTGACTTTTGCAAGCAACTTCTTTTGCGCCATACTGAATTTTGCGGGTTTCATACCGTCGTCGCGTAGGAAGAACACGTCGGGATCGTTTGCGAAAATTCTGCCGTTCAGGTGACGGCGGAAAATGGTGTTATTCATTGCGTTTTTGGCGGAAATTATCTCTTGATTGGTGACTTTCACGTACCATTTCTCTTTGAAAGAAAGTTCCACGTCGCAACTGATTCTGCACGCGTCCACCTTTCCGAAACTTGCGCCGAGAGGCACTCCGCAACCGAGAATGATTTTATCCTTGCAACATTCGCGCAAAAATTCCATTGCTTCGCACATCAACTGCCCTCTCGACTTGTTGTATGCGGGCAAAATCGCTACTGAATAAAGGAAATCGAGCTTGACCATATCGTAGCCCCATTCGTCGAAAACGACGTTGAAGACCTTGCGGATATAGTCCTTGACTTCTTCCTTTTCGATATCGAGAACGTAGAAACCGTTCCAAGACATACCGCCGATGAGAAGTTTGCCTTTCTTGTCGCGGATGAACCAATCGGGATGCTCTTTGACGATATTCGCTTTGAACTCTGCGGCGAAAGGCGCAAGCCAAATGCCCGCCTTATATCCTTTTTTGTGGATTTCGTCCGCGATATGCGCCATACCGCCGGGGAATTTTTCGGGATCGACGTTGAGCCAATCCCCGACTTTGCTCTCATAACCGTCGTCGATTTGGAAAATATTCGCACCGGCGCCCACTTTTGCATGGAGTCCTTCAAGGTCGCGTAAAACTATATCTTCGGTTATGTTTTGGAAGTAGTTATACCAAGAAGTGTAACCTTCAAAATGATCAACTCTGCCCGTACTCTTTTCGGGATATTCCGCAAAATACGCATCGAAAACTTCGTCGTAAGTGCCAACGTGTTGGGTGACGTTGAAAATCTCGTAATCACCGAGAATTGTCACGCCTTCAAGGTCCTTCTCGATTGCGAAAACGTGTTCTCTGACGTCCGCATAGAAAATCGTGTAACCGCTCTTTTCGTTGAGCGTGCCGAAAAGTTCGCACTTGTCGCCGTGACGAAGGTAGGTGTACGTGTGGGAATGGAACAAATCTTTGCCGTATTCCGTGAAATCGTAGTCACCCGACGGACCCGCAAATTTGCGCGCAATAGTCAAAACGTCGCAGGGGAAACGCAAGCCGTATTGTCTATCTCCGATTTTATACTCTCTTGCGGTCGTCCAACTCTGATAGCCGTTCGCGAAAAACCATTCCTGACTCTCGAAATAGTGGTCGTAAATGAGTTCCGCAAGCTTGATTTTGACGGGCTTTTTGGCGGTCATGGTAATGAGAACGTGGGACTTGTCCCCGCTATCGACAAAAGACAAAACGTCGTCGTTTCCGTGGATGGTCTTTTCCACGCCGCCGAGTTCGTAGACAACTTTGAGGGTGTAATCTTTGATATTCATATGCGCTCCTTGCGCTACGCGCGTGATTTATACAAAGATTATATCATATACTTTTGTCAATGTAAACAGCGATTTTGGACAAAATGCCCCGAAAAACGCCGTTTTCAGTTGGTTTTCTGCGGTATATCCGCTATTTTTCGATTTTCGCGACGGACACTTCGTAGGCGGTGCGCTCTTCGACGGAGCCGTCGTCGAGCGTTTTTTGATACACTCGCGACTGTATTCTGCCCTCAACTCTCACCCTATCGCCAACCGAAAAAGTTTCGGCGTATCTTGCGTTTCTGCCCCAAGCGATTGCGGGGATATAATCCGACTTGTTGTACGCGCGATTGACTGCAAGCAGCAAGTCGCATATCTCTCGTCCAAAGGGCGTAGTGCGGTATACGGGTTGTTTGCACACGTACCCTTCGATCTCTATATAATTCGGCACGTCGGGATCACATTCTGCAAGTTCCCTGACGAATACGCGAAGCACGAGTTTACTCTTGCCGTCCGCCATTTTATTGTAGGAGCGCAACTGTCCGCATATGCCTATATCCGCACCTACATCGAGATTGTCGCCGATTAGTCGTTCGGAAATCGTAACGGGGATTTCGTCGATTTGACCTGATAATCTCTCGACCGCTACGACAAAGTCGTAGAACCCTTCCCCCATAACCTCGTGTGAAAATTCAGGCGTAGTCGCCACTTTACCCGACACGTAAACTCTGTTGTTTTGCATTTGCTCGTAACTCATATTTATCTCCTTTGCTTTCAATTCTGTTTGTGTTGGACTCCTTGAGAGTCCGTGTAGTAATTTTCTGTCGCGACCATTTCCGATAACGCAACGAAACGAAAACCTTTTTGTTTCAACCCTTCGAGCACGATAGGAAGCGCGTCCAAAACGTGGTCGGAATTGTTGTGAAATAGGATTATGTCGCCGCTTTTTGCCTTTGGCAAAACTCTTTCTGCGATTTGAGAAGCGGAGAGTCCTTTCCAATCGAGAGTATCTATGCTCCACTGCACTCCCGTCATACCCATATCGTCAAGGCAAGTCATCAAAGAATTGTCGTAATCGCCGTACGGTGCGCGAAAATATTTCGGTGTTTTCCCCGTCAAGTCGAAGACTTTATCGTTGACGGATTTGATTTCTTCTTCCATTTTCGCTCGTGCAAGACGTGGCATATTCAGGTGATTTTCGGAGTGATTGCCAATATCAAGCCCCGAGGAAGCAATCGCCTTGACTTCATCGGGGTATTTATCAATCCAAAACCCCACGAGAAAGAAGGTTGCTTTCGCATTATAGTCGTTTAGAATGTCGATTATGCCGAGAGTTTTGTCCGCTCCCCACGCCGCATCAAAGGTCAGTGCGATGACTTTTTCATCCCCGCTTTCGACGGAATAGACAGGCACTTTTCTCGTGCTTTCCCCGAAAAACACCTGCGCGGACGAGGTCACTCCCAACCCTGTACACAACACCGCAAACAACACCGCTACGGCAATTCCAACGATAATGCTCTTTTTGCCTACGACGACGAACACTCTCCACCTCAATATAAAACTTATTCGCGCTCACAATTTGACGTATTTTGTTGCAAGCGTTCGTTTTTCGTCTTATTTACCCTAAATCGTATGCGGTAGGCGGGAGCAATAGAACGTAATTAGGTTCAATCGGTTGACAATTATTTTTATCACATTAAAATAATTGGTATGGAAACGGATTTGCGAAATGAAAATCTCCAAAACAAACTCACCGCCAAAGATATATGGCGCAGAGTTTTGTTGCACGTGCCTTTCGTGCTTCTCGTAGCGTTGACTCTCGCACTCGTTTTAGGCGGACTTCTTCTCGTCGTCTACGCAATTGTGCTAATCACCGCAACTTCGTCCGGCATGATGTTCACCGTCCTATTCGGCGCAGGTACGCTTGCGGTAGGTCTGGGACTTCTCTCAATCGAGGGTTTCATCAAGTATCTTGCGTACTACAACGAGAGAGAAAAATTCATCGCTCGCCCCGCAAAGACGGAAATCAAGAAAAAACCTTTTTCATTTGCAAATATTTGCTTGTACGTCACGTTGGTAGGCTCTGTTTTCGTGATAGTATCCGCCGCTCTCGGCTCAATCGACCCTGCAAAATGGGTGTCTGAAAGAAGCGGATATATGGCGGAAAACGGCTACTTCGACGAAACGAAAGTATTCGACGTCAGTTACGACACCACGAACGAATACCCAATTCAAAAAATTGTGATCGACCTTGACCAAAAAAACGTAGCGGTTTTCTACACCGACGAGCAAATCTTCATCAACGTAAAAGGTTACCAAAAATTCAACGGCGCAATCCAAACAAGCATTGACAAAAACGACGGCGTCATCCGTATCACCGACGGCGACTCCCCCAAAGCGGACAACGCGCTCAACGATATGCTTTTCTTCCTTTTCAACGACAACAAGGCGGAAGCGCAAATCAGGTTGTATATCCCTAAAAGGTTGAAAGATTCTATCGCAATCGAGGGTGAATATATCCTTGCAAAATAAAAAACAACCGATTAGATAATGAAAACCTGCCTTTCGGCAGGTTTTTTCGTGGTCTTGAAATCTTATAATCTCGTTGCAATCGCTTCGAGGAACGCTTTGCTATCGAGAGTCTTGACTTCCACTCCGTCCTTCTTGAACAGAAGTGCCAAGTCTTTCGTCATTTCACCGCTTTCAATGGTGTCGATAGTGGCTTTTTCGAGTTTTTCCGCAAAGGCTACGAGTTCGGGAATTTCGTCCATTTCACCGCGCTTTTTGAGTGCGCCCGTCCAAGCAAACAGAGTTGCGACGGAGTTTGTCGAAGTGGTCTCCCCCGCCTGCCATTTGCGGTAGTGACGAGTGACCGTGCCGTGCGCCGCTTCGTATTCATATGCGCCCGTCGGAGATACAAGCACCGAAGTCATCATCGCAAGAGAGCCGAATGCCGTTGCGACCATATCGCTCATGACGTCGCCGTCGTAGTTTTTGCACGCCCAAATAAATCCGCCGTTGGAGCGAATGACTCTTGCAACCGCATCGTCGATGAGAGTGTAGAAATATTCTATGCCAGCTTTCTCGAATTTTTCCTTGTAATCCGCTTCGTAAATTTCTGCGAAAATGTCTTTGAAACGGTGGTCGTAGGTCTTGGATATGGTATCTTTCGTCGCAAACCAAAGGTCTTGTTTGGTGTCGAGAGCGAACTTGAAGCAACTGTGCGCGAAACTTGTGATACTCTTATCCGTGTTATGCACGCCTTGAATAACGCCCTTTCCGTCACCGAAGTCGAAGATAATCTTTTCTTCACCGTTTGCGCCGATGACCGCTTTTCCGCCTTCTACCCTGATTTCAACGTTTTTATATACGTCGCCGTATGCGTGACGAGCAATGGTAATAGGTTTTGTCCAAGTGGGCACGAGCGGAGTTACTCCGTCAACGAGTATGGGCGCGCGGAAAACCGTACCGTCCATTATCGCGCGGATGGTGCCGTTGGGACTGGGCCACATCTTTTTGAGTCCGAATTCTTCCACTCTTTGAGCGTTTGCGGTAATTGTAGCGCACTTCACGCCTACGCCGTATTTCAAACATGCGTTTGCCGCGTCAACCGTAACTTTATCATCCGTTGCATCGCGGTTTTGGATTGACAAGTCGTAGTATTCCGTCTTCAAATCCACGTAGGGCTTGATGAGAATATCTTTCACCCACGCCCAAAGGATGCGAGTCATTTCATCTCCGTCCATTTCAACGAGCGGATTTATCATTCTAATTTTGTCCATAACTACCTTCTGATAATGATTATATTAAAATGATAGCACAAAGAGCCGCTCAACGCAACTTGTTTCAGTTGCTTATGTTTCGTCACCGTCGTCGGTTGCTTACGCGTCGTAGCCGTCGGCAATTTTCAGTGAAAATTGTTCTGACGGTGCTTGCAACGCAACTTCTACCGCACGAAAATTTTTTGCTACAACTCGTGCATAATCTGTAACTCAATTCGTATTCGCAAAATTTTCGTTTTGGTGTTAAAGCTGGGGGGACACCCACACCCGAAAAATTTTTGTGCGATATTTGCACTCAGTGTGAGCGGGTGTGAGTACGCACTCACTTATTCGGGGACGAAACACGAGCCGCAACGGCGGCGAGAACTTCGAGTGCGTATTTGGGACGGAGCAAAAATACGCACTTTATCCACAATATGCAGACGGCGTAGTGTATCGCACTACGCCGTCTTGCATATATCATGCTTGCGAAGCAAGTATATCATATTGCGATAGCAATATATCACACGCGACAGAGTCGCGTATATCATTGAAAAAGCGCTCCGCTCGGAGTGCTTTTTCACATACTGCATTTCCCGCCGCCGTGGAAGTTTTCGAGTACGCCCGTCGAGTAGGTGCGGTGAGTGGGTTTTCCCTTTTTTATTGCGTAGTCGATTATCCGCCGTAGCATTTCGGGATAGGTTATTCCAACTTCTTCAAACAGATAATACGCAAGCGAACCGGGGATTGTGTTGATTTCGTTGATATACACCTTATTTCTCGTTTTATCCACAAGGTAGTCCATTCTGACCACTCCGTCCAAATCCAACTCGTCGTAGAGTCTTGCGGTATTCGCCTTGACGACGGAATTGAGTGGACCTATATCCGCGGGCATAATACGACCGCCGCCACTCATTTTCCCGCCCGATACGTACTTATCTTCAAAAGTCAGAATATCGTGTACGGATAGCGGTCTTTCTGTTTCGGACACGACGACACCGTCGCTATCCCTAAACGCCGCGCAGTTGACTTCGACAAAATCCGTGAGCATTTGTTCAACGACCATTTTATCGTCGAACTCCTTTGCAACGTCGAGAGCGTATATTAGGTCTTCTCTATTCTCCGCCGTGCTAATACCTATGCTACTCCCCGCCCTTGACGGCTTGACGATGAGCGGATAGCCGAGAGTATTTTCAAGTCGGGAGAAGGTTTCATCCGTCCTTTCTTCGTACTCCCTTTTCGTTACGACCGAATGCGGAATGACGTTCAAGAGCATATCATCGAATATCTTTTTGCTCACTCCCTTATCCATACAGATAGCGGACGGCAGTACTCCTGCGGACGTATACGGTATTCCGTAAAATTCAAGCAAAGCTTGAAGTGTGCCGTTTTCCCCTTCCCCGCCGTGACAACAGATAAGCGCGACGTCGGGTGCATAAACCTTTTTGAGTTTACCCCTTTTCACCGTGTAGAATCCACCGCTATATAGCAAAGTCTTCACGTGCTTATGCGCTTCAAACGGTGTGAAATCGGACAGAGTTTTCATACCGCCCAAATAGAAATCACCGTCGTACATGAATATCGGTTCGACTTCATAACCGTCGAGTTGCTTATAAGTCTGAATTGCGGTAATGACGGATATATCGCTCTCGAGCGACCGCCCGCCGAAAATCAACGCTACTTTTCTTTTCATACCCCTCCTATTCGTCGTACACGTCGGGCAAATCGTTCAAAAGCAGTAGATTATCGCCCATACGTAGCAAAATACCAAAATCGTTTTTCGCCTCGTCCAAGGTGTCGTAGTGGTAGATTTTCCCGCTGAAATCCGCATTACGCAGTCCCCTTGCAACGAAGTCCGCGCGCATACCGCCGATCAAGACCACGACGTCCGCAACTGATGCGATACACTCTCCGAGATATTCGTTGACTTCGGTTTCTTTTTTGCCGAGTTCGACGAGTCCCGGTGTTACGACCACCTTTCTACCCGCGAATTTAGCAAGCACGTCGAGTGCGCAAATTGCTCCGTCGGGGTTTGAATTGAAGGTGTCGTCAATTATTCTTATGCCGTTACCGCGGATAAGTTGCAGGCGGTGCGGAACGGGTTTGAGAGTGGCAATTCTCTCGACGATTTCTGCGGGCGACACTCCGAGATAGTAGGCGATAGCGGCGGAAAGTACGACGTTTTCAACGTTATGTTTGCCGAGAAGATAGGTTTTTGTCGGATAGACGTCATCCCCGAAGTGCAGGTTGAAAACAGAGCCGTCGTTTGCAACCGCAAGTTCGCTTGCATACACTCCGTCATCTTCGTCAAAGCCTGCAAAATACGGCAATTTCGTTTGCTTTTTGGCGGATAACAATCTTTCTTTCACACCGTCTGAAGCAAATCCTACTCCGCTATCGTCGAGCATGTTTATCACTCTCGTCTTCTCCCTGACCAAGTTTTCCATACTGCCGAAAGTTTCGAGATGTTGCTCGTTTATCCCTGTCAAAACGCCGACGGTAGGATTGACGATTTTCATAAGTTTCTTTATATCCTCCACTCTACGCGCGCCCATTTCGGCAATCAAGACGTCGTGAGAGCCGTCGAGCATAGCGACCGTTTTCGCAATACCCATAGGCGTGTTGTAACTCTCTGGCGACGACAAAACCTTATACCGTCCGCCAAGGATATGCGCAAGATAGTTTTTGACCGACGTTTTGCCGTAACTCCCTGTTATACCTATTTTGACAAGGTGCGGATATTCGGCGAGAATGCGGCGAGTTTTTCTCTCATAGCGCAAATTATTTAGCCTTTCAAAACAGTTCACTACCGCCATAGTTAGCGAAAAAGTAATCGGATAGAATATCGGAAACGCAAATATCGACGAATATCTGAAATATGCGTCCTCAACCACCGCGTTCAAGTGAAATAGAGTGAGCATAATGAGAGTGGAATTGACCGCAACGAGCGCGCTCAATGCCCTGACCGCGCGTTTCGTGTAGCGCATAGGTTTCTTCTTTTCGGGCATTTCTTCGGCAAAATACAACGTGATTTCAGCTATGAAAAAGAACATCGCGTCGAGAAATCCCCAGAATATTCTCGACTGCAAAAAACTCAATCCGATATATATCCCCGCGAATATCCCTACGCATAGCAAATCCATAAGGTAGGCGGTGCGCAGTCGCTTGCTTTTGAAAACGGTTGAAATTCGATAATTGTCCTGTTGCGCCACGTATAAGTAAGGGCGGGATATGAATAGCGACGACAACAAGGACAGTATGATGAAAAACCAATTACCCCTTGCTAATACCAATTTTTACCGCCTAAATTTTTATTGCCGTCCTTAGTTTCAAACAAAAATGCGCGAAGTATGGATATGAAAACGTCCGCATCGTCCACGTAGGCGAAGTGTCCGCCGTTAAGCCAAAAAATCTCGCTACCGCGTATGCCTTTTTTGAGTTTTTTCGCCATATACGGCGGGGTAACTTTATCCTTTCCGCCCCAGAAAATAGCGGTAGGGCAATGGATTTCGGATAGTAGTCCGCTTTGGTCGTAGGACACTACGTTTTTGAAAGTTTCCTTCATCACGGGAGAAAGCACCCGATAATCTTTCGAGCCTTTGAGTCCCCTAAATCCCAAACGGACGAGTGCTTTATGAAGATAAATCTTGAGATAATACGACGGTTTTCTGCGCGGTTTCAACCCGGCGGAGTCAACAAGCACGAGAGACCGCACAAGGTCGGGGCGACTGCTTGCAATCTCAATCGCAACCCTACCGCCGAAAGAATGCCCGACGATACACGTCCTGCTCTCTCCCAACTCTTCGAGCATAGTTACGATTTCATTTGCGTAGTCTTTCACGCTATACGGTTTATCAGGCTCCGCGCTCTCCCCGAAACCGCTGAAATCCACGACTATGCTTTTATATCCGCCGAGCCGTTTTGCGACAAACAAAAAGGCGGAAGCGCTACCGCCCCACCCGTGCAAGAATAATACCGATTCGCCACTGCCGACGATGAATTTGTTTATGCGTCCTCCTTAGACGTCCAGCCACATAATGAGCGCGTCGTCACGATTGTTATAATACCTCTTACGTACGCCCTCCACTCGGAAACCGAATCCCAAGTACATATTTTTTGCGACTTCGTTGGTAGATTTGACCTCCAAAGTCAAGTGTTTCACGCCGATTTCTCTCGCCTTCGAGATGAGCATCGACATAAGGAATTTGCCAAAACCGCGTCCTCTTTCGGACTGTTTGACCGCTATATTAGTTATATGCCCTTCGTCAAGGACTTTGTGAAAACCGCCGTAGCAAAGCACTTCATCCCCCCTGACTCCGACGAGATAATACGCATCCCCCGCATTCAATTCGGGGATAAACATATTTTCCGTCCAAGGTTGGTCGAAAGCTTCTCTTTCAATCTCCGCCATTTGACGAAGATGCTCGTAGCGTAGCGGTTCGAATCTCATTTCAAATTTCTCTCCGCTTGCGATTTTCTCATATATACAGGCTCGAATACGTCCACGAATTCTCCGTTTTTCACCTTCGATTTCAAGACGTTTTCAAGCGCAACGTGTGCGGGACAAGCAAGCGTATAGACGGTGTCGCTCGGGATACTGTCCTTATCCGTCTCTTCCACAAATCTCGTTTCAAGGATTTTGCCGTTTTCGCAAGTCGCAAGATAGGTATTTCCGTGACCTGCGTCCACCCCTGCCGTTATCCGCGCTCTACTATATGCGAGAAGTTCAAAATAGTTTACCGCAACTCTTTTCGCGCCGTTTGAAAAGGATATGGCAGTCATAGCGGACGCGCCTATGCGAATACCCGTGAACGAGCCCGGCCCCACGACTACGCAAGCGACGTCAAGATCGTCGGGGGTGAGTCCCGCACTGTCCATAACCTTTTTGATTTCGGGGATGAGCAAGGACGAATGTCCGCTTTTACCCACTTCAAATTCGGTGAAATAGGATTTTTCGTTGTCTACGACAACGATTGTGAGAGTTGTATTTGTGGTGTCAATTGCCAGTGCTTTCATTCTTCAATCTCGAATATTCTGCTATTTTCTCCGTCAACGGCAATTTTTATCTTGATGATTTTGCCGTTCAGGCTTTCAAATTTATTCCATTCTATGACGGTCACTCCGTCGTCCGAAATCGCCTCTTCCACGCCGAGTTCGACAAGGTCGTCTTCATGCTCCACCCTGTACATATCGAGATGATTGAGTTTCAATCTACCGCTTTCGTACACGTTGAGTATGGTGAATGTGGGGCTTGTGACTTCTTCTTCAACACCGAGTGCTTTTGCAAGTCCTTTCGTGAAAGTGGTCTTGCCTGCGCCAAGGTCGCCGTCGAGCAATATGACCTCTCCGCCAACGAGAGTATCGGCAAGTTTTTCGGCAAGAGCGTAGGTTTCTTCCACGCCGTCTACCCTATATTCTCCCGACAAATTCACGACTTCTTCGTCAACGTGCTTTTTCAAACTCGTACCGTCCCAATGCAGTATTTTCGTCAGGCGTTTGTACAACACGAACGTCAACGCACCTACTATTATACATCTTAAAAGATTAAAAGGCAACACGCCTGCGAATAAATAATAAACGTAAAACGTGTCCATAGTGACGTCTTTATAGAGCGGTTGGAGCATTCCGACGATTGCGCCGAAGTCACCTTTGAAATACAACTCGACGAAAAACGGTATGGATATGAATCTGTTGACGATGATAGACGCGATAGTGAGAAGCACACCGCCTACGCAAATGCCTATGAAAGCGTGCTTTTTGTCTTTTTTGCGGTGATAAATAAGTGATGCGGGCAGGACGAACAAAATTCCGAGAATAATATCCGTTGCCTCCCCGACGTATGCGGTGCTTGTCATAGGAAATTTGAAAAGGCATTTCAAGACGATAACTACGCAACCGCTGATAGGCCCCATAGAAAAGCCCGCGAGAAGTGCCGGCAATTCACTGATTTGAATTTCAAGGAAATTCGGGAATATGAACGGAAGATTGAACTTTCCGAAAGCGTACAAGATGAATGATATTGCGGTCAAAATTGCGATTTTCGCAATATATGCCGTAGTAAAGCGCGGATTTTTGAACTGTGAAAACAGTTTTTTGATTCTTTCTTTCGCACCGATTGCGTTTTCGTTGCCCATATTTCTCCTTCGGCGCACTTCGTCAATTTTCGGGATACAAAAAATGCGCCTTCAAGGGCGCAAACTCGTCATTCGACGGTCGCTTCTATCATCCGGACTATACCGTCGGTCAGGGAATTTCACCCTATCGGCACGCTTTGCGTGTTCGCGGACTGTCACCGCCGGTGAGGAATCTAACCTCGCCCCGAAGCATTTATATTATATCTATCCCTATCCACATTGTCAACGGTTTTGAAAAACGAGTTAGTTATCGGACAGGATTTCGATTGCTTTTTCCTTGAACACCGCGTTGTTTTCGAGAAGTTCATCAAAGGTTACGGGTGCAAATCCGTTCACGTCCACCCCCGCATTGAGTGCGTTAGGCAAGTTGAAAATTGGCAGATATTCCGGGCGGATATTTCCGTGCGTATGACCGTGAATAAGATAAGAGAGTTTTGCACTTCCGACCTTCCGACTTCCCTTCCATTCGAGCATCGGATAATGGCAAAGAGTCATCGGACGAGAGCAAACGGACGTATCGAGCAAAGGGGTTATTTCCACGAAATAATCCCTAGGATTATCGAGTTTATCAAGCCAATTCGAGTCGTGATTCCCGCGCACGAGAATTTTTTTGCCTTTTAGGCGGTCGAGATAGGGTTTCGGATCAATTCCCTTCCAAATCAAATCCCCGACGATATAGACGGTATCGTTGCCTTTGACCTTTTTGTTCCAATTCTCAATGAGAATATCATCCATTTCATCGACGGACGAAAACGGACGGTTGCACGTTTTGATGATGTTGTTATGCCCCAAATGCAAATCGGCTGTGAAATATACCATTTATCCCCTAAAAAGCGTTTTCGGGTATCAAAACCGCAAAAACGCCAACAATACCGTTATGTTAGTTTATGAAACCACGGTAGCAGACGTCGCATTATCCTTTGAAAAAGTTATTGCGTCGAGATATTATCAAGGCGACGGCGTAGTTATAGTCGCGGTCCTGACTTCTCAGATTTACAGCGCAAGCGAGCGGACTTCACTACGTGAAGAAATCCGCGCGGAAATCGAAAAACGGTTTTCAACGAAAACTCTCGTCACCTACGATTTAGGCGCTTATCTATCCATGCACGACGGTATGAGCGAAGACGAAATCTCCGCTCTATACGCAAAAGTCGGCTATTCTCCCTTGTAAAACTCTACGTTGTTTCCGTCGCTCCAGAGTTTTTCAAGGCAGTAAAACATACGAGTATCATCGTTGAAAACGTGCACGATGACTCCGCCGTAGTCGAGCACAACCCACTTTCCTTCGGTGAGTCCGTCGACGCGCAGGCAGTTTACGCCGTGATTTTCCATGGTTTCTTGCAGATATTCCGCAAGTGCCTTGACTTGACGATTGCTCTTCCCGGTGCAAATGACGAAGTAGTCCGCAACGACGGTCAGATGCTCGACTTTCAAGACGGTGATATCGACCGCTCTTCGGTCGTCAAGTTCTTTACAAATCAATTTTTTCAGTTCTAAACTTTCCATTATTCCTCCAATTGAATGCGTTAGAATATCGTTTTCAGTTGTTTTTGTTCAAATAGTATTCGACCGCATCTTCGGTCAACGGATATATAGGTTTTCCCGCCGTTTTCAACTTGTCGTAGGTGTATTTTAGCACCGCTCGGAAACCCTTTTCAAAGTCCTCGTCCGCAATTTTACGTATATCGGGGATAGGCGCGTATTCCCTGTCGTAAGACGTACTGTCCGCCGTATAAATCAATTTTTCAAACGTGCTCATATCCGCCTTTGCGGTTGTATGGTATTTGATTGCGGAAAGCACTTCTTCATCCGTCACGCCGAAATCTCTCTCCGCCTTTTTCGCTCCCAAAAATTGATGAAGCACGGTTGTCCCGACTGCATCCGCAGGCACGTCGAGACCGTCTAAAGACGGTCTTCTCTTTGCGTTATCGTGAAGTAGGGACGCTTCAAACGTCTTTTTGAAGTCCTGTTTGAGATTATGCAAGGAATTCAAATCAACCGCTCGCAACACCACCGCTTTAGTATGTGCAAAAAGTTCAGGCTCTTGCCACTCTTTGAGTTTTTCAAGCCACTCTTTGTAGTCGTCGAAATATCCGTTTTTCTTGATATAGTCGTACACTCCGTCGGGGAGTGAATCGGGTTGCATACCAAGGAGCAATTCCGCCTTTATTCTCGAAGAAGACGTTTCTCCGCCCTCGAAATCCAACGTCAAAAAAGAGCCGACTTTGTATTTGTCGAGAAGTTTATTAACGCTATCGCCCACTCTATCATAGCCTTTTCTGCCAACAACCGCGATAGGACAGGTTTCCAAAATGCTTTTAGGCTCGTGCCAAGTGTCGAAATACTCAACGCTATCCCCGCCGATGAGATAGACGATTTCGCCGTATTTTTCCTTCAAAACGGGCAAAACGTCGGATGCATAGTTGAATTTCTCCCCCTTTTCCGCCCTTTCTCTCTCGATTTCGTCCACGATAAGTTCGTCTGCAACACCGCTAAATGCGATTTTGCAAAGGTCGATTCTCGCAGAGTACGGCAAATATCCTTCACTTTTGTGAGGGGGACGGAAGGTCGGCACCACGACAAGACGAGTCGCACCCGTTGCGCCAACCGCGCTTTTCAACATATTTACGTGTTCGACGTGAGGAGGATCGAACGCTCCGCCGAAGATAATAGTTACCATAGGTATAGTATAGCAAAATAAGTGCGAACTTTCAATAGCAAAACGAACATTTGAGAATGAAATCACAGGAATTTGTCAATGATAAGTCGATGACGAAAATTATAGACGTATTCACTCTCACCCTGACGATATTTTTACTTAGCATAGTTTGGACGGGACGCTATCTGAACGTAGGTTTAGCATTGCTTCTTTCAAGCACTTTGACCGCACTCACAGTCATCACGACAATCTATCTGAAAAAGCAAAATTCCAAGCCCTACGACAAGGACAGACTTGCCCTTGAATTGTCCGTCCGCGGAAACGAATATTTGGTCGAAATTCTCAAAAGTATTCTAAAAAATGCGGTTTTTGAGAGTGGTTCCAACTGGATTTTACTCGAAAACGCACTGATAATAGTGTGTTTTCGCTTTTCTCTCGTCGGTCTCAACGACGTCGGAAACTTCTATTCATTGTCTCTCAAAAAGAACAGAAATCAAGTGTTTTTGCTCTGTCGCGGAATTGACAGAAAGGCTATGCACGTGCTTGAAATGCACGACGTCAAAATCAACGTCGTCAAAACAAAAGGCATATATGACTTTTTGAGAAGAAACTCCGCCCTACCCGCACTTGAAAAGGAAAAGAAAAATTTTTCCTTGAAAGCGGTCGCATATTCCATTCTCTCCCGCTCGAATACGAAAAGTTATCTCTTTTCGGGAATCGTGCTTATGACAACTTCTTTCATCACACCGCTCAAAATCTACTATCTAATTTTCGGCACAATCGCACTTATTCTTGCAATTCTCACCTTGACTCCCCTTGGAAACGGCGAATTTGGCACAAACGGAAGTTTCAATGCACTCATCCAAGAAACCGAAAAATTCAATCTCTCCGAAAATTCCGACTGCGACCAATGCACCGCCGAAAACGACAATCACCAAAAAACCAACAAAGAAAACTCCCAAAACACAACAGACAACCAGAATCATCACGACACAAATCAATAGCAATATAAAACGAAAAATCAAACTAAATACACACGAAAACACCTAAAACAAGTAACAATTCTTTGAAAACGACTAAAACGCTTATCAAATACGTGCAAATCGGTCTAAACAACGTTACTTCAAAAACGCATAATCCGCAAATTCACCGCAATTTTTCTCACTCAACGCAAATTTCCATTTACACATTCATATATGCACATTTGAAATCTCATACATATTCGATATTTTCTCGGCTATTTATCTTTTCCGCCACCCCCTATTTTTACCTGATAAGGTAAAATCGCTTGTCATACGCAATCTAAACCGCTAAAATATTGTCGAGGTCATTGCATATGTATTCTGTTTATCTCAAAAAAGGCGAAGAAAAACGCATTATCAACGGACATTCGTGGGTGTACGCCAACGAAGTTTCCAAAATCGAAGGCAAAGATTCCAACGGCTCCCTTGCCACCGTTTTCACGCACGACGGAAAATTCGTGGGCAAAGGCTATATAAATCATTTGAGCAAAATTCTCGTCAGAGTGTTTTTGCGCGACCAAAACGCAGTTGACGACAAGGATTTCTACCTTGATAAACTGCGCCAAGCAAACGAATACCGCGTAAATTTAGGTTTTGACAACGCTTATCGTATGGTTTTCGCAGAGTCAGACGGCATTCCCGCTCTCATCGTCGATAGATATGCAGACTATCTCGTTTGCCAATTTCTCTCTTTGGGCATAGACAAACGCAAACGTCTCATCGTTGATTGCCTTGTCGAACTTTTCAACCCGAAAGGAATTTACGAGCGTAGCGACGTCGCAGTCCGCGCAAAAGAAGGACTAAACGAAGTCAAAGGCGTGATTTACGGCGAAGTCCCCGACGAAATCATCATCACCGAAAACGGTCTGAAAATGAGCGTCGACGTCAAAAACGGACAAAAAACAGGCTATTTTCTTGACCAAAAGGAAAACCGCTACGCGGTCAGACGCTATGCAAAAGGCAAAACCGTTCTCGATTGTTTCTGCAACAGTGGCGGTTTCAGTCTAAATTCCGCACTTTCCGCAAAGGCGGTTACTAGCGTCGACGTATCCGCAACCGCGCTCGCAAACGTCAATCGCAATGCCGAGCTAAACGGCTTTGACAATATCACCACTCTCGAAGGGGACGTATTTGAAGTTTTGCGTACTTTTAAGCGCGAAAATCGCAAATTCGACGTCGTAATTCTCGATCCCCCTGCATTTTGCAAGAGTGCAAACGAAGTCAAAGACGCATATAGGGGCTACAAAGACATCAACGCATTAGGTCTAAAACTCGTCGAAAAAGGCGGTTTTCTCATCACTGCGTCCTGCTCCCACTATATGACCTTACCGCTATTTGAAAAAATGCTCGTTGAGTCCGCAAAAGAAAGCGGGCGCACCATCCGCATCGTCGAAATCAAAACGCAGTCCCCCGACCACCCGTCCGACCTATCCGCCGAAGAAACGAGTTATCTCAAATTCTTCGTCCTAAACGTTCAATGAGCGTTAAAACCCAAGACAATACAAATCGTTTTACGAAAAACAAACGTATCATAATCAAACAAAAAACCACCAAGGATACTCAATACAATCAACGTCACATAAAGTATCAACAATACTCGTAGCAATAAACACCGCACACAGTATCAACGATTAAAAATTCAATCGATCAACGAAAAATCAAAACCATATAAAAAAGGCACTTCATCGAAGTGCCTTTTTGTTGTTATTTTTCAAGATTTCGCTAATCTATCCACTCAAATTCGAGATCGCCGATAGAAATTATATCTCCTTCTTTCATGCCGTTGCGTTTGAGTTCGTCGATAACTCCGCGGTCTTTAAGCACCTTTTGGAAGAACGCAAATGAGTCCGTGTCCGAAATCGTAACGTTTTGAATAAGGAAGTCCACAAGTCCGCCGTCCACGAAGTAAGTGCCGTCCGGGAGTTTTTCGACGGTGAATTTTTGGTCGGATTTTTCTTCAAGACAGAAGTTTTCATCCACTTCTTCACGAGTAGGCGGGGGCAATTCGTCGACTTTGTCTTTCATGACGGTCAACAATTCTTTGAGTCCTTCCCCTGTCAGTGAACTAATCACAAACACTTTCACGCCGACTTTCTTTTCAAATTCTTCAATCACCGAGCGGTCGTAGAGCAAATCCGCCTTGCTTGCCACGACGATTTGAGGCGTCGACGCAAGTTTCAGGCTATACGATTCGAGTTCCTGATTGATTTTGACGTAGTCATCGTACGGATCTCTGCCTTCGCTTCCGCTAATATCCACCACGTGCACGATAAGTCTAACTCTTTCGATATGGCGCAGGAAGTAGTGACCGAGTCCCGCCCCTTCGCTCGCGCCTTCGATAAGTCCCGGAATGTCCGCAATCACGAAACTATCGTCGTACATTTGCACCACGCCGAGATTGGGATTGATCGTCGTGAAGTGGTAGTTTGCGATTTTGGGTTTTGCGGACGTCAACATTGACAAAAGAGTGGACTTTCCAACGTTGGGGAATCCGACAAGACCTACGTCCGCTATGGTTTTGAGTTCAAGCGTGACTTGGTGTTCTTCGGTTTTCTCGCCGAGTTGTGAAAACGACGGTGCTTGACGTTGAGCGTGTGCAAATCTTGCATTGCCTTTTCCGCCCCTACCGCCCGTCAACGCGACGAAGGTTTCACCGTCCTCGAACAAGTCCGCGATAACGCAACCGCTTTCGGTATCTTTGATGACGGTACCCGCGGGGACCTTGACGATGAGATCTTCACCACTCTTGCCCGTACAGTTTTTCGCACCGCCGTTCATGCCGTTTTCCGCGCGGAAATGCTTTTGGAATTTGAAGTCCACAAGATTGTTTTTATTCTTATCCGCGACGAAAATCACGTCACCGCCGTCACCGCCGTCGCCGCCGTCGGGACCGCCGTTAGGCTCGTATTTCGCTCTATGGAAAGACACGGCGCCGTTTCCGCCGTTGCCTGCCTTTATAAAGATTTTTACGTAATCTAAAAACATATTTTATCCTTTTAGTGCATTACTTTCTTTGGATTATACACTATTTTCAGTCGTTTTGCAATTGCTTAATGATTGCTCTAGCGGATTTTTTGCCTGCACCCATAGCGAGAATAACCGTAGCCGCACCCGTCATAGCATCCCCGCCTGCATATAGTCTAGGAATCGAAGTCCTGCCGTCCTCGTCGCAAACGATAGTGCCTTTCGCACTCACTTCAAGCGACGGACAACTGTGTTTGATTATGGGATTAGGCGTAGTGCCAAGCGCAACGATGACTTCGTCGCATTCGATATCGTATTCGCTACCCGCAATTGCAACAGGCGATCTACGTCCGCTTGCATCGGGTTCACCGAGAGCCATTTTGACGACTTTCATCCCCGAAACCGCTCCGTCTTTTCCAAGAATTTCAACGGGGTTCGTGAGAAGGTCGAAGATGACTCCTTCTTCTTCTGCGTGTTCGATTTCTTCAGCACGTGCGGGCATTTCTTCGCGACCGCGACGATAGACGAGATGCACTTCCGCACCCATACGAACGGCGGTTCTAGCGGAGTCCATAGCGACGTTACCCGCACCTACGACCACGACTTTTTTCCCTCTAAACACAGGGGTTATCGCGTCGTTTTCGTACGCTTTCATAAGGTTTACGCGAGTGAGATATTCGTTTGCGGAATACACTCCGTTCAAGTTTTCCCCTTTCACTCTAAGGAATGACGGCAAACCCGCTCCAGAGCCGATGAAAACGGCACCGTAACTATCGAGCAATTCATCGATGAAAATCGTTTTTCCTACAACCACGTTTTTCCTGATTTCAACGCCGAGTTTTTCAAGGTTTTCGATTTCACGAGCAACGATTGTTTTGGGCAAACGAAATTCGGGAATGCCGTAACTCAAAACACCGCCCGCCTTGTGCAGTGCTTCAAAAACGGTGACTTTGACGCCTGCTTTTGCAAGATCGGCAGCACAAGACAACCCTGCGGGACCGCTACCGACAACGGCAACTTTTCCGACATTTACCACATTAGAATCACTGTTTTTGACGGTTTCACCCCTTTCAAGTGCGTAATCCGCAACGTAACGTTCAAGCGCGCCGATCGACACCGATCCGCCGAGTTTGACTTTGCGCACGCAGTACTTTTCGCATTGATTTTCTTGCGGGCATACCCTACCGCACACCGCAGGAAGGTTGTTGTCTTTCGACAAAACTTCGCACGCGCCGTCCATATCGCCGTCTCTAATTTTGCGAATGAAATCGGGGATATGCACGCCGACGGGGCAACCTTTCATACAAGGAGCGTTTTTGCAATCAAGGCATCTATTCGCTTCGGACTGTGCGATTTCGGGGGTAAAACCGAGCGCAACTTCTTTGAAGTTGTTTCTTCTCTCTTCGGGAGATTGAGAGGGCATAACGTTTCTTTCTACAATTTCCATACTAACCTCTCAAATTGCACTTATGTGCGTTTTCGTGTTCGCGGTAGATTTTCGAGCGGGATATAGCCTCGTCGAAATCAACGAGATGACCGTCAAATTCAGGTCCGTCGATACAAGCATACTTTGTTTTACCGTCGACGGTGAGTCTGCAACAACCGCACATGCCGGTGCCGTCGACCATAATCGAATTCATACTGACGACGGTATGGATTCCAAGCTCTTTCGTGAGTGCGCAAACCGCTTTCATCATAGGAAGCGGACCGACCGCAAACACGCAATCGAACTTTTTCTCCCCTACAACTTCGCGGATTTCATCGGTAACAAAGCCTTTTTTACCGCTCGAGCCGTCGTCCGTTATCAAATGAAGATTCGAGCATGCCTTAAATTCATCGACGTAAGTCAACAAATCCACGTTTCTTGCGCCGAGTATGACGTCGGATTTTTTGTTTTCGGAAAACAGTTGTTTTGCCTGCGGATAGATAACCGCCGCACCTATTCCGCCCGCGACGAGCAAAATATTTTTGTATTCGCTCAAATCGGTTGCGTTTCCGAGCGGACCGACAAAGTCGCAAAGTGCGTCCCCCTCATTCATAGAGGCAAGTTTTGCAGTCGTATATCCGACCTCTTGCACGAGAATGGAAACAGTGCCGTTTTCGCGAGAATAGTCGCAAATTGTGAAAGGCACTCTCTCTCCGTTTTCGTCCGTACGGAGAATGATAAATTGCCCCGCAAGGCAATGTTTTGCGGTGTCTGGAGCGTAAATCGTATACTCGTTCACTCTCTCGGCAAGCGTTCTTTTTTTGATGATTTCGTAGTTCTTCATTGTTCTCTTTTCGTCTGTTTTCAGCATTTTTGCCGAAAAGTATTCTCAATTTTGTTTATTTTTATAATACTTACACCATTCTTTCAGGTTGCACTCGTCGCATTTCGGTGCGCGCGCGGTGCAAACGTATCTGCCGTGAAAGATGAGAAGATGATGCAGTTCTCCCCACTTGTTTTCGTCAAACGAAGCGTTCAGTTGTTCTTCGGTTTTTTCGGGAGTTTCCGCATTCACGATGCCGATGCGATTGCTCACTCTGAAAACGTGTGTATCAACCGCTATCGCATTTCCGCCGAATGCGACCGAATAGACGACATTGGCAGTTTTGCGTCCTACTCCGCTCAACTTCATCAACTCTTCTTGAGTTTCGGGGACTCCGCCGAGCGACAACACACTTTGCGCCATACTCTTTATGGATTTTGCTTTGTTGTGGTAAAATCCGCAGGAGTGTATGCGCTCTTCAAGTTCTTCTATCGGCATATTCACAAAATCTTCGGGAGTCGATGCGACTTTGAAAAGTTCTTTTGTCACCATATTCACCCTTTTGTCCGTGCATTGCGCCGACAAAATGACCGCAACGAGCAGTTCAAACGGCGCATCGAAGTTTAGTTCGCATTGCGCGGACGGATGTTGCACTTTCAGTGCATTGAAGATTTTGTCATTTGTGCTTTCCATAAGTGTATTTTAACACTTAACCCGAAGTATAGCAACCCGAATTAGAGCGCGAATATCAAAATTTTACGCTTTTTCCGTTTTCCCCGACATAAAATCTGCCGATGACGGAGTTATATCTCCCCCTTTCAAGCACTTGCATGGCTTGCGACAGGTTTCTCGTCAGGCATTTGACGGACAATCCGCACCCCGCCGACGCACTTGACGGCGTATTGATGAGTTTTGCGGGAATGCGGTAGTTTTGCAACGCTTCATAATATCTCGCTCCCTCGGACCTTGATCGGAACGCAACGAAAAATTCTCTCATAAATTCCTCCACACATTTTATGTACGCGTTCCGAAATATACTATTGTTTTTCGACAAATAGTGTGATTATTGCGCGAAACCGCATAGAATACAACGAGGTGAATATGGTATATCTCGACAATGCGGCGACTTCAAATTTCAAACCAAAAAGCGTGTTCGATGCGATAAACTACGATTTGTCGCACTCTGCAAATAGCGGTCGAAGTGCACACCGCTATGCAAACGATTGCGCTCTGAAAATCGAAAAGACAAGAAACTATCTGCTTGAAAAACTCGGCGCGGACGAAGATTACGGCATAGTTTTCACGAAAAACTGCACCGAAGCGTTAAATCTTGCGATTTTCGGCTATCTCGAAAGCGGTATGAAAGTCGTGACGACCGCAAACGAACACAATAGCGCATTGCGCCCGCTTTTTGAACTAAAAAAATGCGGTGTAATCACATTGACCGTAGTAGAGCAAGATGAAAACGGCAGAATACCTACGGATAAAATCGTCGAAACTGCGGAAAATGCCGACTTGCTTGTGGTCGGACATTCATCAAACGTAACAGGCGCAATAGTGAATTTGGACGAAATCGGGGAAAAACTCAAAGATTGCAAGGTCAAAATCCTTGTAGACGGCGCACAAAGCGTGCCGATTCTCAATCCGAACGTTTCAAAAAACCATATTGATATGCTCGCTTGCCCCGGGCATAAGGGATTGCACGGCATTCAAGGCACGGGATTTTTGATGATGAAAAGAGATCTAAATCTCAAACCGCTCAACTACGGCGGTACGGGTACTTTCTCCGAAAACGTCTATCAAGCACGGATTATCCCCGAAGATTACGAAGCGGGAACGTTGTTTGCAGGCGGAATTTCCGCCTTGCACGCAGGCGCAAAGTGGAGTTTTGACAATCTCAACAACACCAAAAACACGATTTTTAGACTTGCAAGCGACTGTATTCGCTATTTGAAATCAATGGGCGCAACGGTCTATACCGTTGACAGTCAAGTCGGAATCGTATCTTTCAATTTTGGTGATATTGAATCGCAAGAAATCGCAAACTTCCTTGCGGATAAAGATATAGCAGTCAGAAGCGGACTGCACTGCGCGCCCCTTGTGCATAAGTTTTTAGGCACGGAGCACGGTGCGGTGCGAGTGAGTTTCGGTGCGGACAACGGAAACAAAGACTTGTTTGCATTGCTGTCCGCGCTTGACGAATTTTTGACAGTAAAACGACATTCTAACGGCGTATTTTTCAAGAAACAACATTGAAAAACACACTGAAAAAAGCCGATAAAATAACTTTGCACGCAAAATTTTCGGACATGATTTGGGAAACGTTTGCGCTTTGTAAAAAAAGATTAAAGTCAAAACGTAGCGAGCCGTTTAATCACAAAGTTTTGCACACGTAGCAATTGATTTCGCTTGTAGTCGCTCAATCCAACGTCAAAACAGGATTTCCGTCTACGTTTTTGCACGCTCCGAGAAGCGCTCTTTTCGCCATTTGCGGTGTTAGATTGCGATACTTTTGATGAAGTAGACAACATGCACCCGCAACAAGCGGTGCGGACACCGAAGTCCCGGTCATATAACTATACGTGCCACAGTTTTGAAGACCTTTGATTCTTACCCCGTTTGCATACAAATCGGGACGATAAATGCCGTTATAGTTTCCGCGTGATGAAAAATCCGCCACTTGCAAATTTTCATCAACTGCGCCGACGGATATGACTTCGCCACTGATTGCAGGCGATTTCACGTTATTTTCACCGCTATTACCAACTGCACAAACGACTGTCAGTCCACTGCGCACAAGCATTTCCGCGCCGATTTTTAGCGGATCGGAGTATTCTGTAGGCTCTGCGCCAAAACTCATACAAACGACCTTGATATTGTATCGCCTGAAATTATCGTATAGCCATTGCATACCGTCGAGAATTTTGAAAGTACCGCTCTCACCCGATGCGGTTATAACTTTCACCGCCACTATTTCCGCCATAGGCGCGACTCCTGCGACTTCACCGCCCGACATAAGTCCGTTTCCGACTGCGACGCCAGAAACAAAAGTGCCGTGACCGTTGTCGTCATAGGGATATTCTCTGCCTTCGATCAAATCGACGAAACCGAAAATTCTATCCTTCGGCACGCACAAATCGCTATGCACCGACACGCCCGTATCCATCACGCAAAGGCGCACTCCGCGTCCGTCAAGACAGTCTTTGCTCGACAAGCAAATGTTATCTTTTATACTATCTAACTGCTTTAATTCGTCATAATCGACTTCGCCGAGCGCACTGACTCTGCTTTGAGCGGACACAAATTCAACGTCGTGAAGTGCAGACAAATTCTTGACATCCGCCATATCGCATTCAATTCCGACCGAGCGGATGAAAGGATAATCCCTGACAACCTTGAAATTGCGTTTCACGTAGCCGTACTGAAACGGAGTGCGCACGCGCACGATTGCCGTCGTTTTTTCTTGAACGGACAATATTCCAACCAAAGAGCCGTCGATTTTGTTCATTTTTCGAGCATATTGAGAAGTGCGCGAAGGCGCGTGAGTTGTTCGGTGTTCATAAACATAGTTGCAACCGAATAGAACTTTTCAAGTTCTTGCACGTTGAGAGTGCCGTTTGCGCGAGAAGCTGCGGTTTTTGCCATAAGTTCCGACATCAACTCGTCGTTTGACATTCCTGAAAACCGTCGCATTTCGTCTTCGATATTCAAATTCGCACCGTTTTTTCCCGCATTTTCTCCCCTTTCACCGCCATAAACTCCGCTACTTTTTGCATATGCGCTTGTAGACGTGTAGCCAAAATCATCATTATTATAGGCATTGCCTTTCTTTTCGGTATTGTTTTTGTCGTCATAGCCGTTTCTTTCCCAAAAATTCATAAACTCCTCCGTCACAATCATTGTATGCCGTCATATATTGAAGGTGCAGGTGAAATTATGAATTTTGATATTAACGCGATTATGAATATAATGACGATGATGAATGCCTTCAAGTCAAGCGCAAACAAACCAAGCGGAAAAAGCGGTTTCGATATGAGCGGACTAAACGCACTTCTTCCCCTAATTTCAGGAGTGAAAGGAAACGGCGGAAATCAAAATCTGATGAGTATGCTATCCGCGTTTTCAAGCGGTATACAAGGGGCTGCACACAACGAAAAAGTGTCACCGATGCAAAATGAAAACGAGCAAGAAAAAGCAAACGTAACCGAAAACGTAACTGCACAAAAAAACGATTTCGGACAAGCAGAAAGAACTCGACGAGCGTTTGATGAAATTGCCTTTGCAGGAGATGAAGTAGTCTACTTTTTGCGCAAAATGAGAATACTTTTCCGCTAAAATCGCGCGTTTTAGCGAAAAATGCACCAATTTTGAGCGGTTTTGAAAACGCAAGCAGGATTTGAAAAACTTCATCTTCAAACAAGATTTAGACTTGAATATATGAATTTTCAAGCATAAATACAATGATGTATTACGGTGAAATGCAAGTGGTAGGAACTCAAAAATACTCTCATGCAAAAACAAAGCAAACGCACTACTCTGCCCATAGAGAAACCGATTTTGTGAACAACGTCAAGAAACTAAAAAATAATTGAAAAAGGGATGCAAAACGCATCCCTTTTAGATTTTGAAATTTGACGATTACAACACGTAATCTTTGTAGATAGGATACTTGTCGCAGAGTGCGATGATCTTTTCACTGACTGCGGGTATCGCCTCTTCCCCTTTCTCGATGATATCGACGACTGCATCTGCAATGACGATCATATCTTTTTCTTTCATACCTCTTGTGGTGACGGCGGGAGTACCGATTCTCAAACCGCTCGTGAGAGAGGGTTTTTCGGGATCGCCGGGGATAGAGTTTTTGTTTGCAGTGATATGCGCTTCGTCCAACCAGTTTTGAAGTTGCTTGCCATTCACGCCCGTTCCGATGAGATTGAGCAACATAAGGTGATTGTCCGTGCCGCCACTGACAAGTTTAATTCCCCTTTCCACGAAACGATTTGCCATTGCTTTTGCGTTTTTGAGGACTTGGAGTTGATATTCCTTAAATTCGGGAGAAAGGTCTTCCTTGAACGCAACTGCTTTTGCCGCTATGATATGCATCAAAGGACCGCCTTGGCATCCGGGGAAAATCGCCTTGTCTACGAGTTTTGCAAGGTTTTCGTCGTTTGTCAGGATAAGACCGCCTCTGGGCCCGCGTAGCGTCTTGTGAGTGGTCGTGGTGACGAAATCCGCATAAGGCATCGGGCTAGGATGAAGTCCAGTTGCAACGAGTCCTGCGATGTGAGCGATATCAACCATGAGATATGCGCCGACTTCGTACGCTATTTCGCGGAATTTCTTGAAGTCGATGATTCTCGGATAAGCACTTGCGCCTGCGACGATAAGTTGAGGTTTGACTTCGTTTGCTATTCTTCTGACTTCGTCGTAGTCGATGAGACCGTCTTCATTCACGCCGTAGGTGACCGCGTTGAAGAGTTTACCGCTCATACTTACTTTCGCACCGTGAGTCAAGTGTCCGCCTGCGTCAAGGGACATACCGAGAATGGTATCACCGGGTTTCAACACACTGTAATAAACCGCAAGGTTTGCGTTGCTACCCGAATGCGGTTGGACGTTTGCAAATTTTGCGCCGAAGAGTTGTTTTGCGCGTTCTATTGCGATATTTTCCGTCACGTCAACGTATTCGCAACCACCGTAATAGCGCCTTCCGGGATAACCTTCCGCATACTTGTTGGTGAGGTGCGTACCTGCCGCCGCAAGGACTGCGGGAGAAACGATATTCTCACTTGCGATGAGTTCCACGTTGTGTTGCTGGCGTTCGAGTTCGTCCTTCAAGGACTGGTACAACTCGACGTCTACTGCTTTAATCAATGATAAGTCGATCATAATTTCACCCTTTTATATTCGTCAGTTAAGAAGGCTATCTATAACTGCGGAGATTTGTGCTTTTTGACGGAGTCCGATGAGTTTGTCTTTGACTTCGCCTTGTTTGAAGATGAACACCGCGGGAATTGACATAATGCCGAATCTTTCCGCAAGCGAAGGATAATCGTCGACGTCCACTTTACAGACGGGGACTCTGCCTTCGTAGTCGTTCGCAAGTTCTTCGATAGTGGGCGCAAGCATCTTGCAAGGACCGCACCAAGTCGCCCAGAAATCGACGAGAACGACGTCGTTTGACGAAATAACTTCGTCGAAATTGTCAGTTGTCAAAACGATAAGTTTTTCCATAACACTCCTTAATTATCTGTCTTTACGGGGTCTTGCGGGCAAATTTCCTTCATTTGCGGACTGAACCCCTTCTTTTTTCTGATCACACAGCGGTCGAGCACGAACGCAATGACGAATCCGATCACCAAACCGCCCACCGCAAAGAGTATCGATGCAAGGTCGGACAGGACGCGTCCTATCATTATACCTGCAAAAACAAGCACTAACGGTATTATATAAACGATTGTTGCCGCTGTCAATACGAACCTTTCGCCCATTTCGATGGACACGAAGTCGCCCACGTTTGCATTGAGCGTATTCTCGACGACGATTTCGACTTTCATCGTATCCTTTGTGACGGCGCACATATGGCACTCGTCACAAGCGGATTTTCGGTCGAAACTGACGGTGGCTTTATTGCCTTTGATTTTTGTTACGACGCCTCTTTCGGTCATTTTGCAACGTACTCCGCGATTTTGTCGATTTGGACTTTTTCACCGCTACCGTCCGCCATGTTTTTGACGGTAACTTCCCCGGCGGTCAGTTCGTCGTCTCCGACGACTACGACATATTTCGCGCCTATTTTGTCCGCATATTTCATTTGCGCTTTAAGGCTACGATTCATAAGGTCGGTTTCTGCAGAGAGTCCCGCCGTTCTCAAACCGTTGGTGATAGACAACGCTTTTTTGGATGCGTTTTCGCCGAGCGGAGCGATATAAACGTCGGTTTTCGGCTCTACTGCGTTGAGTTTGCCCGTGTTTTCAAGCACGAGAAGAAGTCTTTCAAGACCGAGACCGAAGCCCGCGGCGGGAGTCGGATGTCCGCCCACTTCTTCGACGAGATGATTATATCTTCCGCCACCGCAAACAGTGCCTTGTGCGCCAATGTCGTTCGAGATAAACTCAAAGACGGTGCGGGTGTAGTAGTCAAGACCGCGGACAATGCCGGGATTGACGTTGAACGGTATATCTAATGCGGTCAATTCTTCTTGAACACCCTCGAAGTGCGCCTTGCAATCGTCGCAAAGATAGTCGATAATTCTGGGTGCGCCCGCGGTTATTCTCTTGCATTTTTCTTCTTTGCAATCGAGTATGCGAAGTGGATTTTTCTCGAATCTCGACTTGCAGGTTTCGCACATTCCGTCAAGGTTTGCGCCGATATACTCTTTCAAGGCTTTATTATATTCCGCGCGACAGGTTTTGCATCCGATGCTGTTGATATTCAACGACAACGCACTGAGACCTACGTTTTTTAGGAATGAGTACGCAAGGGAAATGACTTCTGCATCCGCTTTGGGAGTTTCGCTTCCGAACATTTCCACACCGAATTGATGATGTTCGCGGAGTCTGCCGTTTTGGGGTTTCTCGTAGCGGAATACGGGCGCGATATAGTAGACCTTGAGCGGTAAGCCGTTTTGGGACAAACCGTTCTCTATGAAGGATCTCGCGACGCCTGCCGTCCCTTCGGGACGAAGGGTGATACTGCGATTGCCCTTGTCGATGAAGGTATACATTTCCTTGTTGACGATGTCGGTGGTTTCGCCCACACCGCGCAAGAAAAGTTCGGTGTGCTCGAAAATGGGGGTGCGAATTTCCTTAAATCCGAAGTTTCCCGCCGTTTTGCGCGCGATATTCTCTACGAAATGCCACTTGTATGCCTCTGCGGGCAACATGTCTTTTGTTCCCTTGGGTATGTTTATCATAATATCCTCTACAGAATAAATCTTTTCAGGTTGGATTCTCTGAGTGCGGATGCAAGGTGCGCATCGACGTACTCTTTGTCTACTTTAATTTCCTTGGTGACACCGTCGTCCGCCTCGTAAAGGACGTCTTTCAAAAGGTGTTCCATAACCGCGTGCAAACGTCTTGCGCCGAGGTTTTCGCTATTCTCGTTTTCGCAGTAGGAGACCTTTGCGATTTCGCGGATTGCTTCGTCCGAAAATTCAAGGCTCACGCCGTCTACGCCCAATAGCGCCTTATATTGTTTGAGCACTGCGTTGTCGGGTTCAGTGAGAATGCGAACGAAGTCGTCTTCGGTGAGATTGTCGAGTTCAACGCGAATGGGGAATCTGCCTTGAAGTTCGGGGATGAGATCTTCCATTCTCGCCATATGGAATGCGCCCGCCGCAATGAAGAGTATGAAATCGGTGCGGATTGCGCCGTATTTCGTCTGAACGGTACTGCCTTCGACGATGGGAAGAATATCCCTTTGTACGCCTTCTCTCGACACGTCGTGACCTTGATCGCGACCGCTTCTTGCGGCGACTTTGTCGATTTCGTCAAGGAATACCACGCCGTCCTGCTCCGCTCTTTGAAGTGCTTCGGTGATAATAGCGTCTTGATCGACCATCTTTTCGCACTCTTGATTGATGAACATCTCTTTCGCTTGTTTGACGGAAAGTGAACGAATTTTCTTTGCACCCGTCGCACCGCCGAAGATATTGCCGAGAATGTTCGCCATATCGATTTCGCTTCCACCGCCTTGGGTGTTGACTTGAACGGACGTTTTGGGTTGTGCTTTGACTTCGATTTTGATTGTTATATTGTCAAGGTGTCCCGCGCGAATATCTTGGAGCAATTCTTCTTTGAGTTCGGCGTCCGACTTGTCCCCGGTTTCCGCTTTTTTGCGCAAGGGCAAGATGATGTCCGCGAGTTTATTTTCCGCTTTTTCGGTTGCGAGCGGCAAGACTTCCTTGAATTTTTCGTCTTTAACAAGACGAATTGCGACTTCGACTAGGTCTCGGATGATACTTTCGACGTCCCTACCTACGTAACCGACTTCGGTGAATTTGGTTGCTTCCACTTTGACGAAAGGAGCGTGTACGAGTTTTGCAAGTCTTCTTGCGATTTCGGTTTTACCAACGCCCGTCGGCCCTTTCATAATGATATTTTTGGGGGTGATTTCTTCCCTCATTTCGTCGCTCAACTTACTTCTGCGATAGCGGTTGCGGAGTGCGATTGCGACTGCGATTTTCGCTTCTTGTTGACCGATTATATAGCGGTCGAGTTCTTGTACTATTTGTTTCGGTGTCAATACGTCTTGCATAATTTACCTCCACCGCGCCATTGGCGCAAATTATCCGATTAGACGGTTTCTACGGTGATATGATTGTTCGTGAACACGCAAAGTTCGCTTGCGATAAGCAAGGAGCGATGCGCGATTTCTTCTGCGGAAAGGTCGGTTGCTTGAGCGAGCGCGCGAGCCGCCGCAAGAGCGTAGTTTCCGCCGCTACCGATTGCGCAAATACCGCTTTCGGGTTCGATGACTTCACCGCTACCCGACACGATATAGAGCGACGTATGGTCTGCGACGATAAGAAGTGCTTCGAGTTTGCGATACATCTTGTCACTGCGCCAAAGTTCTGCGAGTTCGACGGCGGAGCGCATAAGGTTTCCGCTATACTTTTGGAGCATTTCCTCGAACTTCTCGGAGAGCGCGAACGCGTCGGACACGGATCCCGCGAAACCGATGACCACTTTTCCGTTGTAAATGCGTTTGACTTTGACGGCGTTACCCTTCATGATTACGCTTTCGCCCATGGTGACTTGACCGTCGCCCGCGATAGCGGTTACGCCGTTACGTTTTACTGCGCAAATTGTTGTACCTCTGAATTCCATATTTACCTCTCGATATGAAGTGCGGAAGTTAAATCCGCGATAGCTCTGTCGTGGTAGGCGAGTTTTCTTTCCTTTTTGTGAACGTTTTTGAGTTCGGGCAACAGTCCGAAATTGGCGTTCATAGGTTGGAAGTCGCCGGGGCACGACGATATATATCTCGTAAGTGCGCCGCAAATCGTGGTTGCGGGTAATACGAGCGGTTGTTCATTGCGAAGTTCTCTTGCGAGAGCGTCCGCCGCGATAAGTCCGCTTGCGATACTCTCGACGTATCCTTCCACTCCCGACAACTGTCCCGCGATATACGTGGGAGTATCGGAGTTTTTCAATCTGAATCTATCCGTCAAAACGTCGGGAGCCTTGACGTACGTATTCCTGTGCATAGTGCCGTAGCGGAGAAATTCCGCCGAGTGCAGTGCGGGTATCAGACTGAACACTCTCTTTTGCTCACCATAGGTGAGATTTGTTTGAAATCCCACGAGATTGTAGCAATCTCCCGCGGAATTTTCCTTTCGTAGTTGCACGACCGCATACGCGCTTTCTCCGGTTTCGGGATTGCGAAGTCCCACGGGGCGCAACGGTCCGTAGCGCATAGTATCACTACCCCTTTTCGCCATAAGTTCGATGGGCATACAACCGTCGAACAATTCCCGCTTGTCGAAGTCGTGCAAAGTTGCGGTTTGCGCGGTGACGAGCGCATCGTAGAAAATCTCGTACTCGTCCTTTTGCATGGGAAGATTGAGATAGTCTTCCCCGCCCTTGCCGTATCGCCCGCCGAAGTACGCTTTGGTCATATCCACACTGTCAAACGACACGATAGGCGCGATTGCATCGTAGAAGAACAATCTGCTTTCCCCTGTCAGTCCTGCGATATAATCCGCAAAATCAGGAGACGTCAGAGGTCCTGTCGCAATAATGGTAGGCTCGTCCGAAATCTCGGTTATCTCTTCTCTCACGAGTGTGAAATCGGGATATGCGAACAACTCTTTTTCGACTTCCGTCGAAAACTTCTCTCTATCCACCGCGAGTGCGCTCCCCGAAGGCACGGCGCAATGTTTGGCGATTTCGAGAAGACGGCAGTTAAGCAACGCAAGTTCGTCTTTCAGAAGACCGCTTGCGGTTTCGGGTGAGATAGACTTCAAACTGTTCGAACAAACGAGTTCCGCAATTCTATCGCCCGTGTGCGCGCCCGTAGTGCGTTTTGGGCGCATTTCGTACATTCTGACGGCAAATCCTCCGTCAAGAAGTCTGAACGCCGCTTCCGCGCCCGCAAGACCGCCACCGATTACGTTAACGACGGCCTTTTGCATTTATTCTTCGACCTCTTCGACGAATTTGCAATCCGCGTTGGTGCAAACGTATTTCTTCTTGTAGTTGCGGTTGCTGACCTTCATAAAGGACTTGCATTTCGGGCAAAGGTGCGGTGCGGGAGTATCCCACGTCACGAAGTCGCATTTGGGATAGTTGTTGCAACCGTAGAAGGTCTTACCGCTCTTGCTCATTCTCTTTTCAATATCCCCGCCGCACTTGGGGCAAACACCCGCTTTTTCGGCGATATTCTTGACGTTTTTGCACTTGGGATAGGCGGAGCAAGACATAAATTTGCCGTATCTACCCTCGCGAATGACCATTTTAGAACCGCATTTTTCGCAAATCTCGTCCGTTTCGACGACGGGGCGTTTGGGTGCGGAACCGCCTGCCTTGTACGCTCTTTCGACGTACCCTTCGAGAATGGGATAATAACTGCCCACAAGGCTATTCCAAACCATTTTGCCTTCCGCGATTTCGTCGAGTTTTGTTTCGAGTCTTGCGGTGAAGGACAAGTTCATAATGGACGGACAATTCTGTTCCATAAACGTGCAAACTCTTTCACCGAGTTCGGTGGGCACGATGTTTTTGCCCTGTCTTTCGGTGTAAGTTCTGTCCGCAAGTTTGATGACTATGGACGCATAAGTCGACGGTCTGCCTATGCCGTTTTCTTCAAGCCCCTTGACGAGAGTCGCGTCCGTGTAGCGCGCGGGGGGTTTTGTGAATTTTTGTTCTTTGACGGTGTCGCAGTAGTCGAGTTTGTCCCCTTTTTCAAAGGCGGGCAAATCGTCTCTTTCGTCCTTTTCTTCGTCGCTTTGAGTTGCGGTTGCGGTGTACACTGCGGTGAAGCCGTTGAATTTCACGCTCTTGCCTTTGATGATGAAACCGACGTCCTTACCGCCCGTCTTTGCGACGACGTGGACTTGCAGAGTGTTGTAGAGTGCGACCGCCATTTGCGATGCGAGATAACGCTCGTATATGAGTTTATAGAGTCTGTAAAGTTCGTTGCTAATCTTGCCTTCGAGGGACTGCGGAGTGCGGTCGAGAGAGATAGGTCTGATTGCTTCGTGCGCGTCCTGCGCGTTGTCCGACGTCTTATATACGTTAGGGGTTTTAGGCACGTACGCGTTTCCGTAATTTTTATATATGAAGTCGAGCGTTTTCTTCTGGAAGTCGGGAGAAACACGAACGCTATCCGTACGCATATAGGTGATGAGTGCGAAGTGTCCTTCACCGGGGACGTTGAAACCTTCGTACAACTTTTGCGCAAGGGACATCGTGCGCTCCGAAGTCATATTCAACTTATTGTTGGCTTCTTGTTGGAGAGTGGACGTGGTGAAAGGGGGTGCCGGACGGGACGTCGAAACACTCTTTTTCACGTTATCGACGGAATACGCCGCGGTGGGCAGGAGTTTTGCGATTTCTTCCGCCACTCCTCCGTCCTCGACCTTGACTTTTTCTCCGCCGTAGTCGTTGAGAGAGGCTTTGAACGTGTTTGCTTTCGTCTTTGCCATACCCGCCTTGACGAGCAAAACCGCGATATTCCAGTATTCTTTCGGCACAAAATTGCGGATTTCGTTTTCTCTGTCCACGATCATTTTGAGTGCGGCGGACTGCACGCGTCCCGCACTCTTTGCGCCCGCTATTCTTCTGCCGAGAATGGGAGAGAGTTTGTAACCGACGAGTCTATCGAGCACTCTGCGCGCTTGTTGGGAATCCACGAGATTTTGATTTATCGCACGCGGATGTTCGAGTGCTTCTTTGACCGCTTTCGGAGAAATTTCGTTGAATTCCACGCGGACTTTCTCGTCCTTTATGCCCAGACGAGTCTTGAGATGCCAACTGATCGCTTCACCTTCGCGGTCCGGGTCGGTTGCGAGATAGACGATATCGTTTTTGCCGACCGCCGCCACGAGTTTTTTGACTATATCCGCTTTGCCGGGGTTGACGATATATTGCGGTTCAAAGCCGTGATCCACGTCGATTGCAAGCGTTCTTTCGGGAAGGTCGCATATGTGTCCCGCGGACGCCATAACCGTCACGTCACCGCCGAGATATTTTTGTATTGTTTTTGCTTTTGAAGGGGACTCAACTATTATGAGTTTTTTCATTATTGCTCCTTTATATGGACGGCGGATTATTACGCAAGCGCGTAGTGATTTCCGCCCGTTTCTTCGATTATTCCGTTGAGTTCGAGACTCATGAGTATTGTATTAAGTTCGCCCGCGGCAAGTCCGCTTATTTCAAGCAGTTCTTCAAAGTGCAACTCCTTGTCGTGCAGAGCGTCCACTATCATAGTTTCCGCCATATTCAACTCCACGACTTCGGTTTCTCTTTTCACCTGCTTGACGCCTAGCCTAGAAAATACGTCTTCCGCTTCAAGCACGAGAGAATGCGGCATTTCTTGCAACAGTTTGTTCGTGCCTTCGCTCTCGGGGGAATTGATATTTCCGGGGACTACGAACAACTCTTTGCCCTGCTCTATCGCGAGCCTTGCGGTGATGAGCGATCCGCTTTTCAAGGTCGCTTCGGGAAGGAATACGCCTTCGGACAGTCCGCTTATAATTCTATTCCTTTCGGGAAAGTGATATTGCAAGGGTTTCACACCAAGGGGATATTCGCTGACGATAAGACCATTATGCCCTATTATCGCATCGTATAGTCCTCTATGCTCGGACGGATAGCAGGTGTCGAGTCCGCAAGCAAACACCGCGATTGTCGGTGCGTCCGATTCAACCGCCGCCTTGTGAGCGATTGAGTCGACTCCCCTTGCAAAGCCCGAAACTATCGTCAGTCCCGACCTTGCGAATTCCCTACTGAAAGAGTCGCAAACCTTTTGTCCGTAGCGAGTGGGAGTGCGAGTGCCGACGACGCCGATACATTTCGATTTGAGCAACGACACGTTGCCTTTGCAAAACAGCACGGGCGGTACGTCGTAAATCTCACGGAGTGCGTCGGGGTATTCGTCGTCAATCATAGACACCCAATTCACCCCTGCAAGACTCATCTTATCCATTATCTCGTCCACCGATGAAATTTTGCTTAAAAACTCCGTCTTGTATCTGTCGCCGAGAGCGGACAAAAGCAAGTCCAAATTATCCTTGCAAGTCCATTCGTCGGGGTTTGGCAATGCAATGAGCAACTCTCTTTTCTTTTTCAAAGAAAGTTCTTCGACCGATTGCAAGGCAACCAGTGCTTTATGTGCGGAAGACCGTCCGTTCATATGGTGTATTTCCTATCAAGACTGCGATATTGTATCGCTTCGGCAATATGCTTGCCAAGTACGTTTTCGCTACCGTCGAGGTCGGCTATCGTCCTTGCGACTTTGAGTATTCTCGTCGTGCCTCGTGCGGATAGGTTGAGTCTATCGAATGCCTTTTGCAACAGTCTTTCGCCGTCGCTGTCAAGACTGCAATATTTCTCGATTTGTTTGCTTTCCATTTCGGCGTTTGTTGAGATGCCGTCCTCTGCAAATCTCTTTGCTTGCAACGCTCTAGCGCGGTTGATACGCGCCTTGACTTCCGCCGACGTTTCCGCCTTATCTCTCCCTCTCAACTCTTCGTAGACGACGTTGTCAACTTCGACTTGCAAGTCTATTCTGTCGAGCAACGGACCGGACAGTTTGGATACGTATGTATGAATTTGGGCGGGAGTGCACCTGCAAACCTGCGTTCTACTGCCGTAGTTTCCGCAAGGACAGGGGTTCATACTCGCGATGAGCATAAAGTTGGACGGATATTCCACGCTTCTTGCCACTCTTGCCACCGTAACCCGCCTATCTTCAAGGGGTTGACGGAGAGTTTCCAACGCTCTACGGCTATATTCGGGCATCTCGTCAAGGAACAAAACGCCGTTATGCGCAAGACTGACTTCACCGGGAGTCGCCTTCGCTCCGCCACCTACGAGAGTAGGCACCGTCGTAGTGTGGTGCGGAGTCCTGAACGGTCTTGTGGTGACTATGCCGACGGACGGATCCAAAATCCCCGACACAGAGTGTATTTTCGTGACTTCGACCGCTTCTTCGAAGGACATATCCGGCATAATGGTAGGCACGCATTTTGCAAGCATAGTTTTGCCCGCTCCGGGAGGTCCGAGCATGAGAAGATTGTGTCCCCCGCTCACCGCGATTTCAAGGGCGCGTTTCGCAACCGCCTGCCCTTTCACGTCGCTCATATCCACGCCGTAGCCGTGCACCGTGCATACGGACACGAAATCCGAAGTTTCCACGGGAGAATATTCATCGCCGTTCAAGAAATCGACCACCTGTTTCAAGCCGTCCATAGCGTAGACGGTTATCCCTTCGATATAACTTGCTTCCTTTGCGTTTGCGGACGGAATGACGAAATTTTTGCACCCCGCTTGCAATGCGGAAAGGAGTATGGGCATTATGCCGTTGACAGAGCGGAGTCTGCCGTCCAGTCCGAGTTCGCCGACGAAAACGAAATCCTTATACTTTTTGGATTGAATTTGCTCGCTTGCCTGTAGCATAGCAATCGCAATGGGCAAATCGAAGGACGGACCTTCTTTCTTCACGTCTGCGGGCGCAAGATTTATGGTGACTCTCTTCATAGGGTACGTGAAACCGCTATTCTTGACCGCGGAACGCACCCTTTCTTTCGACTCTTTCGTCGCAGTGGACGCAAGCCCTACGAGTTCGTAAGACGGAAGACCGCTATTTATATCGAGTTCGACGTCGACTTCATAGCCGATAAGCCCGTCGAGAGCGTAACTTTTGACTTTCGCCAGCATAGCAAACTCCATTATATATTATATTAGTATCTTATTTTAGCATAGTATTGACGAAAACGCAAGAGCGATAACGAACAAAATACCCCGCTTGCGACCGCAAAGAAAAACGCACCCGTTAGAGTGCGCAAAATCGTGAATTTTTTCTCAAATATTTTTGTTTCGTCATTCCCGCGAAACGACGGTTTTCGACTTGTCAATCGTCGTTGTTTTCGTTGTGTTCGGGAGCGGTTTCGTCATTTTCAGGCGTTCTAACCGCGTCTTCTGCGTTTTGCGGTGAGTTTTCTTCGCCCGATTGCTCGTTTTCTTCACTCTCGGATTTTTCCGACACCGACTGCGCCAGAAATTCTTCGAGCATCTTTTTCTTGTCTTCGTCCGACAAATCGTCAAGCGCGACTTCTCCGCCCGCGGTTTCGGCTTTCTTTTCTTTGACTTTTTCCCTGACGTATGAAATTCCGAACATAACCGCTATCGAGCCGAGCGGTATGACGATGAGCACCATATACGCCAAGAATCTATATTCGTTTATGAATTTGATGAGCGCACTGACGACGACGAGTTTTTTAGACATAACCGCTTTCACGTCGTCAACCGTCAATTTCCAATTATCCCTGACGCTGCTGTTGT
>CAZJZV010000002.1:0-36406 GCA_964550635.1 uncultured Bacteroidaceae bacterium
GAGGGTTTTACCCTCAAATTAAAAACCACCAGTTGAACTGGTGGATTTTTATTTAGTCTTCGAGTTTTCTCGGACGGCGTTTGTAGAGATTTTTGCAGACGACGTAGAGTGCAAAGAGCAGTCCCGCGCCTACGATTGCGACGGTGCACCAGATAAGTTCCCACGGCACGTCGTTGCCGACTTTTGCGTTTTCCCAAAGGGTGGTGATGTTGTCTTGTCTGTCGCCAAAGTCGCGCATAATGCCGAGTTTTTCGGACTCTTCGGGGTAGCGACGAGTGTCTTCGAAAAATGAGAAGTCGTATTCACCGTCGTTGTCTTCGGGGCTAACGGCGTATTCACTGTCCACGAGTGCGGAGTAGACGTCTTCGTTGAGAGCGTACTCACCGTTATCGGACGGGACGTATTCGTCGTCGACCTTGTCAAACTCACCGCCTTCGCCGACGTAGGTGAACATCATTTTTTCTCTTGCGACCGCGGAAGTGTAGCCGATATAGATACTGTTGTAGATTGCGTTTTCGGGCGCATTCATGAAGTCGATGAACATCGTCGCGGCGAGTTTATTCGGGGAAGTGGTGGGGATGACCCAACCGTCAAACCAGATATTACCCGTTTCGTTGCCTTCTTCGTCAACCGGGACGTAGTAGTCGAGATAGTAGTTGTCGTACTCACCCGTGCGGGGGTTGTAGTAGAGATTATCTTCGTCGTAACTCTCTTCGATTGCCCACATAGCGTCCCCCGACCAAGCAAGGTCGATATAGACGAGTTCGTTGAGCATATCGTCTTTGCCGAAGTCCACTTCGTAGCCCGAGATATGCGAACGTTGTTCGGTGAGGACCTGTTCAACGAGATCGAGAAGTTCGTCGTCGGTGCAGTTGATGAGAGTGGTGATAGGCATTTGGGTGTACTTTTCGGGGAGCATATCGTTTTCGAGCAAGTACATAATTCCCGCGACGAAAGTTTCTCTGACGGAGTCTTTGACTAGAATTTTATTTTCGAGCACTTCGCTACCGTTGACGTTCCAAAGCAAACTCCATTGCGAGTCGAGATCTTCTTTGGTGACGTACTTGACGTTGTAGAGAAGTCCCATAGTTCCCCACATATAAGGGACCATATAGTCCACCATATTGCCGGTGCCGCTACCAGTGGAAATGCCTGTAAACTCTGCGGTTATGGAGTCCACGAACATAGGTTCGGTGTTGGACATGGTGCCTTTGTCAAGGTTGAGATAAGGATAAGTTTTGCTATATTCCGCTACGAGTTCAGAGATATTCGCAAGACGACCGTTCGCCATGAGTTTTTGAATGGCGTACTCACTGGGGCAGATGATATCGACGGAAGTCGCATCGTTGTTGAGCACCTTGGTGAGCATGGTTTCGTTGGTGTCGTAGGTGGTGTAGACGATTTCGAGATTGTTGCCGGTGACTTCTTTGTAGTGCGCCTTGAATGCGGTCAGGCGGTTTGTCTCTGCGCTATCGTCGATATAGTCTTCGCAGTTGTAGATGACGAGAGTGTCCGTTTTCACACCGTCTTCGCTTTCGTTGCAGGCGGTGAGAGTGAGTGCGAAGAGCAAGGAGAGTATCAATAAAATTGCAATCGTGACGTTACGCTTTTTCAATTTTGGATACCTCCTTTTTGTTGGTGGAGCGGACGAAATTCGCAACCAAAACTATCGCAAGCACGATGACGAATATGATTGAGAATATCGCATACCAGAAAGGTTCGAGTCCTTGTACGCGTGCGTCCGAATAAATATAGGTGGACAGGGTGTTGATACCGGTTGCCGCGCCCTTGTTGATTTGCGTGATGATGAAGTCGTCGACCGAGAGAGTGAACGCCATGACGAATCCGGACATAATCGCGGGGGAGATGATGGGGAACATAACTTTCATCATCGCCTTGAAAGGATTTGCGCCGAGATCGAGAGCCGCTTCGTAGATATTGGGGTCCATGCTTTCGAGTTTTGGCAGGACGGACAGGACTACGTAGGGGGTGCAGAACGCTATGTGCGCGATGAACAAGCGGATATAACCTTCTGCAAAACGGCAGGTGACGAAGAATATCATGAAGGATACCGCCATGACGACTTCGCTATTGATGATAGGAAATTGGTTGACGGTTTCGACCGCTCTTCTCATACGCTTGCCGAGCGCGAAGATACCGATTGCCGCAAAAGTGCCGAGAATGGTGGACACGACGGAAGATACGGTTGCGATGAGGAAGGTGTTGCCGACCGCATCCCAAAGCGCTTCGGACTTATCCGACGTGAAGATTGCCGAATAGCTGTCGAACGTGAAGCCGTTGTCGAAATTGAAGTTGGACGAACCCGAGAACGAGTAGACCATTATGAACACGATAGGGGCGTACAACAGGGCAAGGATGATGAAAAGATAGGATTTTTCGAGAATTTTCTTTACCATAGCGACCTCCCGACGTTGCCGTCCTTATTGTAGCGGTTCATGACGAAACTCGAGATGAGCACGAATGCGAGCATGACAAGACTCATAACCGCGCCCACGCCGTACATATCCTGCGAGAATTTGAGTTCGATACTGTCACCGAAAAGGAAGATTTTTCCGTTGGAGAGTAGTTGGGAAATCGCGTAGGTGGATATGGTGGGAATGAAAACCATCGTGATACCCGACAAAATTCCGCTCTTCGACAGGGGAAGAATGGTTTTGAGAAATACGGTGGTATTGTCTGCGCCAAGGTCTTTCGCCGCTTCGATATAACTCTTGTCGATTGAGCAAATGGTGGTGTGCAGGGGCAGAATCATAAAGGGTAGGTAGTTGTAGACCATACCGAAAAGGACGGTGCCCATGCCAAGCTCAACGCCGATAGCCATGAAGATTGCTTTTGTCGCGAGAGTCCTGATAAGGAAGTTAACCCACATGGGAAGCACGAAGAGAAGAACAAGGAATTTTCCGCTGTTTTTGCTCTTCGAGAGAATGTACGCGACGGGGTAGCCGAGCAACAGACATATGACCGTCGTCACGACTCCCACGAATACCGAGTTGCCCAGCACGTACAACGAACTTTGCGACGTGAAGAATATGCGGAAATTCTCGAAGGTGAAGTTGTGGTTGTTGTCGAGAAACGCATAGACGAATATCATCGCAAGCGGTACCACGACGAAAAGGAGCATGAACAGTATATAAGGATAACTGAAAACTCTTTTCGTCATCTTGAATTTTTTGAGAAACTGTTTCACTTTGCTTCGTCCTCCGCGCCTGCGGTTTCGTCGTTGTAGATGACGGTTAGGTCTTCTTCTTCGGCGATTGTTTCGACTTCCGTTTTGATTTCTTCGGCGAGTTGCTCTTGGAGAGCGGTGTCGACTTCGTCCACGACGACGTCGGGGACTTCGATGACTTCGTCTTCGTTGATTGCTTCGCGCTCTTCGACGATGATTTTATCCTTGTGGATATTGATACCTACGCGGTCGCCTTTGAGCCAATCGTCGTCGGTGTCCACGAAGAAGTCGTAGTAGTCGTCCGTGCGGACGATGCATTGATAGTAACTGCCTTTATAAATACTGCTGACGACGGTTGCGCCGATGACGCCGTCCGATTCGTCGTCCGTGATTTCGACGTCGTCGAAGTCGATAGTGACTTTGACGGGGGTGCCTGCGGGGAGAGTGGAATTGCATTCAAACTGTCCGCCCGAGATAAGCACGAGATTTTCGTCCGCCATTTCGGTGTCGATTTCGTTGATGATACGCGCCTTGTGCATGATATGAAGGTCGAAGGGTTTGATATAAAGACCGACCGTCGAGCCGACTTCGTAACAAGCCGTATCGTGAGCGATGAGTTCGTTCTCTTTTGCAAGGAGAGTGACTTGGTAGTGATCGCCCTTAAATACGCAAGAAAGCACTTCAGCGTTCAAAATGGATTGTTTATCGTCCTTTTCGAGTATTTTGAGATCTTCGGGACGGATGATGACGTCGATAGGTTCGTGGTGGTGGAAGCCCTTGTCAACGCACTCGAAAACGGTGTCGCAAAATTCGACTTTGTAGTCTTCGAGCATAACGCCCGAAAGTATGGTGCTCTCACCGATGAAGTCCGCGACGAATGCGTTTGCGGGTTCGTCGTAAATCTTTTCGGGGGACGCGATTTGTTGGATCACGCCGTCGCGCATGACGACGATTTTGTCGGACATCGTCAACGCTTCTTCTTGGTCGTGGGTGACGTAGATGAACGTTATGCCGAGTTTCTCGTGCATGTTCATGAGTTCGAGTTGCATATCCTTGCGCATCTTGAGATCGAGTGCGCCGAGCGGTTCGTCGAGAAGAAGAACTTCGGGCTCGTTGACGAGTGCGCGTGCGATTGCGACTCTCTGTTGTTGACCGCCCGAAAGCGACGACACGTTTCTATGACCGTAGTCTTCAAGGTCGACCATTTTGAGAGCGGAGTTCACTTTCTGTTTGATTTCGTCCTTGGTGAGTTTGCGGAAAAGTTGGACGGTTTCGCCTTTGCGGTTGACCTTCGTGCCGTTGGGGACGACCTTCAATTTCAGACCGAACGCGATATTGTTGAACACGTTGAGGTGGGGGAACAACGCGTACTTTTGGAACACGGTGTTGACCTTGCGAAGGTAGGGCGGAGTGTCCGTAATATCTTCGCCGTTGAAGATGATTTTTCCACTCGTGGGCATTTCAAAACCCGCTATCATACGTAGCGTAGTGGTCTTTCCGCAACCCGACGGACCGAGCAACGTGACGAATTCACCGCGCTTGATGACAAGACTTGCGTTCTTGACGGCGTCCTTGTTGCCGTAGGTTTTCGTGACGTTTTTGATCTGAATGATTGTGTCGTTTGTGACGGTCATATGCGTACCTCGCAAATTGATTTACCTTAAAAAGTAGGGGGACTTGCCACCCAGAGTACGACCGCTTTTTCGGCGGTGCGATTTTCGATTTTGTGAACCTTTGCCGAAGAGAAATAGAACACTTCGCCTTTCTTGACGATTTGCGCGCTATTGCCGTGGTGCAGGACGATGCGCCCCGACAGCACGTAGCCGAACTCTTCGCCTTCGTGCGGTACGTCTTCTTCGAGAGAAGTGTGCGGTTCGATGGTCACGCGAATAGGTTCCATTTCGTTTTTCTGCGCATTGGGGACGAGCCATTCAAACTTGTAGCCGTCCGTGATTTTTTCGATAAATTCGTCGTCCGTGAACACGATTTTCTCGTCTTTCTCGTCGCTGAAGAAGGACGCGGGCGTGGTGCCTAATGCGTTCAAAATGTCTTCGAGAGTCGCGATAGACGGGGAAGTGAGTTCGTTTTCGAGTTGCGAGATATACCCCTTTGTGAGTTCGCAACGGTCGGCGAGTTCTTCTTGCGTCAGATTTTTTTGTAGGCGCAGTCTTTTGATTTTTACACCCAGTTCCATATTATCCTCTTTTCCGCGGGGGCGGAATTTTTGTTTACTCTGCCTAAACTTTTCGGTCGGTTTAGGCATTTTCAACCGAAAGTTTATTACGTTTCGCAATTTTAAGCCAAAAGTTTAGCAAAACTAAACAAACGTAATGATTGCATTATATATATAATGAGCCTATATGTCAACCGATTGACACAACGTTGTCGACAAAATTCGATATTGACACCATTTCCGCTCTTTGCTAAAATTAAATCAGGGAGAATTATTGCAAAAAAATCATCGGAAAAGGGTGGAGTTATGAGAAAAACAATCGCATTGATATTGATGTTGTTGTTCGTGCTTGGCGTTTTCTCATTCGTTGCGTGCAACGATGCGACTTCGCCTGCGCCTGATTCTGTGCCTGATAACGATAATACGGACAACGAAACCAACGGCGGAAACGATTTAAGAGTCGAGGACTATTGGATTATTACTCGCAACGAATTGCTTGAGTCTGCCGAAAAGACGAAGTGGTACAATTATATGGACTACGAATACACGTTTGGTGACGTTGATTTTGCGACGAGCGGCAGAGCATATTGGCAAAATTCTTACAAGTATTTACCGCGTGGTTACGACGTGGCATTTAGTGGCGAAGTGAATAAAGCAATTGACGATAATATCGAAACGATATACTCTCAACGTGGTTTGTCCGCTAGCACCGAGTGTGAACAGGCATATGTGTCGTTTATTGATATAAGCGAAAATGCGCTTGCACATTGGATATCTATTGCCGAGAGTTTTTATGAAGATCGTACCGCAGAAGACGTGTTCAGAGAAGACTTTTCCCGTGTGAGCGACTATGAAAACGAGCGCATAAAAATGGAAATCGATATGACCTTGAGCATAGAAAGCGACAAAGAATATTGGGGACTGTTCTTTTTGTCATCGTATTTTATGGGGTTAGGACGCAAAAACGGAGATCTTGAATACCGGTTTGAATTTGATTATAACAAAGCATACGTATTTTACGTTATTTGGGACAAACTTACCGAGCAAGAATTTATTTTTGTGATTTCAAAAGATGTATCGCCGGAGTATGCAACCGAGGTTTTGGAGTCTTCAGCGTATGCGGAAAATAAAGAAGCTACCATAAAAAAAGAGTGTCAAGGTTTTTATGATATTCTAAATCCGTATATCAATGAAATCGTAGACGATTATTTGATTGAAGAATATGGGGTGGAGTTGTAGTTGGTTTAAGGTTTGTTTACCGCAGAAAGCGCCCGCGATTTTGTCGCGGGTTTTCGTTTTCGGGGGCAAATCGGCTCAAACTCTTGCGTTATATTGATTTTGAGTATATAATCACATAGATAAATAATTAAAGGAAATTAGGCACTATGCTACTCAGTAAACTTGTCGGCGAACGCGTCAAAGAAGCGCCGTCGGACGTATCTATTCTCAGTCACGTATTGCTTGCTCGCGCAGGCTATATCAAACCCGTTGCGAACGGCATTTTTTCGCTCACCAGTCCCGCCCAGTTGATGGCTCTCAATATCGAGAATATCATCCGCGACGAGATGAATAAAATCGACGGTCAAGAAGTCAAATTTCCCGTCGTTATGCCTCGCGAAATGTGGGATTTGTCGGGCAGATATTCGTCTATCGGCAGTGAAATGGTGCGCTTCAAGGATAGGGGCGGAAAGGATATGCTCCTTGGTATGACTCACGAAGAGGCGGCGGTTCATATGGCGAAAAACACCGTGTCGAGCTACAACCAACTTCCATTTATGATCTACCAAATCCAGACCAAATTCCGCGACGAGCCTCGTTGTAGGGGTGGTCTTATCCGCGTGAGAGAGTTCACGATGAAGGATGCTTATTCCTTCCATATGTCCCAAGAAGACCTTGAGAAATATTATGAAAGAGCGTACGAGGCGTATTTCAATATCTTCCGCCGTATCGGACTCAAAAACTTCATCGCAGTCAAATCGGATAGCGGTATGATGGGCGGTAGCGTAGCGCACGAATTTATGCTCCTCACCGAAGTTGGCGAAGACACTCTCGTCCTTTGCGACGAATGCGGATATAAATCCAATATGGAAGTCGCCGCAGGCGTCCGTCCCGAAGTGGATTTCGGCGAAGATATCCCCATGGAAGAAGTATTCACGGACAAGGCGCACGACATCGACGCGGTTTGCGACTATATCGGCGTGAAACCCTACAATACAATCAAAGCGGTCGTCTATGCGGTCAAGGGTGAGCAAACAGTCGTCGTCGCATTCATCAGGGGCGACCTCGAAGTCAACGAAGCAAAACTCAAAAAGGCTATCAAAAAGAATATCGTACCTTGGGATGCAGACGAGGAATCCGGGCTTGTCGCAGGCAATATCGGTCCCGTCGGTCTCAATCTCAAAAACGGTATCATCGTGTACGACGAGTCCTTGAAGGGCGCGTATAATATGGTCATCGGCGCAAACAAGGCGGATTATCACGTCAAGGGCGTCAACGTCGCAAGAGATATCAACCCCGACAGTTTCGTGGACATAGCGAAGGTCAACGCAGGGGATAGATGCCCCGTTTGCGGAAAACCCCTTCACCTTGAAAACGGTATCGAAATCGGCAATATCTTCCAACTCGGCACGAAATACACCGCGTCTATGGGTATGACCGTCCTCAACGAAAAGGGAGAATCGGTCACTCCTATTATGGGTTGCTACGGCATCGGCGTAGGCCGCGCGATTGCATCCATAGCGCAAGAATCCAACGACAAAGCGGGACTCATCCTGCCTATCACCGTCGCCCCCTACAAAGTGCATATCTGCGCAATCCGTATCGACGATGAAACCGTCAAAGAAAAGGCGTTTGCGCTCTACGAAGCACTCAAAGCAAAGGGAGTTTGCGTGCTCTTCGACGATAGAAACGTCAGTCCCGGTGTGAAATTCGCGGATGCCGACCTTATGGGTATGCCGATAAGAGTCGTAGTCAGTCCCAGAGGACTTGCAAACGGCGAAATCGAAGTCACCGACCGCGCGACTATGGCAATGGAAAAAGTGAGTTACGACAACGCTCTCGCCTATATCGACGAGATGATGCAGAAGAAGTACGACGAATTGAAGTAATTTGAGTTGAACGGAAATCAAATTCCAAAAACTTCGACAAATTCAATCGCCGACAATACTTAACGCTTGCAAAACTCAACAGAATAAAACTCAATAGCAAAATACTCACAAAAAAACTAACTCAATCATAAACGAAAACGCACAATGAAAAGTTGTGCGTTTTTTATCGCGAAGTTTTTATTGTGCTTTTCAGTAGTACTTTTTATCGCAGAGTTTTATCGTTATACCTGAAAATGCAATTTGCTTGCAAATTGAAACATAGCAAAAGAAAACCCGACTTTGCAGTCGGGTTTTTGAATTGACTTATCTTAGTAGTCCATTCCGCCTGCGGGCATTGCAGGAGCGGGCATAGGCTCTTTGATGTCGGTGACGAGTGCTTCGGTCGTGAGCAGGGTGGATGCTACGGACGCCGCGTTTTGCAGTGCGCAACGCGCGACTTTGGTCGGATCGAGAATACCCGCTTCGATCATATCGCAGTAGCGGTCTTTCGCCGCATCGTAACCGTAGGTTGCACTTCTTGCCGCAGAGATAGTCGCCGCCACGACGCCGCCGTCAACACCTGCATTTTCCGCGATTTGACGGATAGGTGCTTCGAGTGCTTTGAGAACGATAGTGGAACCCGTCTTGACGTCGCCTTCGAGTTTTGCGCACGCTTTCTTGACTGCGGGAGCGATCTTGAGAAGTGCCACGCCGCCGCCGGGGACGATACCTTCTTCAACCGCCGCGCGAGTTGCGTTGAGTGCGTCTTCGATACGCATTTTGCGTTCTTTCATTTCGACTTCGGTCGCCGCGCCTACGCCGATAACCGCCACGCCGCCTGCGAGTTTTGCAACTCTTTCGTGGAGTTTTTCTTTGTCGTAATCGGACGTGCTTGCTTCGATTTGGGTGCGAATGGATTTGACTCTGTCTTGGATCGCTTGGGGATCGCCCGCGCCGCCGATAATGGTGGTGTTGTCCTTGCCGACCTTGACGGATTTCGCTCTGCCGAGCATATCGAGAGTGACGTCTTTGAGTTCGTAGCCGAGATCGCTATTGATATAGGTGCCACCAGTGAGAATTGCGATGTCTTCGAGATACGCTTTTCTTCTGTCGCCGAAACCGGGTGCCTTGACCGCTACGCAGTTGAACACGCCTTTGAGTTTGTTGACGATGATGGTGGTGAGTGCTTCGCCTTCGATTTCGTCCGAGATGATGAGAAGTTTCAGACCGTTCTTGACAACTTGTTCGAGAAGGGGAAGAAGTTCTTGCACGTTGCTGATTTTCTTGTCCGTGATGAGAATGACGGGACTGTCGAGATCCGCTTCCATTTTGTCGGTGTTGGTGACAAGGTAGGGGGACACGTATCCGCGATCGAATTGCATACCTTCGACGACGGTGAGTTCGGTGGTCATTGCTTTGCCTTCTTCGATGGTGATGACGCCGTCTTTGCCGACTTTGTCCATTGCTTCCGCGATGAGATTGCCGATTTCGTCGTCCGCCGCGGAGATTGCGCCGACTTGTGCGATAGACTTGCTATCGGTCACGGGTTTGGAAATCTTCTTGAGTTCTTCGACCGCGACTTCGGTTGCGTACGCGATACCTTTCTTGAGGACCATAGGATTTGCGCCCGCCGCAACGTTTTTGTGACCTTCTTTGACGATTGCTTGTGCAAGGACCGCCGCGGTGGTGGTGCCGTCGCCCGCTACGTCGTTGGTCTTGGTGGAGACTTCGCGGATGATCGCCGCGCCCATATTTTCAAACGGGTCTTCCACTTGGATTTCTTTTGCGATAGTCACGCCGTCGTTGGTGACGAGCGGACCGCCGTAAGGCTTGTCGAGAACGACGTTTCTGCCTTTAGGACCGAGAGTGATTTTGACGGTATTTGCGAGAGTGTCGACGCCTGCTTCGAGAGCCTTTCTTGCGTCGTCGCCGTATTTGAATTGTTTAGCCATAAACTGCCTCCTTATTCTACGATTGCGAGAATATCCGCTTGACGGACGACCACGATGTCTTGTCCGTCGATTTTGAATTCGCTGCCGCTATATTTGCCGTAGAGAACTTTGTCGCCTACGCTGACTTGCATTTTGACTTCTTTACCGTCGATGATTCCGCCGGGACCGACTGCAACAACTATTGCGGTTTGAGTTTTTTCTTGAGCGGTGCCGGGAAGGACGATTCCGCTTGCGGTGGTTTCATCGTTTTCGATTGCTTTCAAAACTACTTTGTCGAACAAAGGTTTGATTGTCATATATTGCCTCCGAATAAATTATTTGGCACTCTTCGTGCTTGATTGCTAACATTCTAAATCTTCGTTTGCCAAATGTCAATAGTTTATGTCACAAATTTTTGACTAAATTTGAAAAAGATTGTTGAAGCAACCGTCTTTATATGATAATATATGTTTAACAAAATAGCAATAAAACATTTTTATCTTTCGGAGGAATTTATGGATAGATGGGATAAACGCTTTATGGATATGGCTGAACTCGTGTCCACTTGGACGAGTTGCGCAAGAAAGGGTAGAGCAATCGGCGCGGTCATCGTCAAGGATAAACGCATCCTGACCACCGGGTATAACGGTGCGCCTTCGGGCATCTTCAACTGCCGCGACAAGGGCTATTGCATGCGCGACGAACTCGGTATCAAGAGCGGTACGCAACAAGAGAAGTGCTACGCAGTCCACGCGGAACAAAACGCTATCGCACAAGCCGCAAAGAAAGGCATATCCGTCGACGGAGCGACTCTCTATTGCACCCACCAACCCTGCACGATTTGCACGAGAATAATCATCAATAGCGGTATCGCGCGTGTTGTCTACAAGCACCCGTACCCCGACGAATTCTCGATGGAACTCTTCAACGAAGCAGGAATACCCGTCGAACAATTTGTGGAAGAATAGGAAAAAGCACTGCGATTGCAGTGCTTTTTCAATGATATACTTGCGTTGCAAGTATGATATATGGCTCACGCCATATGATATACGCTCCGCGTATGATATATGCAGACGACAGTCGCTTATCGCGCCACCGTCTGCATATTGTGGATAAAGTGCGGCTTGGGGACGGAGCAAAATTACGCAGTAGTGCGTATTTTTGCTCCGTCCCCAATACGCACTTTTGTAGTTTGAACGAGAAAACGCACTCACTTATTCGAAGACGGAACACGAGCCGCAACGGCGGCGAGAACTTCGAGTGCCGAGCGCGTCACAAGGCACTTTGCGCTATGCCCTCTGCGACGGCTTTCTATGCGCAGAGCCTTGCTCCTTTTTCCCCTTCTGCGAAAAACTGCGCCTGTTCAAACATAGTGCGTAATCATATTGCCGTTCGCTTGTTTTCGCAGTGGGGATACCCCTGTGTCTCGCTCGGCATTTTTGCACTAAACTATGAGCGTGTGTTAGTGCGCACTTGCTTTTTCGAAGACGGAACACGAGCCGCAACGGCGGCGAGAACTTCGAGTGCCGAGCTTGACGAACAGTACAAGCGACTGTGCGCACTCTATTTCGCGTAGCGGCGCACACAAAGCGCAGTGGAATAAGCCGAAACGACGCTTTTCTATGCGAGCGCCGAGTGTTGCCCCCTGCGAACGCAGGCGACGTGGGTTCCCTTTCAAGGGGGAACGTCGATTGGGGAAACACGTGAGGAAGGGGGAACTGTGACAAGATATGTTCGCACTTTCTATGAACGAGCGTTCTTATATGCGCAGTTAGACCTTATAATAGCGTTGATTGCATGACGTGGGTTGGTCGGGATTTGTCATTGCGATTAGTCCCGCTTCAAGCGCCGGGCGCAAATAGTTGTTGCGGAAAGTTTGACGAGATTTCAAACCGAGTTTTTCCATAAGTTCAAGTGCGGACATAGGGTAGGTTTCGACGACCGACAACAATGCGTCGATTTGTTTGTTCAAGTGCCTTTGATGGTTGCGTGTGTCGGTTTCGATTTCTTCTATTGCTTGCTTTATGACGTTGAGCATGAACAGTATAAACTGATTCGACTTGCCTTCGGACGTTGAGAGCCTAATTGCGTAGTAGTATTCTTCTTGGTGATTTTTGATTATGCTTTCGATGGGTATCCATTCAAAGATAGGTTTCCAATTTGCGAGAAGGACGGTTTGCCAAAGTCTGCCCGTTCTGCCGTTTCCGTCGCCGAATGGGTGAATGAACTCAAATTCATAGTGGAATATGCAAGAGCGGATAAGCATAGGTGCTTTGCTTGTCTGCAACCAGTCGAAAAGTTGCGCCATAAGACCGTCAACCATATCGTGCGGGGGAGCGATATGGATAACTTCGCCTTTTTCATTGAAAACGCCGACTGCGCTTGTGCGGAAATCTCCTGCACCGACCATTAAATCTTTCATCATAATGCCGTGCGCTTTTTTTAGGTCGTCAATGGAGTACGGGTTGAAAGACGGGATAGACTTGTAGACTTCAAAAGCATTCTTTACTGCAAGTATATCGTCTTGCGGACCTAAAACGCGCTTTCCGTTGATGACGTCGGTAACTTGCGCAAGAGATAGGGTATTGTTTTCGATTGCGAGAGAAGATTGTATTGATTTTATGCGATTTACTCTGCGAAGATTTGGCAACTTTTTCAAGTCGTTGATATTGCTGAGTTTTCCCAAATTCTCCATGATTTCGGACGTGAGTTCAATCATCTCGTCGGTCAAGTCGTAAGGGGGTATATATTTATCCATAAGCACCTCTATTATTTACCGATTTCAAAATAACATATTATTTTTCACAAGTCAAGACTTGTATGTTTTCTTGTACGTTTTCTTGTATGTTTTTTCGGATAAGGTGGGTTGTTTGCATATGGGGTTGGTGGGTTTCATATAGTTTTTTATGCGGAGAAATCGGAGACGTGCGGATAGGGTGGACGGTATGGTCGTGGCAACGATTGTGCTTTGTTTTGTGATGACGATTGCGCTCAGTTTTTTCATAGGCGGGGATAGCATTGTGTCCGCGGTTTTCAGGGAAAGTACGGACGGGCGCGCGTTTTATTTCATATGCGTGGACGGCGGGGAAAATCGGAGTATGGCAAGGGAAACGGCAAACGTCATCAAAAAGAAAGGCGGGGCGGGGTATCTCGACATAGCGGACGGAAACAAGATTTTGCTTGCGGTCTATCCTACGGAAAAGGGTGCAAACGACGTGCTTGGTGCGCTTGATTATGCTGGTGCATACCTTGTGAAAAAGACTTCAAAAAAGGTGGATTACGGCAAGGACGACGACGTGATTAAAGGTGCGTTGACCTACTTCGACGTGGCGTTCGACGGACTGTATTCGCTCACAAATTCCGTTGCGGACGGCAGTATATCTTTGCAGGAGTTAAACACTCAATTAGGTGTTTTATATGCTAAAATCGACGAGATAAAGTCCGTGTTCTACGAAAACACTAAAAACTCTAATGATGAAAAAATCACTTCGTTGAAACTCGCTCTCGTGACTTGTCTTGCCCTTGTCGACGGTGTTGAAAGCGGGGATACGGCGGGTGCTTTGTCTTCGCTACGGCATCAGACGATACAACTTGTGAATTGCTATATCGCTTTGACAAACGAGATAGGTTGAGAGTTTTTGCGCGTGCATTTTTCTTCGTTCGCATTTTCTAGGCGTGCGCGGATATTTTTCTTGCATTATATTCTTAAATAGTTTATAATACTTCCTATGGCGTACACATCTTTATATCGCAGATACCGCCCTGAAACCTTTGACGACGTCATCGGACAGGACCATATCGTGCGAACGTTGAAAAATCAAATTGCAACAGGCACTATCGGGCATGCGTACATTTTCACAGGCACGCGCGGTACGGGCAAGACTTCGGTTGCGAAAATCTTCGCAAGAGCGGTCAACTGTCCCACGCCCGTGGACTATTCCCCCTGCGGAAAGTGCGACGTTTGTCGTGAACTCACTTTGAACGGCAATTTCGACGTGCTCGAAATCGACGCGGCTTCCAATAACTCCGTCGATCAAGTCCGCGAATTGACGGACAAGGTTTTGTTCCCACCCACGATAGGCAAGTACAAAGTCTACATCATCGACGAAGTGCACATGCTCTCAAAGGGTGCGTACAACGCCCTTCTCAAAACGCTTGAAGAACCGCCCGCGCATGCGATATTCATCCTTGCGACGACGGAAGTCAGGCAAATTCCCGCGACGATACTTTCTCGTTGCTTGCGTTTCGATTTCAGACTCGTACCCGCTCAAAAGATTGCGGAGCGTATTCGTTTCATCTTCGACGACAACGGAATCGCATACGAGCCCGAAGGCGTCGACGTCATCGCAAATGCGGGACAGGGTAGCGTGCGCGACGCATTGTCCATTGCGGATATGTGCGTTTCCTATTCGAATAGGAACGTGACCTATAAGAGCGTGCTTGAAGTGTTGGGCACGTCGGACCCCGTGAGACTTGCAACCCTTGCGGACGAAATCGCAGGCGGAAACGTCGAAGAAGCACTGCGCATAGTCGCGGAAACTTGCGACCTTGGCAAGAGCGTACCCACTCTCGCGCAGGACCTTGCGGCAACCTTCCGCAACGTGCTATATATCAAGTCGTGCGGAAACGCGAAGTCGTTGTTGTCAATCCCCGACTCGACCTACGTGTTTCTAAAACGCATAGCGGACAAGTATAGCGTGGCAAGGTGCATGAGCATAATGAAAGCGATGAACGCTCTCGAAGGGGAATTCAAATTCAGTTCGCAACACAGGATTTTGCTCGAAGCGACCGTCGTATCTTGCGCAATAGGCAACGGCGGCGGGGACGTCGGAAACGAGAAAATCAGGGAACTCGAAGGAAAAATCGCCGTCCTTGAAAAGAAATTGCAACAGTTAGCCCGCTCGGGTTTTAACGGCGCACCTGCCAAGTCGGATGCCGGACAGGTGTGGAAATCGGTGGCGTCCGAGCTTGAAAACAAAGGAAACAAAATCCTTGCGCTTGCAATCGTGGGCGCGGACGTGAAAATTGACGGAAATTATTTCGTCGTGTCCGTGAGCGAGCAGTCCACCTACGACCTAATCACCACGAAAGCAAACAAGGATCTCATCAATTCGATTTTCGAGAAAAAGAGCGATCTCACCCTCAAAATCGAAGAAATCAAAATCATAGAAGAAGATAAAACTATTCCCTATCTCAAAGATATGTTCGGGAATTATATCGAAATAAAATAACCTTCGGAGGTAACTTATGGGCTACGGCGGATTCGGCGGCGGCAACATGCAACAAATAATGAAACAAGCGCAAATGATGCAAAGAAAACTTCAAGAAGCGCAAGAACAATTGGCGGAAGAAGAAGTGACCGGTACTGCGGCAGGCGGTATGGTGGAAGTCACTCTCAAAGGCAACAAGACTCCCGTTGCGATCACGATCAAACCCGAAGCGGTTGATCCCGACGACGTAGAAATGCTCGAAGATATGGTGCTTGCGGCGCTCAACGAAGCGATGAAGGCGGCGGACGAACTCTCCCAAGAACTTCTCGGACCTCTCGGCGGAGCGGCGGGCGGACTTTTCTAATATAGTTTTTCGAGAAAAGGATTGACGGTCAGATGAAATATATCGAACCACTTGCAAGACTGATAGCGGAACTCGGCAAATTGCCTTCCGTCGGCGAAAAGACGGCGGCAAGGTATGCCTATGCGCTCATGAACGCTCCCGACGAAGATATAGACTCTCTCATCGATGCGATAAAGGGCGTGCGTGAAAAGGTGCATTTCTGCTCGGTTTGCGGAAACTTCACCGAAGGGGACGTATGCGAAATTTGCGCGACTCGCTCCCCGAAAACGATATGCGTCGTCAAAGAGCCGAAAGACGTCATCGCACTCGAAAAGGTCAAGGACTACAAGGGTGTCTACCACGTTTTGCACGGTGTGATTTCCCCTATGGACAAGGTGGGGCCCAACGACATACACATCAAAGAATTGCTTGCGCGACTGACTCCTGAAGTCGAAGAAGTCATCCTTGCGACCAATCCCGACGTCGAAGGGGAAGCGACTGCAATGTATATCGCGCGACTGATAAAACCGCTCGGCATAAAAGTGACGAGAATAGCAAGGGGACTCCCCGAAGGCTCGGTGATAGAGTATGCGGACGAGAACACTTTGTCGCGTGCATTGTCGTCGAGAATCACTCTCTGACCAACAAAACAAAAAAACATTGACAATAACAAAAACGCACCTTTATCGGTGCGTTTTTCATTGATTAAACGTTTGTTTTGCGATTGAAACGAATATTATCGCAAACTCTTTCAAGCGGTTTCGGCAACCGTTTTTCAAAAACAAAGTTGCTGTTTTTCGTAGAATTTGTGCTTGTCAAAAACTGAATTTTGACAAGACTTTTTTATTCTACGACGGACTTGATGAATTTGTCGAAAGCGTTTTTGCCCTGTTCGTCGGACTTGAACACCGCGGTGCAATCAAGGATTTTTTCGCAAGTCGTGTTGATATAGTCGGTGATTGCCTCTTCCGCTTTTGCCTCTGACAATGAAGTCCCGCAAGAAGATGCGATTTGCGCTATCATTCCGAAATGCTTGTGCAGGGGGTGAGTTTCGTTTGCGAGTTCCGCAAAGTTCAGGGGAGTCGCTCCTGTGAAGTAACCGCGCATATTTTCGCTTTCCGCTTGCAGTCTTCCGGGAAGAATGAAGAGCCCCATCGCTTCGATTATGCCGATAGACTCTTTCTTGATATTGTGCATATCTTCGGTCGGGTGGAAGATGCCGTAGGGGTGTTTCTCGTCGGTGCGGTTGTTGCGCAGAATGAGAATGATCGCATATTCCCCTTCGTCGTTGAGATACGCAATGGGGGTGACGGTGTTGTGTTGAGCGTTGGTTTTTGCGATGACGTTCACGCTTTCGTCGGAGTAGTTGTCCCACGCGGAGCGGAATGCTTCCGCCGCTTTCACCACGCTTTCGCGATGTTTGCCTTCAATGCGGACGACGGAGTTATACCAGTCCACTATCGACACCGTAACTTCGGGATGACCTGCCATAAGGTAGTGTTTTCTTGCGGGACGACTGAACACGGGCAGGACTTTTCTTCCGCCTTGGTAGTGGTCGTGCGCAAGCACGGATCCGCCGACGATAGGAAGGGGCGCGTTCGAGCCGATGAAGTATTCGGGGAAAAGGTCGACAAAGTCGAGCATTCTTCTGAAAGCGGATTCGTCGAGTTTCATAGGACGGTGTTCTGCGGAAATTGCGATGACGTGTTCTTCAAAATATTCGTAGGGGGAGAATTGCATAAACCAATCTTCGCCGTCGAGTTCGATAGGAATGGTGCGGATATGTTGTCTTGCGGGTTGTCCCGCGTTCCCGTAGAAACCGAGATTTTCCGCACAAAGTACGCACTTGGGGTATCCCGTTTTCGCATTTTTGGCACGTTCGACTTCTTCGGGAGTCTTTTCGGGTTTTGCAAGGTTTATCGTGACGACGATATCCCCTCTTTCCGCATTATGCACCCACTTGACATTTTTATCAAGGTCGGGACGGCGGAGATAAGTGGAGTTTTCTTCGAGTTTTTGGAGCCATTTCGCCGCATCCGCACTGCTCGTGTACGACGCTATCGCATCGAAACGCTCGACGACTGCGGACGGCATAGGCATAAGCGCGCCCATAACTCTGCCTTCAAACAGAAGTCTTTCGTGTTCTTCGTAGATTTTCTTCCTGACCGCAAAGGAAAACAGGGAGTCGAGAGTGGAATAAAGGTCGTAGGTGCCTATATCGTCGAGAAAAGGCTCGGAAAGTGCGAACGTATTGAGAAGAGAATTCTCAACGTATACCGCGTCATAGCCGTCGAGTTCGAGATTTTTGCATGCGTAATCGATGAGGCGCCTTACGTCTCGTCTTGCGATTTCTTCATAAGATCTTCTGGGCATAAATCCTCCAAATACCCTAATTGCTTTTTATGTTGCAAAAGGGAATGGCGTGTGCTAAAATATAGAATAACCTTATTATATAGCATAAAGAGGATAAAATCAATGTCTTTACAAAACATTTTTGACGACGAATCTTTGGACGGGAAGTTTCAGGACTTCTACGGCGAGAAAAACCCCGTGCAACGCGATATGTTCCGCGAAGTCTACCGTCTGCACGTGAAGGAAACCGGGAAAGAACCCGAAGCGTTCTACACGTCACCGGGGCGTATCGAAATCGTCGGAAATCACACCGACCACAACGCAGGAAAAGTGTTGTGCGCATCCATAAGTCTTGACACTTTGGGAGCGGTTTCAAAAAGGGACGACGGCATCATCGTCGTCAAGTCCAAAGGTTATCCGCCTCTCAAAGTCAGCGTTGACGACGTGGAATTCAGAATGAGCGAATTCGGTTCGTCGTCCGCACTCATCAGGGGTATCGTGGACTACTATCGTCGCGCGGGAAAGAAGGTCGGCGGATTCAACGCCTACACCGTATCTAACGTGCCGAAGGGTAGCGGTGTTTCGTCGTCGAGTGCGTTCGAGTTGTTGATTGCGGAAATTCTCAACGTCGTCTACAACGACGGAAAAATCGACGCGGTGTTCAAAGCGAAAGCGTCGCAATATGCGGAGAGCGTATTTTTCGGAAAGCCCTGCGGACTTATGGACCAAAGCGCAATCGCACTGGGCGGAGTGAATATGATTGATTTCCGTTCCTTTGAAAATCCCGTCATCGAAAGCACGAAATGGGATCTCGATCTTGACGTCTACGTCATCGCGACGGGTGGCGATCACTGCGACTTGACGGACGACTATGCGGCAATTCCCGCGGAGATGAAATCGGTGGCGGAAGCGCTTGGAGGAAAGGTGCTACGCGACGTCGCCCCCGAAAAATTCTATGCGGAAAAAGACTCTCTCAAAGGCAAAGTCAGCGACAGAGCGATACTTCGCGCGGAACATTATTATGAGGAAAATCTGCGTGTCGAAAAGGCGTTCGACGCCGTCAAAAATGGGGACGAAAAAGCCTTTCTCGAAGCGGTCAACGAAAGCGGATTGTCTTCAAAATTCAAGCTTCAAAACCTTCATTCGCCGAAGAGTGCGGGACGTGAAATCGAAGACGCACTTGACAAAGTCGGTGAAATCGACGGCGTCGTCGGCAAGCGCGTACACGGCGGTGGTTTTGCAGGGACGATACTCGTATTCGTCAAAAAAGGCAGTTCATCTTGCGTAAACGAACAGTTAAAACGCATTTTCAAGCAACAAAACGTTTTCAAACTCAACGTTCGTCCCGTCGGCGCAACGAAATTTTTAGGAGATTAGTATGGAGATTTTGCTTTCTATGGACAGAGTCGCTTTCACTATCGGAAGCCTATCCGTTTATTGGTACGCGTTGTTCATCGTGTGCGGTATGGTGCTTGGTCTTGCCTACCTTATGTGGCAGGGCAAGAGAATCAATCTCACCGCAGACGACGGCATTGAATTTTTCCTTTGGGTTGTTCCTATCGCGGTCGTATGCGCAAGACTTCTATACGTCATCGTACGCCCCGAAGAATACTTCTCGGCGGAAGCGTGGAGTGAAGATTCGACCGAAGCGTTTTTGCACGTGGTTGCGGTGCGCGACGGCGGACTCACCATAATCGGCGGTATACTCGGCGGTTTTGCGGGGCTTTGCGTGTTTGCGTATCGCATGCGCAAAAAAGCGAATTTCGGACAAGTGCTCGACCTTATCGTCGTCCCCCTTTTCATCGGACAGATTATCGGCAGACTCGGCAACTTCGTCAATCAAGAAGCGTTCGGCAAACCCTCGTCCGTTTTGGGCATCCCCGAATTTTTCCCGTTTTCCGTCTATATCGACCACCCGAGCGGTGTCGAAGCGGAATTTGCGGATATAGTCTACGACAACGTCCCCGGCTACTTCGCCGCGACTTTCTTCTACGAAATGGTGTGGAATACGATTGGCGCGGTGTTCTGTTTCTGCGTATGGCGTAAGAATAAAAAGTACCCCGGATTGCTCGGCATTTTTTACTTCTTCTGGTATTTCCTCGGCAGACTCTGGCTTGAACAACTCCGCATAGACGCAGTGCCTATCACGACGGTTGCATGTGCGGTTATGTTCCCCGTCGCTCTCGCGCTCGGAGTGCTTTACATTCTCACGAAAGACAACGTCGTCGCATTCAGAAAGGTCAACAATGCGTTTGTCGGCGGTACGCTCGAGAGCGAAACTTTCACCGCTATGGAAGTCAAACACTATCTCTTCGCGGTCAACTTCTTGAAAAAGAGCGGTATGATTGCTTGGAAACTCTACAAGGTGGACAGCATAACCGTCGCGGACGAGAATATTCTCAAAACCCGTATAGCGAAAAAAGAAAAAACAAAGGCTACAGTTTAGCCTATATCATAAGGAATAATCATGGCAGAAAGAAATCTAACTTTGCTCACAGACCTTTATCAACTCACGATGATAAACGGTTATATGCAATGCGGTACGGAATCGAAACGTGCGGCATTCGACCTGTTTTACCGCGGAACGAACGGCTATTCTTACGCAATAGCGGCGGGACTCGATCAAGCGATCGACTATATCCAAAATCTGCATTTCGACGAAGACGACCTTGAATATCTCGACTCTCTCGGCATTTTCCCGAAAGACTTTCTCGATAAACTCCGCAACTTCCGCTTCACCGGGGATATAAAGGCGGTGCCCGAAGGAACTATGGTTTTCCCGTATGAACCGATTTTGACGGTGAACGCACCTATGTTCGAGGCGCAACTCGTCGAAACCGCTCTTCTGACTTTCATCAATCACCAAACCTTGATTGCTACGACCGCTTCGAGATTGTGCGAATGCACCAAGTCCGCCATATCCGAATTCGGACTCCGTCGCGCGCAAGGACCGGATGCGGGTATCTACGGCGCAAGAGCCGCGTATATCGGCGGTTGTAGATCGACTTCCAACGTGTTGTCCGGCAAAATGTTCGGCATCGAAGTCAAAGGCACCCACTCTCACAGTTGGGTTATGTCTTTCCCGACGGAGTATGATGCATTCGCGGCGTACGCAAAGATTTACCCCGACAGTTGTCTTCTTCTCGTGGACACCTACGACACTCTCAAAAGCGGTATACCCAACGCAATCCGCGTGTTCAACAAACTGAAAGCGGAAGGGCATAAACCGCTCGGTATCCGACTTGACAGCGGTGACCTTGCATATCTCAGTCGCAAGGCGCGCAAGATGCTTGACGACGCGGGTTTCCCCGAAGCGAAAATCTTCGTATCCAACGATATTGACGAAAACGTATTGCTTGCATTGCAGGCGCAGGACGCAAAAATCGACGTGTACGGAATTGGCACGAAACTCATCACTTCCTACAACAACGCCGCTCTCGGCGGAGTGTATAAACTCTGCGCAATCGAGGACGAGAAAGGGGAGATGGTGCCCAAAATCAAAATCAGCAATACCCACGAAAAAACCACCAATCCCGGACTCAAAAAAGTGGTCAGAGTGTACGTTGACGGTATGGCGGCGGCGGATCTTATCTGTCTCAAAGACGACGAATTCGACACGTCAAAACCGCTCACCGTTTTCCACCCCGAACAGACTTGGAAGAAAACCACTTTCACAAACTACGAAATCAAAGAACTTATGGTGGATGTTTTCAAGGACGGCAAACTCGTCTACGACAGACCTACGCTATCCCAAATCGGCGAATTTGCGGACGCAAGCAAGGCGGAGTTTTTCCCCGAATACCGCAGAGTCGTCAACACGCAGGACTACAAAGTGGACTTGTCCGAAAACCTTTGGAAACTCAAAAACACTCTCCTTGGCGGTAGGAATTGACTTGATATGATAGAATAAGACAAAATACCGCATAGGACGGAAATTCTTTTATGCTCCTTCGACTCATAATTGAAGGAGCATTTTATTTTCGAGGTGTCCTATGAAAAAGAACAAATCCACGCGGTTCAAGTTGAAAAGACGGGGTTACGACGTCGACGAAGTGGAAAAATATCTGTCCGCCACGAACGCAGAGTTTGAGAAGTCGGGGAAAGAGCAACGCGAACGAATTGCCGAACTCTCCGAAAAAATCAACGAATTGACGAGAATTGTTATTGATTATCGCGCGCGCGAAGAAAGCATATCCTCCGCATTTGTCGCCGCAAATGAAAAGGCGGAAAAACTGACCGCAGATATTAGACTCCGCTACGGTATGGAACTTGAACGACTTCGACTTTTCAAAGAGAAGTGGACGGGCGTTTATCGCGAACTCAAAGAAAGATACCGCTTCGATAAAGACGCTCTCAATATGGAAAGCGTAGCGGTGCAAACGAAACTCGAAATTGAAAGAGTGCTTGCACGTGAATTTTCTTTGTCAAAGGGTGAAGACGAAGGTGAAGTCGAAACGCAATTCCATTCGGAAAGCGAACGCTTGGCAAAATCCGACGTTGCCGTCGAAGACCTGAAAAACAAACTCCTATCCGCAAGCAAACGCAAAGAAGAACAAGGCGCGGCATTCTCTCTCGAAGAAGCAACACACCCAACCGAAACACTCGAAGAACTCTGCGCCTACTTCGGCTTAGTTGGAAAAAATTGATTTAGTGGTGCCGTATGACAGGATATTATAACTAAAATCCACAATATGCGGGCGGTGTTGCAGAAAAAGCAACCGTCGCCCGCATATATCATGCTTGCAAGCAAGTTATCATATTGCGTTAGCAATATATCATATGCGACAGAGTCGCATATATCATTAAAAAAGGCACTGCATTTTACAGTGCCTTTTTTCTCATTCTGTGAACGTTGCCGATTTTAGCGTGTAGGTGACTTCGCCGTCGGCGGTGGGTTCTACGATTTTGATAAGTGCTTTCTTGGGTTTGTAGTCGACTGCGCCGTCTCCGTCGGTGTCGAGTTCAAGGGGAGAGGTCGCATAGTATAAACGTTGTTTCTTGCCGTCAACCTTGGTGGAGCGGGAGATAGTCACGTTGTAGCAGTCGATTTCGCCGTCCTTTACGGGAGCGGTGATTTTCTCGGTGGAAGCACAGGATGCAGTCAAACTGACCGCGCCGATTTCGTTTGCCACTACGGGGACTTTGAAGGAGAAAGAGAAACCCGTGGACATCGTGCTTACACTGCGGAGCACTTGATGAAATTCGTTGTTGTCGTAGTAGGGTGCGGAAAGGCCGATGCTACCTTGTTTGTTTTCGCCGGCGACAACACCCGAATAGTTGAAAGTCGAGCCGTCGTAAGTGCCGTTGATTTCAAGGTTGGTTTCGGGAGATGCGGGGTTGACTTGCTTGCGGTAGCTCGCAACGGGGACGAGGAAAGTGTTGCCGTCCACGCGTTTGAAGAAGCAAGAGGTGTCGTATTGCGCTCCCGCGATAGTGAGTTTGCCGGTGACGAGATAGCCTTTGCCGGGGTTTTTGAGAGTGGTTGCGCCGACGGTGACGTCCCCTTCGCCATACCATTTGATAGCGACGGAGTATTCGCCGACGTTGGTGCCGTCGTTTACGTCGTAGACGTAACTCTCGTAGTCGTACCAAATATCTTCAAGTTGACCTTGGGTGGTTGCGTTGTTGCAAGCGACCGCGGACACTGCGAAGAGTGCTACGAACAATATTGAAACTAATGTGAGAATGACTTTTTTCATAATGGAAATATTATAACCTCAAAAAAACTTTTAGACAAGTATTTTTGCGCGCGCAGGAAAAATTCGTGTGGATTGGGCGGCGATTTCGGGGGTTAATTTATTTTTTTATTAATCAAAAAATAAATTAATCAAAACCTATTGAATTTTAACCTTGAAATTGCTAAAATATAGGCATGAAAATTATCCTGTCAAATTCATCAAGGGGCGCGTCTATGGGCGTGTTCTCCGAAATCGAGAAAAAACTCGACGAAGGCAAAAAGTGCGTAGTCATCACTACGGACAGACTCACCGCGACTGTTGAACGCGCTCTTCTCGAAAAGTTGAGAGAAGACGCGGTTTTCGGCGTGCGCGTGTCGTCGTTCACAAGACTTGCGACGGTCACACTCGGGGATAGCGTGAAAAAGTGCTTGACTCCCGAAGGCTCGGTTATGTTGATAACCGACGTCATCGAAAAGCACCGCGACGAATTGCGCTACTACGGACGAGTGAAACCGGACGAACTTGCGTCTGAATTGTATGCCGCAATCACCGCATTGCGCAATAGCGGGGTGTCCACGGAGAGACTCACCGCCACCGACCTTGGAAGTCCGAGTCTTAACGACAAAGCAAGGGATATAGCGATTGTCTACGGCGGATATTTGAGTGCGCTCGAAGGTCGTCATAGCGACAGTAGCACCCGCCTTGAAGCGCTTGCCGAAATGATTGAAAACGGTGATCCGCTTGACGAATGTTATTTCGTAATTGATATGCCTGAATTTAACTACGCACAGTTAAACGTACTGAAAGCGATAGATAAACGTGCGATTTCGTTGACAGTCGGTTTGACGTCGGGTTTCGATTACCCCAACAAACGCATATACCCAGACAAGACTGCGGATAGACTCAAAGCCATATCCGAGAATAGAGTGGAAGTCGTCACCAAGTTCGATACGCTCACCGAAGTCGGGGACGTCATCGGCAAATATTTGTTCAGTTACACTCGTCCGTCCGAAAAGGTTTTGCCGTCAGAAAATGAAGTCAAATCCAAACTCACGGTGCGCTCCGCTCTCAACCGAAAAGACGAAGTGCTTGCCCTTGCTCTCGACGTCGTCAAAGGGGTGAGAAAAGGGAAACGCTACCGCGATTTCGAAGTTTTCGTCGGCGACCTTGAAGGATATACACCCATTGTCAAGAGCGTGTTTTTGCGTTACGGCATTCCTTTCTTTATCGACAGAAAAGAGATGCTCTACGAACAGACCAAGACGAGATATTTGCTCTCCGCAGTGACCGCAGTCAAAGCGAAAATGAGAGCGGACGAAGTTTTGGATTTCGTCAAAAATCCGCTTTTCGCAGAGTCCTGCGAAGACGTGTTCACCTTTGAAAACTACGTGCTTGAATTTGGTATAAATTACGGTGGTTTCTATCGTGAGTTCGAATACGGCGAAGAATCCTACCGCGCCAAAGCGGAATCCGTCAGACGTAAACTTGTTGAAACCTTGTCCGTTTTCGAGAGCGGGAAAAGACGTGTGTCCTCTTTCACCGACTCGTCGAGAAAACTTTTGGCAAACGTGGAAGAGTCTTGGCGCGCTCACGTCAAAAAACTTGCGAATTTGTCAGAGTACTACGAGAAGTGCGCGGAGCAGGTGGACGACAAACTCTCATCCGTCCTTGACGAAATCGAAAACGTGCTTGACGGCGAATACGATATTGCGGGGTTTGAAAACCTGCTGAACGGTATGTTCCGCACCTTGAAAATTTCTCTCGTCCCCACCTTCCTTGACTGTGTTTTCATTGGGGACGCGTCGTCAAGGTTTATATGCTCGGGGGATTTGCACGTCTTGGGCGCGAATACGGGGTTGATTCCGTCCGACTCCGCGGGCGGTGCGATTCTCACCCCGAAAGACGAAGAAACCTTTGAAAGAGCGGGTATCGAACTCTATTCGAATCAAAAGGATAAAATCAATTCCGAACTGTTCACGATAACCGAAATCATGAAAAAGACTAGGGGCAAACTCACCGTGTCGTATGCGGATAGCGCACCGAGCGGAAATTTGCGTCCGTCCATGCTCGTATCTCAACTGGTGGCGATTTTCAGCACCGACGAGAAAAACTACGTGGAAATCGAAAAGGTGCGTTTCGACGACTTGTACCGTCGTTACGAAGAAGGGAATATCGACGAAATCACTCCGCTATTCGCAACCGAAAAGGCGTGTATGAACGAAATTCTTTCGCACGCAAAGGATACGGGGAGCATTGCAAATCTGCCTATCTTCCGTATCGCGCGCGTGTGTTTCCTTAAACTTGACAACAAATATCGGCTCAAAAGAGCGTATGCAGTCAGTGCGGAAGACGCTAAACTTTCCAATCCGCCTGCCGTGAAAGATTCGAGCGTGAGTAGGCTCGAGAGATTTTTCTCATGTCCGTACTCCTACTATTTGCAGTACGTTTTGAAGATACAACCGCGGGAAGAAGGGGAGATTATGTCCAACGAAAACGGCAGTATTTTGCACGCCGTGTTTGAATGTTTCTTCCGCGCGCTCTCGAAAGACGAAGTGAGCGAAGACAATATCGCGAAAATCGCGGGCAGTGCTTTCGACGATTACGTTTCGTCGGTTCCGAAACTCACGAGACTCATGGAAAATCCGTCGTCAAAACGCACTCTCCTGAAACTCAAAGACGAAGGAATTAAGACTTGTCGCGATTTGTACGAAATCTATATGCGCTCGGAATTTGTCCCCGAATATCTCGAAGCGGGATTTGGCAAAAACGGCGACTTCAGACCTATCTACGTCAACGACGGTCAGGTCGCTTTGTCCGGTCGTATCGACAGGGTGGACACCTGCGGAAACGATTTCATCGTCCTTGACTACAAGACTTTCAAGGGTGTATCAATCGACGCAAGGGACGTCTACTACGGCAAAAAATTGCAACTCTACGTGTATGCGGAAGCGATTGCGGAGTCCCTTGGCAAACGCCCGGTCGGCTTATTCTATCTGCCCGTCTATCCGTCTTACGTAAAGGACGGCGAGAATAGGTATAAGTATCGCGGACAGGTGCTTGCCGACGTCACGGTCATGAACAAAATCGACAATATCACCGAGTCGGACTACAAAAAATCCGTCGTGCCCTGCGGTGCGAAAAACCGCGCTCAACTTGTGGATTGTCTTGCCGAAGACGACTTCAAGGCTAGAAGGGAATATGCGGTCAAAATCGCGGGGGAAGGCGCAAAACTGATAAGCGAAGGCTATATATCACCGAAACCGTATAAGGCAACCGAATCCGAAAACGTATGCGGAAATTGCTTCTATAAGGACGTCTGTCCCTACAAGGGTAAATTCGCTAGAGTGGCGGATACGTTGACTAAAGACGCGTTCGATTTGAACGAGAAAACAGAGGAGGTCGAAAATGAGTAACGATACCTACACCCCGACTCCCGAACAAATTCAGGCGATAGAATCAAACGGTCGCATTCTCGTGTCCGCATCCGCGGGATCGGGAAAAACGACCACTCTCATAAAGCGCATAATACGACAAATCGGCGAAGGTGCGAGTTTGAGACGCATGCTGATTTTGGTGTACAACAACGCGGCGGCGGACGAACTGCGTGAAAAACTGCGCACGAAACTCTTTGAGTGCGCTTGCTCGGAAACGGGAGAAACCGCCAAAAGATTCAGAAAAGAACTCGACGAAATTTCCTTTGCAGAGATATGCACCATACACGCGTTTTGCAAGGATCTTATCAGACGCAACTTCGAACTTCTCGGCATTTCACCGTCATTCAGGGTGCTTGACGAAAACGCTCACAAAAACTATATGGCAAAAGCGTTCGACGACCTTGTCAAAGAGTATTCGGACAAGAACGACGAAGTCTTTGAAAAACTCACGACGGTGTTTGAATGCAAACGCTCGGAAGAGAATATCAGAAAATTCGTCTACACACTTTTCGGCGTTTTCGACGTGCAACCGGATAGGGTAGCGTTTGAAAAGAAAATCAGAGAGTTTTACAAGAGCAGGGATAACTTCGACAACGCACTCCTTGAAAGCAGTAAGGCGGTGCTTGAAAAAGTGAAATATCACCTTGAAAAAATCGAACCCGAACTGAGAGCGACTCAACAAGAAAAGTACGCGAACAACGTGAGCAAAGCACGCGCCGCCGTGGACGTATTTTTGGCGGACGGAGCGAGTGTGAAAGACGTCTTGGGAAAGGCGGTCCCGATCCTCGATACCTTTGAAAGAGCGGTCAAGACGAAGAACGCAAGCGCCGCCCTGATCGACATCGCAAAGAGAAGTATCGACCGCGTGAAAGAAGAGTTGTCTCTATATAGGTCGCTATATGCAGACGAAAACGCAATCAACGAGCATTTTGCACAAAACGCACTTTATGCAAACAAATTGCTTGATTTAACTTGCCGTTTCACCGAAATTCTTGACAAGCGCAAGCGTGACGACGACGCACTTTCTTTCGGCGATCTTGAACACTACGCAACAAAACTCATCGCGGAAAATCCCGACAAGGACTTTGCGGAAGATTTCGATTACGTGTTTGTGGACGAGTATCAGGACGTCAACCCCGTGCAAGAAAATATCATCAAAAATATGGTGAAGAAAAATGCGTTTTTCGTCGGGGACGTCAAGCAGAGCATTTACGGTTTCCGCCTTGCAGACCCCGATATATTCCTTGCGAGAAAAGAAGAGTATAAGTCCGGGGACGACAAGGACTCTTTGCAGATCGATTTCAACAACAACTTCAGAAGCGAAAACCAAATTCTCGAATTTGTCAACGGCGTTTTCGACGTCGTTATGACCAAGGATTCGAGCGGTGTGGATTATAGCACCGAAGGGCGTTTCGCTCCGTCGGATAGGGAACAGGGAAAAGTCGAAGTGCATGTTTTCAATTATAACGAATCCGAAAAGGTGCAGGCAAGCGGACTCTACGACCTTAAATCGCATAGGGCGGGCGTTGCAAGAATTGGTAGCGAAGAGGAAGAAGGCGCGTTTATCGCACACAAAATCAAGGAGTTGACCTCGTCCGCATTTGAAGATATTAAGTACGGCGATATCGCGATTTTGTTCAGGAGCAGAAACGTCGCCGCAGAAAGAATCGTTAGCGTTTTGAGAAAATTCGGCATACCCGTTGACGACGGCTCTTTCTCAAAGGATAAGGAGCATCCCGAAAACGATTTGATTTCTTTGCTCACCGCCGTCGACAATCCAAGACAAGACTTTGCGCTTGCGGGGTATTTGCTCTCCTATCTCGGCGGATATTCAGAGGATGAAGTCGCCGCCGTTGCAAAGGGTAGGGACGAAGTCCTGCAAGAGAAGAAGAAATCCGCAAAGGATACGACTTACGCAGTCAAAGCGGATTTGTACGACGGTATGCTCCGCCTGAAAGACGAAGATAGCGACCTTGGCAGAAAGGTGCGCGCTACCCTTGAAAAACTCGACGAATACAGACTCAAAGCAAGTTTCAAAAACGTTGGCGAATTGATTTCGGGCATAGTGTCCGAAACCTATTTCGACGCATTCGTAGCATCGAGCGGGGACTCCGCTTTGAATGCGCTCAACTCATTTGTCGCGAACGCTTGTTCACCCGACAACGGCGATAAGAGTTTGTCCGCATTCCTGCGCGAATACAAGAACGACTCCGACGACAAAAACGGCGGTAAGTCCGCGGGCGGCGATAGGGTGCGTATCAGTACTTTCCACGGATATAAGGGACTTGAAAGCAAGGTCGTATTCGTGTCTGCGGCGGACTCTCCCATAGGGCGCGTGAAAACCGCGGATTTGCTCATTTCGTCGGACGGACTTATGGGACTGACCTATTTCGATAGCGATACCAAGAGCAAAAACTCGGACACCCTTTCAAAAATCGTCGTCAAACGTTTCATCGCCGAAAAGGAATATAAGGAAGAAATGCGCCTTGCGTACGTCGCACTCACGCGTGCACAAAAATATATGTACGTGACGGGGTGCTTGGGTGGTATCGAATTTGCGACCTTGTGGGGATTGTGCGATAGGTTGAAAACCTTGAAATTCGAGAAAGAGAATAGTTTGCTAGCATTTATTTTCAGGACGGCTAATCTCGGAAAGGGAACGTCGATATTCGTCCACGACAAGCGCGAATACTACTATTTGACACCGTATATGCTTTCGGACAAAACCGCTCTCGACGATATTGCGAAAGGGGAATACTTCGAACTTGCGGAAGGCATAAGGAAGATGCAGTCGTTTGAATATCCCTACAAGGAAGACACCGAACTTGCGATGAAATACAGCGTATCCGAACTCGACGGAGAAGTGGACGAAAGTACGGTCAGGGCATTCGACGACAGAACGAATATCGGCACGTCCTACCACAAGGTCATGCAATATATCGACTTCACTGCGGACGACGAAAGCAAGGTCAGAGCGGAAATGGATAGGATGCTTGCGGACGGCTTGTTGCTCAAAGAAGAATACGATGTAGTGAATCCCGCGGACGTACTCCGCGCACTCCAAACGGATATAATCAAAACCGCATCGAAATGCGAATGTTTGAGAGAGCAAGCGTTCATGATGTACAAGCCCGCAAAGGACGTCGTGCCCGACTCGAAGTCGGATGCGAAAGTGCTTGTGCAGGGCGTCGTGGACTTGATAATACTCGGCGGAAAGTCTGGCGGAGAAAACGTCATAGTGGACTACAAATACTCGTCGCTCTCGAATGAAGACGCGCGGAAAAAATACGAAAAGCAACTTAAACTATACAAAACGGCGGCAGAAAGCGTCGTTTCGGGAAAAATCGACAGAATATTGTTGCTATCGTTGAAGACCGGAAAGACAATAGAGTTTTGATAGGAATGAAGAAATAGGGTGCGTTTTTGCGCCCTATTCTTGCCTTTTGCAAAAAATAGGTGCAAAAAGGTTGATTTTTTCTCGCGTTATGATATAATCATAAATATAATTTAATTGGAGTTGTGCGGGTGGAAGTACTCAATCAAATTTTCGAAATACTGACCAAAGCGTCGTCCGAATTGCCGAAAATCCCTGTCGGCACGTTTTTCATTATTTCGATGTGCGCAGTCGTGCTTCTCGGCATAATCGTCGGACTGACTTATTTGGGCTCGTCCGCGGCGAAGTTTAGACGCGCTTGTCAAAAGGTCGTCAAGTATCTTGCGTCCGTCGACGAAATCAACGACGACAATGCGGAAAATTTCACCGCAACTTGCTTTGGCAAGTCCGCTCCCGAATCTCTCCGCAACACTTGGTTGCAATATCTCGGAGTCCGTTTCGGCTACCCCAGTGAGATTATCTCTGAATCCGCAGTCTTCGACAAAGAAGTCAAGCGCACCCGCAACGTGCGCGCAAACGTATTTATCGGTATCGCACTCATCGTCGTAGCGGCCCTTGCGTTTTGGAGTCTCGGATCGAATCCGTCCGTTGAAATGGGCGCAATCGTCGCTCTCGGACTTATCGTCGCAGGCGTGATATACCTTATCTTCACCGCAGTTGCGAAAAAACAATTCTCGAAAGCAAGAGACCTTTTCTACGAGATGGAAGACGACCTTGACGCAAAAGTCGATTTCCACGTCGAAAAGGACTACGCAATGGATTCTTCTCCTTTGCTTGACATAGTCGCAGTGCTTGACGAAATCATCGCGAAGAACACCGCCAAAGTCGTGGACTATAACGACGTGAAGAGAGAAGTCGAAGAAAAGGAAGCGAAAGCGGAAGAAATCGCGGAGAATGAAGAACTCGTAGAGACGGAAGAAAACGCGGAAGCGGTCGAAGAAGTGGCGGAAGAAACCGCAGAGACCGAAACCGAAGAAACTCCCGAAAGCACTCCGATTGAGGAACTCATCGAAGAGACTCCCGAAGAGACAGATGAAACTCCCGCAGTCGAAAACGCAGAAGTCGATGAAGAAGTCGTTGAAAACGATGAGATAGAAGAAAACGAAGTCGCTCCCGAAAACGAAGAAGTGGCGGAAGAAATCGCAGAAACGGAAGAAGAAACGACTGAAATCGAAGAACCCGCAGACGAGACTTATTCCGCAAGCGAAGAAATCGATCCCGAATTTTCGGTTGACGAAGAAACCCCCGTCGACGATGAACTCGACGACAAACCCAAGACGGAAGAAGAGGCGTTGCAACGTATCAGTGAAATGTTGTCGGGCGCAAAACCCGCCGTCAAGAAAAACGAAAGCACTTCCAAAGTTATGAAACAGGAAGGCGTCGGCGATTGGCTCGCCGGTCAAAACGAATTCGCTATGGCAACCCCGGTGGAAGCCTTTGAAGAAGTAAATATAGAGGATGAGAAAGTTATGTTCGGAAAGAAGAAAAAAGAAGCATTGAAAGCACAACAAGCCGCAGAGCAAGCACAAAAAGAACAACAAGTGTTCCTTGACAGCGAACTCGTCGAAGAAGACGAAGTTCTTCAAGAAGTCGAAGAAGCACCCGTTGCCGCCGCTCCCGAAATGGAAGAAGTCCCCGCGAATGACAATCAAGAACTTCCCAAGTTCGAACGCACCGTCATCACGAATGCTCCCGTCACCGCACTCGACCCCGAAGTCGTGGAAGAGTACGAAGACCTTGACGAAGGCGACGAAGACGTCAAAGCACCTCGCCTTTCCAAGCTCCCGCACCTTGTTGACTACGTGCTCACCATGAACGTTTCCAAGAGCACCAAAATCAAGGTTGCACAACTTATGTTCCAAGCATATGCGGTGTTCAAAAACAGCCCTGAAAACAAGGCAATCGTTATGCAATGCATCGGCAAAATCATGAATAGCATTTCTGCCGAAATGAAGAAGTAATTTTCCCTTTTTAGAATATCGAAAAACCCGTTTCCGAAGGATAAAATTTTCGTCGGAAACGGGTTTATTTTATTTTCTTTTCAAAGTTGCGGTTTTCAGTGTTCTAATCGGTTGTTTTTGGGTTTCGGGACAAACGAGAAAATAACGTGAAAAAGGGTAAATAAAAACCGCTCGCAAGGAGCGGTGAGTTTCATTTGAGCATTCTCTTTTTCCAGAGCACGATTGTGATTGCGATACATATCACGACGGAAATGCCTATGACGACCCAGAAGCCCCACGGTTGACTCTCAAACGGCACGCCCGTATTCATTCCCCAGAAAGAGCCGATCATGCTAGGAATTGCGACGATAAGCGTCAAGGACGTCAATATCTTCATGACTCCGTTCAAGTTGTTCGAGATGATCGACGCATACGCATCCATAGTGCCGTTCAAAATGTCGCGGTAGATATTCGACATTTCGATAGCCTGTCTATTCTCGATCAAGACGTCTTCCCACAAATCTTCGTCTTCTTCAAAGAATTTGACGAGTTTCGGGAGTTTGTCGAGCACGACGGTATTCGCGCGCAGGGACGTGGAGAAGTAGACGAGAGATTTTTCAAGGTCGAGCATTTCGATAAGCTCTTCGTTTTGCATGGATTTTTCAAGGACGCTTTGGACGCGTTGGCTTGCTCTGTTGATTTGTTTGAGGTATTGCAGATACTTCTTGGAAATCGCGTATTCGAGTTGGAGCAGGAAGCGGGTGCGTTTGTGAATGTTGAAGTCCTTGATGAAACGACCGGTCATAAGATCGTAGATGATGGACGTTTCGTTGATGCAGACGGTGATGACGACGTCGTTCGTCGAAATGAAACCGAAAGGCAGGGTGGCGTAGGTGTAGTGGTCGTCGTCGTCCTCGGTGATAGGAATGTCGGTGAGAGCGAGAAGAATATCGTCTTCTTTCTCGACACGTGCGCGTTCTTCTTCGTCGAGTGCCGCTTTGATGAAGTCTTCGGGAACGGCGGTTGAAGACGCGACAAGTTCGATTTCCTTGTCGGTAGGGTTGGACATATGAATCCATTGACCGGAAAAGTCATAGCCGTCGACTATGAGTTCAGGGTCGACCGTCACGATTGCTTTGTTGATTTTCTTGTAAACTTGGAGCATATCGTTCCTCCTATTTGGCACGGCATAACCGCTCGCGTCTTAGGAAGAACCTAAAACGTGCGATTATTGGAGAATTTCTATCCTACTTCGGTAGTAATCCATAAATGGCACCTCAAATTTATTTGCAAATTTAGTTTAACAAAAAAAAAATAAAATGGCAACCAAATTTGATTGCCAATTTGCGTATTTTTTGCTAACATTGTGTAGATATAAATAAAACAATAATTATACGAAAATCATTATTTGGAGGATTTGTATGAAAAAATATTGCTACCTTTTCAGTGAAGGCAATGCAAACATGCGTGAACTCCTTGGCGGCAAGGGCGCGAACCTCGCGGAAATGACTCACATCGGTCTTCCCGTTCCTCAAGGCTTCACTATCACTACCGAAGCGTGCACTCAATACTACGAAGACGGTAGAAAAATCAACGACGAAATCATGAACGAAATCATGGCATACGTCGAAAAAATGGAAGAAATCAACGGCAAGAAGTTCGGCGATCTCGAGAATCCTCTTCTCGTTTCCGTCCGTTCGGGTGCAAGAGCATCCATGCCCGGCATGATGGATACCATCCTCAACCTTGGTCTTAACGACGAAGTCGTCGCCGCTATGATCAGCAAGAACCCCGATCCCAAATTTGCAAGATTCGTCTACGACTCTTACAGAAGATTCATCCAAATGTTCTCCGACGTCGTCATGGAAGTCGGCAAGAAGTATTTTGAAGAACTCATCGACGCGATGAAGAAAGAAAAAGGCATCGTCTACGACGTCGACCTCACCGCAGATGACCTCAAAGAACTCGCACGCCAATTCAAAGCAGAATACAAGGCGAAAATCGGCGAAGATTTCCCCTCCGATCCGAAAGTCCAACTTTACGAAGCAATCCGTGCGGTCTTCCGCAGCTGGGACAACCCCCGCGCAAACGTCTACCGCAGAGATAACGACATTCCTTACAGCTGGGGTACTGCAGTCAACGTAATGCCTATGGTGTTCGGCAACCTCAACAACGAAAGCGGTACCGGTGTCGCATTCACCCGTCACCCCGCAACCGGCGAAAAGAAATTGATGGGCGAATTCCTCGTCAACGCACAAGGCGAAGACGTCGTCGCAGGTGTTCGTACTCCTATGCCTATCGATCAAATGGCAGAGAAGTTCCCCGAAGCGTACAAACAATTCACCGAAGTTTGCACCATCCTTGAAAACCACTACCGTGATATGCAAGATATGGAATTCACCGTCGAAAACGGCAAACTCTATATGCTCCAAACTCGTAACGGTAAACGTACCGCACAAGCCGCTCTCCAAATCGCTTGCGACCTCGTCGACGAGGGTATGAGAACGGAAGAAGAAGCGGTCCTTATGATCGACCCCAGAAACCTCGACACTTTGCTCCATCCTCAATTCGACGCGGCGGCACTCAAGAAAGCCCAAGCAATCGGCAGAGGTCTCGGCGCATCCCCCGGTGCTGCTTGTGGTCAAATCGTGTTCTCCGCAGAAGACGCGGAAGAATGGAATAAGGCAGGCAAGAAAGTCGTTCTCGTCCGTCTTGAAACTTCCCCCGAAGACATCACCGGCATGAAGGCTTCCCAAGGCATCCTTACCGTCCGCGGTGGTATGACCTCTCACGCGGCAGTCGTTGCACGTGGTATGGGTACCTGCTGCGTTTCCGGTTGCAGCGAAATCGTCATGGACGAAGAAAACAAACAATTCACTCTCGGTGGCAAAGTCTATCACGAAGGCGACGTCATCTCCATCGACGGCTCCACCGGCAATATCTACGGCGAAGCAATCCCCACCACCGACGCAACCATCAGCGGTAACTTCGGTCGTATCATGGCATGGGCAGACAAATATCGTCGTTTGCAAGTCCGCACCAACGCAGACACCCCCAGAGACGCAAAACAAGCACGTGAACTCGGCGCAGAAGGCATCGGTCTCTGCCGTACCGAACACATGTTCTTTGAACCCGATAGAATCCGCGCAATGCGCGAAATGATCGTGTCCGACACCGTCGAACAAAGAGAGAAAGCACTCGAAAAACTTCTCCCGATGCAACAAAAAGACTTTGAAGGTCTTTACGAAGCACTCGAAGGTTGCCCCGTCACCATTCGTTTCTTGGATCCTCCTCTCCATGAATTCGTTCCCACCGACGAAGCAGAAATCGCCGCACTCGCAAAAGATATGGATATCACCGTCGAAAAACTCCACGCGGTCATCGCATCTTTGCACGAATTCAACCCCATGATGGGTCACAGAGGTTGCCGTCTTGCAGTCACCTATCCCGAAATCGCGGTCATGCAAACCAAGGCAGTCATCCAAGCCGCTATCAACGTCAGCAAGAAACACGCTGATTGGAATATCGTTCCCGAAATCATGATTCCGCTCGTCGGCGAAATCAAGGAACTCCAATTCGTCAAAGGCGTCGTCGTCGCAACCGCAGACAAGTGCATCGCAGAAGCAGGCGTCAACATGAAGTATAAAGTCGGCACCATGATCGAAATTCCTCGCGCGG
>CAZJZV010000002.1:36425-177150 GCA_964550635.1 uncultured Bacteroidaceae bacterium
ACGAAATCGCAAAAGAAGCAGAATTCTTCTCCTTCGGCACCAACGACCTTACCCAAATGACCTTCGGCTTCAGCCGTGACGATGCAGGTAAGTTCCTCGGCGCATACTACGAAAACAAGATCTACGAAAACGATCCGTTCGCACGTCTCGACCAAGTCGGCGTCGGCAAACTCGTCAAGATGGCTGCACAACTCGGCAGACAAACCCGTCCCGACATTCACCTTGGTATCTGCGGTGAACACGGTGGCGATCCTACGTCCGTCGAATTCTGCCACAACGTTGGTCTCGACTACGTATCTTGCTCTCCTTTCCGCGTACCTATCGCACGTCTTGCGGCGGCACAAGCGGCAATCAAAGAGAAACAAGCGAAGTAATAACAAACCACAATCAAAAACGGCACACAATCGCGTGTGCCGTTTTTATATGGTGAAAAGGTTATCGGATAGTTTAGATATTATATAATTTGCAAGTATAAATGATATTGTAGTCGCAAAAAGCGAAACCGAACAAAATCAAAGAATATTATAACAAACTGTAATTTCAATTTGGAATGAACAAAAAGAAAAGCGCGGAGGTGTCCGCGCTTTGTTTTTTGGGGTAGGGTTAGTTTTTGCGTTTCGAGAAGGTGACTGCAAGTCCGCCTTCGGAGGTTTCGCGGTATTCGTGACGGAGATCTTTGCCCGTTTGGTACATGGTGTCGACGACGGTGTCGAAGGATACCTTTCTCGTGGACGTCAGGAAGTTTGCAAGGGACACTGCGTTCAGTGCGCGCATTGCGGCGACTGCGTTGCGTTCGATGCAAGGGATTTGAACGAGTCCGCCAACGGGGTCGCAGGTGAGTCCCAAATGGTGTTCCATGGCGACTTCCGCGGAATATTCGATTTGGTCGAAGTCCATTCCGTAGAGTTCGGCAGCGGCGGCGGAAGCCATAGAGCAGGCGGAACCTACTTCCGCTTGACAACCGCATTCCGCACCCGATATGGACGCATTTTGTTTGATTAGATTGCCGATTATGCCACCGGTTGCAAGCGCACGGACGATTTGATCGTCTGAAAATCCGTGGCGTTCTTGGAGATAGCGCATTACGGACGGAACGATACCGCACGAACCGCAAGTGGGGGCGGTGACGATTTGTTCACCCGCCGCGTTTTCTTCGGACACTGCGAACGCGTAGGAGCAGACAAGGCGATTCTCTCTCGTTTCGGGGCTTTCGTCGATATGTTTTTGACGGTAGAGAAGTTTTGCTTTTCTCTCGGTTTCGAGCCCGCCGGGGAGAATGCCTTCCGCTTTCAGACCGCGTTTGATTGCGTGAACCATTTCACTCCAAACGGTGTGGAGAAATTCCCAAATTTCTTTGCCTTCGTAGCGTTCGACGTAATCGGGAATGGATATATCGTTCTCAACGCAGTAGGCGCGGATTTCTTCGTAGGAGTTGTGGGGGTAGACGTCGGGGGGATCGAGCGCGGGAACGCCTTCGATTTCGATTGCTCCGCCACCAACGCTGAAAACTCTCCACTTTCCGCATTCCACGTCCCCTTTCATAGCGAAAAGATCCATAGTATTGGGGTGGGGAACGTCTATGGTTTCCTTGTCGAGTACGACTTTGACGGGGCGGGTGAAGGTCTTTTCAAGGACGGTATCCGTGCCGTGACCTTTGCCCGTCAGAGCGAGAGAACGATAAAGAATAACGACGTAGTTATCCGCATCGGGAAATTGTGCTTGGAAGAGTTTTGCCGCTTTTTCGGGGCCCATAGTGTGCGAACTGGACGGGCCTCTACCTATTTTGTAAAGTTCTTTTAGACTTTTCATATTTCACCTTAATAGCATTATAACATAAATTGCGAAAATGTACACCCTTTGTTGTACTTTTGGTTATTTTGTCGCGGCGGGGGCGGTTTTGACAAAAAATATGCATTTCCACCCCTCAAGCGTTTGCAAATACCGCCGTATTGTGCTATTATACAAAAATTGTTAGATATAATAACTATTATACAGGCGATATATGATTAGAGAAGATTTAAGAAACGTTGCTATCATCGCTCACGTCGACCACGGCAAAACCACTCTCGTCGACGCTATGCTCCGTCAATCGGGTACTTTCCGCGACAACCAACAGGTTGCCACTTGCGTTATGGACTCGGGCGATTTGGAACGCGAAAGAGGAATTACCATTCTCGCGAAGAATACCTCTATCCATTGGGGCGGTATCAAAATCAACGTCATCGACACCCCGGGACACGCGGACTTTTCGGGGGAAGTGGAAAGAGTTTTGAAAATGGTCAGCGGTGTGCTACTTCTCGTGGACTCCGCGGAAGGTCCTATGCCTCAAACGAGATTCGTCGTCGAAAAGGCTCTCGAACTCGGACTGAAAATCATCATCGTCGTCAACAAAATGGACCGTCCCGACGCGCGTCTTGACGAAGTCGCGGACGAAGTGCTCGAACTCCTTCTCGATCTCGACGCAGGGGACGAGCAACTTATGAGCCCTATCATCTATTGTTCGGGCAAGGCGGGCACCGCGACTTTCGATTATCACAATCCCGGCACCGATCTCAAACCCCTTTTCAATACTATCGTCGATTATATCGATCCCCCCGAGGGCGATCCCGACGGCGAATTGCAACTTCTCGTTTCCGCTATCGACTACAACGAGTACGTGGGCAGAATCGGCATAGGCAAAATCGAACGCGGTAAGGTCAAAGTCAATCAGGAAGTTATGGTTTGCGACTATCACGGTCTCTCTCCCTACAAGAGTAAAGTCGTCACCCTATTCCAAATCGAAGGCTTGAAACGCGTCCCCGTCGAAGAAGCGAAGGTCGGGGATATAGTGTGTTTCAGCGGTATCGAAAATATCACCATTGGCAACACCGTCTGCTCGACTACGAAAATAGATCCCGTACCTTTCGTGCAAATCGGCGAGCCTACCATTGAAATGAACTTCTCGGTCAACGACAGTCCGTTCGCGGGCAAGGAAGGCAAATTCGTTACGTCAAGACACCTGCGCGACAGACTCTTCAAAGAAATGCTCAAAGACGTTTCTCTTCGTGTGTATCAGACGGATAACGCGGATACGTTCAAGGTCTGCGGTAGGGGAGAAATGCATCTCAGTATTCTCATCGAAACCATGCGTAGAGAAGGTTACGAATTTGGCGTAGGCACCCCCAAGGTCATCTTCAAGACGATCGACGGCGTGAAATGCGAGCCTATGGAAAAACTCTTCATCGACGTGCCTACCGATTGTGTCGGCTCTGTTATGGAGCGTATGGGGGTGAGAAAGGGCGAACTCGTCACGATGACTCCCCAAGGCAGTCGTATCAGAATGGAATTCAAAATCCCCGCAAGAGGACTTTTCGGTTTCAAGAACGAGTTTTTGACGGACACCAAGGGCGAAGGCGTTATGAACCAACTCTTCGACGGCTACGGTCCCTATAAGGGCGCAATTCCGCGCAGATTTACGGGCAGTTTGGTCGCGTTTGAAACGGGCGAAGCGGCAACCTACGGACTCTTCAACGCACAGGACAGGGGAGTGCTTTTCATCACTCCGCAAACTATGGTCTACGAAGGTATGGTCGTCGGTATGTCTCCCAAGGCGGAAGATATCAGAGTCAACGTCTGCAAGAAAAAACACGTCACCAATATGCGTGCGGCAGGCAGTGACGAAGCACTCCGCTTGAACACACCGAGAAAATTCAGTCTTGAAGAATCAATCGAATTTTTGAATGACGACGAAATGCTCGAAGTCACCCCGCAAAACATCCGTATCCGCAAAGTGATTTTGTCGGGCGAACAAAGAATGAAACTTGCCTTTGGAAAAGGCGCAAAGAACGAAGAATAAGGAAAAAGCACTGCGGTTGCAGTGCTTTTTCAATGATATATTTGCTTTGCAAATATGATATATGGCTTGCGCCATATGATATACTTGCTTCGCAAGCATGATATATGCAGACGGTGTCGCACGAAGCGACAACGTCTGCATATTGTGGATTTTCTAATTTATATATTTACTGTCATTCCGAGCGTAGCGTGGGAATCTCGCGGGAGCGCACCATATTAACAAAATAAAAACGGCACACGTGATTGTGTGCCGTTTTTGATTTTGGTTGGATTATTCGTTGTCGTCGGGGGATGAGTCTTCAAAAACGGGAGTTTCCGTAAACTCGTTTTCGTTTGCGGGTTCGGAGTCAATCGTTTCCGTCACGTCGTACGTGCCGTTGTCCGCTGCCGCCGCAAGCGCTCTGCGTTCTGCGAGTTCCGCACGCATAACCTTTTTCGTCTTCTCGTCAATCTTGTAGAAGAGCATAGGAATACTGCTCACGAGCATGCAAAGTCCGGGCAGGAAGTAGTAGATAATCCACGCTTGGTTTTGCATTTCGTCGGTGATATAGGTGGAAATGGTTTCGGGAGCGGTTTCGATGATTGCAGACGCAGTATCCGCACTGAAACCGATTGCGCCCATCAGGAATATACCGACAGAAACGGATAGTGCGTTCGATAGTTTGTTGGACATGGAGAGAATTGCAAACTGCGTACCTTCGGTACGACGACCGGTTTTCCATTCTTGGTAGTCCACTATATCCGAAGTCATGACCATAGGCAAGAAACCGTTTGGCCCGAATGCGAAACCGAACAGGAATTGATAAATGCAGATTGCCCAGAAACTACGCAAAGCGGGACCGCCCAAGCAGTAGGCAAGAGTGCAAGCGGTGCCGATGATGAAGCCGTATGCGCCCGCGATCAAGAAGTATTTCTTTTCGCCGAGTTTTCTATTGATTGCGGAGTTCATGACTATCGTTACCATGCTTGAAAGCGCGGAAGTGATACCGATTGCCCAACTGATTGCGGGACCGTACAGTTTGCCTTCAAATCCCAAGAAGGACAGGAAGGACAAATCAACGCCGTCGCGCATGAGAATGTAGGTGGCTTGCACGGCAATTCCAAGACCGATATTTCTTGCGAAACCGAGCATATAAGTCAAGAACATGATCAACAACATTTTGTTGCTTTTGAGTTCGCGGAACATTTCTCTGAAACTCATCGCGGAAGAAGTTCTCGATACGACGCGTTCTCTCGTCTTGAAGTACATGAGAAGTTGGAAAACGAGTCCGAGACCGCACATGATGCCCGCGGTGATGAGATACTCTTTGTGTCCGATAACGCTACTGCCGGTGAGCATACCGACTATCGTAACGATGACGCCGGGACAACCGAGAGCAAGGGATTTGAGAGTGTTCGCAAGTCCTGCGATGCTATTCTTTTCGTCGCCGTCTTCGGAGAGAAGTGCGAGCATGCCTTGGGACGGAATGTCCGCAAGAGTCATGGAAATATTCCACAAAATCGTCATGAAAGTGATGTAGACGTACATACCCGCCTCGGACTTGAAGTCCGTGAAAGCGAACGTGAACATGGTCAGGACGGCAAGCGGGAATGCGGAAATCAAAATCCAAGGACGCATTTTGCCCGATTTGAAGTTGGCGCGGTCGATGAGATTGCCGATGACGAAGTCCGCAATGATGGAAACGAATTTCGACGCGAGCAAAATCGCCGCGAAAATCATCAGACTTGCGCCTAATTCCTTGTTGAAAAATTCGGCTTGATAACTGTTGATGAGACCGATGCCAAGGTTGATGCCCATAACACCGAGCGCATAAATCCACATATTAGCGCCGAGCCCTTTTTTCTCTTTTTGCTGCACAGTTGCAACGTCAGTCATAATAATACCCCTTAAGTATTTATATATAAATAATAATACCATATAGACCGCGCTAATGCAATACGCAATTTTTTTTGAGTGTGGGTGCCGTCTTCGAATGAGAAAGTGCATGCTCACACCCACTCAAACTAAAATCCAAAATATGAAGACGGTGTCGATAAGCGACTGTCGTCTGCATATATCATGCTTGCGAAGCAAGTATATCATATTGCGTTAGCAATATATCATACGCAAAGCGTATATCATTAAAAAACGCTTTCTAGCGAAAGCGTTTTTTCATAGCTATTTACAAAATTTTGAATTTCCGTAGTATCTTCATCATGTTGCTGTCGTCGCCTTTTTTGTTTATCCCTTTCGTCGCTATCGTCAGGACGATGAACGTCACGATTAGGCACGCGCCGATTGCTAGCATGGCATAGGTCATTTCCATGGTTATGGACGTGTCGAGCCCGAAGAATTGTTGCAACATATCCTTTGGCAGTCCGAGGAAGTCAAGGGGTATGAAGTAGCACGCTACGAACAATCCGCACATTCCGATGAAGTTCAAGGCGTGAATCCACGTGATAGGCAAGGACACGCGGAGCAGGTACATAAGTCCGACGAAAGTGGTGACGATGATATACATATTTTTGATTTGCGCGTCGGTCAGGTCGGTCAGGAATACTTGCGTTGCGATGATTACGCCTATCGCGCCGAGCAGTACGGTTATGCCGCCCGCCAGTGAATTTGATAGCACTTTCGGCAGGAAATGCCCCGAAACTATATCTTCGTTCGGTTCGAGTGCGAGTATGACGGACGGAATGCCTATCGTAACCATACCGATGATTGTCAAACTCTTCGGCTCGAAGGGGAGTCCGTAGGGTACGCACATGAAGAGTATTGCGATGAGAGTGCTGTATATGGTCTTCATCAGGTAGAGCGAAGCACTGCGTTCAAGGTTGTTTATGCTACGTCTGCCTTCCGCCACGACTTTGGGCATGGACGCGAAATTCGAGTCGAGAAGAACAAGAGAACTGACGTTCTTTGCGGCGTCCGAACCCGATGCCATAGCGACCGAACAATCCGCTTCTTTGAGTGCAAGCACGTCGTTTACGCCGTCCCCGGTCATAGCGACGGTGTGTCCCTTTGCTTTCAATGCTTTGACGAGAGCGAGTTTTTGATCGGGTAGCACTCTGCCGAATATGGTATATTTCTCTGCGATTTCGGGGATTTCGTCGTCCGAAACCGTGGACATATCAATGATATTGTCGCAATCTTCGAGTCCTGCACGGAGCGCAACCGCACGCACCGTCACGGGATTATCACCCGAAATGATCTTGACGTCCACGCCTTCTTTCTTGAAGAATGCAAGGGTGTCGGGTGCTTCTTTGCGGATTTTGTCCGTGATGAAAACGTAGGATACGAGTTTGAGTCCGTCGGGAAGATTGTTGCCGTCGAATGCGTTGTCGGACACTGCGAAAACCAACACGCGATAGCCTTTTTCTGCAAGTTCCGCCGTCTTATCCGCGATTTCCGCGGGGGTGGGTTTGAACACAAATTCGGGTGCGCCGAGCACGTAGGACTTGCCGTCCAAGGTCGCTCCGCTCCATTTTCTTGCGGAAGAGAAGGGGACGAGTGCGCCGACTTCCGCAGTTGACGTCATATCCTTGACGAAGTCGCGAATTGCAAGGGAAGTCGCGTCTTCTGCGTCGAGTGCGTCGTTGAAACCTTTGAGAAGAAGTTTGACTTCGTTTTCGTCCGCGCCCACTCCTTCGATGCCGTTGACTTCCATACTGCCTTCGGTGATAGTGCCGGTTTTGTCAAGGCAAAGCACGTCAACTCTTGCAAGGGTTTCGATACAATACAGGTCTTGCGCAAGGGTTTTGTGTTGGGACAGTCTGATGACGCTCACGCAAAATACCGTCGTTGCAAGTGCGACGAGTCCGCTGGGTATCATGCCGATTATCGTGCCAATCGTGGTGATGATAGTGTCGTTCAGGGACGTAGTGCCCATGAAGTATTTGATGAGAAATAGTGCGACTCCGACGGGGACGATGACGAAGGACATCACTTTGACGACGAACATAAGCGACCGCCAAATTTCGGATGACGGACGTTTGAAATATTTCGCGCCCGCGGATATTTTCATGACGAAGTTATCCTGACCGACGTGTTCGATTTTGCATTTTGCTTTGCCCGAAACAACGAAACTGCCCGACAAAACCTTGTCGCCTACGTTTTTGAGAATGGCGTCGGGTTCGCCCGTGATAAGACTTTCGTTGACTTCGCAAGATCCGTCCACGATGACTCCGTCTGCACATATCTGTCTGCCCGAAGTGAGCACTGTCAAATCGTCGAGTACGAGTTGTTCGATTGCGATTTCGGTTTCCGCGCCGTCCCTTACGACCACCGCTTTAGGTGCGGAGAGTAGGGAGAGTTTGTCCATCGTGTATTTCGACCTGAGCCCCTGCACGATACCCGCAAGAGTGTTGAAAACAATCAATATCATGAAACCGAAGTTGCCGATACCGCTTGCGTCAAGGGGGACGACGAAGAGAAGTATGACTGCCAATAACACGAATACGAAGTTGAAAAACGTGCAGATATTTTCACGCAAAATGCGCGCGACGGATTTCGTGCGGATTGTTTGTTCACCGTTGATTTTTCCGTCCGCAATTCTCTTTTCCACTTCGCTCGCGGAAAGACCGCCGTCGAGATACTCCTGCGACGGCATTTCAAACGTTGTCGTTTCTTCGTTTATCAAATTTTCTTCGTGCGTGATATTATCCATAATTCCTCTAATATTTTGACTATTATATCATATATATTGTGCGCACGCAAGAGTGCGTTTTAATTTTTGTAATATCGACGGGGCGGCGGGCATATGATTTCGTATGAAAAAGAAACTTTTGATTTTGTTGGTAGCAGTCTTGACGGTGACTCTCGCTCTCACCGCCTGCAATCGTAAAGAAAACGTAGTCGCCGATAACGTTTCCCGCTCGGTATCGTCATTCTATACGGGTGAAAACGAGAATTTCGTCGTTACCGTCGAAGTGGGCAGACGAGAATCCGATTTCATCGCGGACGGATTTGCAACTAACGTAGTAGACTTTGCCGAAATCACCGTGCTACCCTTGAAAACCAACGACCTTACCGAAATAAAATATTCGATAGCAGGGGAGTCGTCCGCATTGAGCGGAGTCGTGAAAAGCAACGAGTTCGGAGAATTTACCGCCACCGTCGATTTGACCTTCTCTCCGTTATCCGTAACGATAGGCGAGAGTGGGGAAGTCGTCGAGTTGAGCGACGTACTCGGAGGCAAACTCACGTCGCAAGACGTCGTCAATATCGCAAACCAAGAGTTCAAAGACCGTATCGACTCCGAAACGGCTAACGGCAATTATCAACGTGAAATCTACGTCAAACTCATCACCGGGGACAGAGAAAACTACTATTACTATGTGTCCTATATCGGCGCAGGCGTAGACTACTGGGCGCTTCTCGTGAATGTAACCGACGGCACAATCGTCACGAAGAAGTAGAAAATCCCCGCTTGGTGGAAAATCCCCGCTTATACGAGCGGGGATTTTCTGTCATTCCCACGCTTTGCTCGGAATGACAGAGTTAGTGCGTATTTGGGTTATTATGTCATTGTGCGTAATTTTGCTCCGTCCCCAAGTCGCAGTTTTTGCTATACTATGAGCGGGTGTGAGTACGCACTTACTCATTCGAAGACGGCACACGAGCCGCAACGGCGGCGAGAACTTCGAGTGCCGAGCTTGACGAATAGTACAAGCGACTGTGCGCACTGTCTTCGCGTAGCGGCGCACATAAAGCGCAGTGGCATAAGTAGTCACGACACTTTTCTATGCGAGCGCCGAGTGTTGCCCCCTGCGCAAGCAGTTGCCGTGGGTTCCCTTTCAAGGGGGAACGGCAATAGGGGAAACACGTGAGGAAGGGGGAAAGGTGATTAGGGTGCAAGCACTTTGCTTATTTCGCTTTCTTAAAAGCGACAACGGCTATTAATATTTGAGAATAAAAAAATAAAAGCCACTCGTGTGAGTGGCTTTGTATTTTTTAAGTCGATAATTAGTTGAACAGATCTTTGAATTGTTTTCCGAATTTGAGGACGGGTGCATCGCATGCGGGGATGGTGATTTGTTCGCCTTTGATGGGGTTGAAACCGGTTCTTGCCGCTTTGTGTTTGAGTTCGAAAGTGCCAAGTCCTGCGATTGCAACTTTGTCGCCTGCTTTGAGAGTGTCTGCGATGACTGCGGTGAATGCATCGAGTGCCGCTTGTGCGTCTTTGTTGGAAATTTCAGCTTTTGCTGCAACTGCTTTAATAAAATCGGCTTTGTTCATGAATTTTACCTCCTGTATTAAGCGTCATTCTTGCGCTTACAAACGTATTATAACCAAATAGCAGACAAAAATCAATACCCAATTTTCAAAAAACCTTGAAAACAGTGGAGTTTTTGCGATTTTTCGGTGTTTTTATATAAATATAAACGGATTTTCGCCGTGAATAAATAATTTTTTTCCGCTAAACAAATACGCAAAATTTGTCGGTCATTAGTCAAAACCGCCAATGTGTATTGTTAAATCACGCAAATTCGGTATTTACAATGTGGTTTGGTTTTGGTATAATTTTAGTAGTTAATAACAAGTTTCTATGGAGGAAAACTTATGGCAAAAGACCTTTCTAAAGGATACGGAATCTCTAAATGGGAAGACGCTAAAACCATTTATAGCGAACTCAACAACCTCACTTCTCAACCTATTTACTGCATTTCCGACGAAGCACTCGCAGTAACCCTCAAACATTTCGACGAAAAATGCGCAAAGTCTAAAGAAATCACCGGCAAGGCGAAAAACGTCATCCCCGGCGGCGTCCAACACAACCTTGCGTTCAACTTCCCCTTCCCGATCTGCATGACCAAAGCGGAAGGTGCATACCTTTACGACATCGACGGCAACAAGTATTACGACTTCCTTCAAGCAGGCGGTCCCACCATTCTCGGTTCCAACTTCGAACCCGTCCGTGAAAAAGTGTTTGAACTTCTCAACACCTGCGGTCCCGTAACCGGTCTTTTCCACGAAGGCGAATATCTCCTTGCAAGCAAAATCAGCGAATTGATGCCCGCTTGCGAAATGTTCCGTATGCTCGGCAGCGGTACCGAATCCGTCATGGCGGCAATCCGTGTCGCACGTTGCGCAACCAAGAAAAAACGCATCATCAAAGTCGGCGGCGCATATCACGGTTGGTCCGACCAAATGGTCTATGGCTTGAAGATTCCCGGAAGCCGTATGTTCCTTGAATCCCACGGTATCCCCGGCGGCAGCTACGGCACCACCGACGAAGTCCGTCCTAACGACCTTAAGATGCTCGAAAAGATGCTCAAACGCAATGCCTGCAAGGGCGGTACTGCGGCAGTCATCGTCGAACCCGTCGGTCCCGAAAGCGGAACTCGTCCCATCGACATGGACTACAATGAAAAAGCAAGAATCCTTGCGAAGAAATACGGCGCACTCTTCATTTTCGACGAAGTCGTCACCGGTTTCAGAGTCGGTATCCACGGCGCACAAGGCTACTTCTTCGGCAAATACGACTACGACGATCCCAATCCTATCAAGATCAACGGCAAGGAATGGATGATCGAAGACAAGAAAGTCGAAAACGGCAAAGTCGTCAAATTCAAACGCCCCGCAGTGGCAAGAGATATGTATCCCGACCTCACCATCTTCGGTAAAATCGTCGCAGGCGGTTATCCTTCCGCAGGCGGCGTCGGCGGCAAGAAAGAATACGTCGGACTTATGGCGGCAGGTCTTGCAGGCATGGGCAAGAAAGCGTACGTCGGCGGAACCCTCGCGGCGAACCCCTTGAGCTCTTACGCAGGCTACTGCGCAATCTGCGAAATCGAAAAGAACGACGCATGTGCAAAAGCGGGTAGAGCAGGTGATCGTCTTGCGGCAGGACTCAAAGAACTCGTCAAGAAATACAACCTCCCGTTTGTCGTCTACAACCAAGGCAGTATCGTTCACCTTGAATGCTCGGGCGCAATGAGCTTCGACTTCAGTGATATGTGCCTCCTCAAATCCGTCATTCCTATGCTCAAGAAGAAACCCGAAATGATGGACAGAAAGGTCGCTATGGAACAAATGGGCGCGGCGTACATGGCACACGGTATCGTCACTCTCGCAGGTAGCAGACTTTACACCTCTATGGCTGACACCGATGAAGTCATCGACGGCGCACTTGCCAAGTTCGAAGAAGTGTTCAAAGACGTCACCGTCTGCACTCGTCCCCTCGACAAAAAACACTAAGCAATAAAAAAACAAGTCGCGGTGGGTATTCTCTCATCGCGACGTTTATTTAGGAGAGTTATCATGAACGAACAAATCGTTGCAAATATCTCAAAATACGCCGGAATGCTCTCCCGCGAAGGTTTCACCGAATGCGGTTACATCGCGGTCAAGGCAGAAGAAGGCATCTATATCACCAACGCATACTCTGTGTTTGAAAACATCACCGCGGAAGATATCACCTACGTCACCGACAAGTCCGTCAACGAACTCGACGGCAACTTCAAAGCGGCGGCATCCATTTTGATCGCTGCAATCCGCAACCAAAAAGACGTGGAAGCGGCGGCAATCGTGGATAGCAAGAGCATCGTTGAATTCTCGAAGAAAGGCATCACCCTTCCTCCCGTGCTCGACGATATGGCTCAAATCGACGGTATCTCCGTGAAATGCGCGTCCAAATGCTCCGCGGCGGAAGTTTCTCTTGCAATCGCGGGACTCAGAAACGCATGCTTTATCCCCGAAGCGGGCGCGGTCGTCACCGGTCGTACTCTCGACGAAGTCTACACCGCGGCACTCGTTCTCGACAAAGCGTCCAACTGCTACCTCCTCGCAGAGAAGAAGGGTGGAGTCAAACCCCATTCCTTGTTGAACGCAGTCCTCGAACACGTCGTATACAAACTCAAATACTCCAAGAAGAACCAAAAGGACCAACAAGCCGCCGAAAGCGGTAAGTCCGAGACCGAAGAGAAGAAACCCACCGCAATCGTGACCGACGAACAAAAACGTCTTGCACAAGCGGTCAAAGACGCAGGCGTCAGACTTCTCGACGAAAATCTCGTCCAAGGCACTTGGGGAAATATCGCGGTCCGTCTCAACGACAAAGAAATCCTTGCGACTCCGTCGGGTATCGACTACGTGATGCTCGAACCCTCTCAAATGTCCATAGTCAATATGGAAACGGGTGAATGGCAAGGTTCCGACAAGCCGACCAGCGAGAGAAAAATGCATTCCGCAATTCTCAGTGCGCACACCGACTCCAACGCGACCGTCCATACGCATCCGTTCTACGGTTGCATACTTGCGGCGATGGGCAAGGATCTTCCCGTTCCCGAAAAGTATCGCGACGTACTTGGCGACGTAGTACCTTGCGCGAAAGCGGCTCTCCCCGGCACAAAGAAACTCGTCAAAAACTCCACTTCCGCAATGGGTGACGGCAAAGCTTGCTTCCTTGGCAACCACGGCGTCATCGTCAGAGGAAAGGATCTTGACGACGCGTTCAACATTTGCAGAGCGCTCGAAGACGCTTGCAAAGAATACTTGCTCGGCTAAACGAAAAGCACTCCTTTCACGGAGTGCTTTTTTTGAAAAACCGCAGGAAAAATCAAGGGCAAATCGGCAAGAAAAAAATATATTTAAGAATTTTGTCGAAACCCCGTCAATTCGTTTGACACGCCCATTTCTTTTCGTTATAATAAGGTCATCAATTAAGTTGATGTATCAAGTAGACCAGCACAACCGATGGGGATTATGTTCCCCGCTTGCCACAAGCTGTAGTGGATAGGAATGCTATGAAACTGTTAGAGCAACGCATCTTAAAAGACGGAAAAGTCTTTCCGGGAGAAGTCCTGAAAGTCGGCGGATTCCTCAATCATATGATTGACGATTCTTTGCTGGAAGAAATAGGCAAGGAAATTTGCGCGCTTTATCAAGCAGAAAACGTCAACAAACTTCTGACCATTGAAGCATCGGGTATTGCAATTGCTTGCTATGCGGCAAGACATTTGCACGCACCGGTGCTTTTTGCTAAAAAAAGTAAAACTTCAAACATCGACGGCAACAGCGTGTATAGCGCGGACGTCGTCAGCTATACCCACCACAATACCAACACGATCGTCGTTGAGAAAGAGTACCTTTCCGCAGACGACCGCGTTTTAATTATCGACGACTTTCTCGCTCACGGCGAAGCGCTCCGCGGTCTTATCGAGATCGTCAAACAGTCGGGTGCTACGCTCGTCGGTTGCGCGGTCGCGATAGAGAAGGGCTTCCAAGGCGGCGGCGACTCCCTTCGTAGCGAGGGTGTTAGGGTGGAAAGTTTGGCAATCGTCGAGAGTATGTCCGACGAGTCCCTCACCTTCCGCGACCAAAACAGATAATCCAAAATAAAAATAAATGCCTTAGGCAATAAAATGGAGGAACAAAATGAAAAAGAAACTTTTGGCACTTTTGCTCGTAGTAGCACTCGTGGCAGCACTCGCAGTCGGTCTCGTCGCCTGCAACGACGGTAACAACGGTGAAAGTCTTCAAGCAATCGCAAAAGAAGACATCAAAATCGGTCTTATCTGCTTGCACGACGCAAACTCCACTTATGACGCAAACTTCATCAACGCAATGTATGAAGCAGTTAATAACCTTGGTCTCAACAAAGACACTCAACTCGTCATCAAAACCGGTATCCCCGAATCCGAAGCATGCTACAACACCGCAGTCGAACTCGTCGAACAAGGCTGCAACATCATCTTTGCAGACTCCTTCGGTCATGAAGATCACATCATCAGAGCAGCAGAAGAATATCCCGCAGTGCGTTTCTTCCACGCAACCGGCACCAAAGCACACACCAAAAACCTCGCAAACTTCCACAATGCATTCGCATCCATCTACGAAGGCAGATATCTTGCAGGTGTTGCAGCAGGCATGAAGCTCGTCGCACTCTACGGTGACGAAAACGGTGCAGTCTCCAATGAAAATGCAAAAATCGGTTACGTCGGTGCATTCCCCTACGCAGAAGTTAAATCCGGTTACACCTCTTTCTTCCTCGGCGTCCGCTCCATCGTCGCAAACGCAACCATGGAAGTGAAATTCACCTCCAGCTGGTACGATGAACCCACTGAAAAAGACGTTGCACTTCAACTCATCGAGAGAGGCGCAAAACTCATCAGCCAACACGCAGACTCCATGGGCGCACCTACTGCTTGCAAAGAAAAGAACATCCCCAACGTCACTTACAACATCAGCACTGAAAGCCAATGCTCCGGCACCTACGTCATCGGTTCCAGAATCAACTGGGCACCTTACTATGAATACATCGTTAACTGCGCAATCGAAAACAAAGCAGTTGGCGCAGACTGGACCGGCACCCTTAAGACTGAATCTGTCGAAGTTCTCGAAATCGGCGCAGCAGCAGAAGAAGGCACTGCAACAAAACTCGCAGAAGTCAAAGCAAAACTCAACAACGGCGAAATCAAAGTGTTCGACACCAACAACTTCACCGTTAACGGCGCAAAACTCACGACTTATCTTGCAGACGTTGACGATGCAGGCGACTTCGTTCCTGAAACCGAAGCAATCGCAAACGGTGTCTTCATGGAATCCACCTATCGTTCCGCACCTTACTTTGATATCGACATCGACGGTATCACCATTATCAAGTAATTAGATGCACGAATAACACAAACGGTTTGGCGGAGCGTTTGCTCCGCCAAATCAAATTTTTTTCATTACAACGACTATAACGAGGACTTTATGAACAAACCCGTTGTTTTGCAACTTAAAGGCATAACCAAGCGTTTCGGCGCAAAGGTTCTTGCGAATAATAACGTAGACCTCGACCTCAGAGAGGGCGAGATTTTGTCTATTCTCGGTGAAAACGGAAGTGGTAAAACCACTCTTATGAATATGATTATAGGCATCTATCGTCCGGATGAAGGCAAGATTTTCATCAACGGCGAAGAAGTCAACATCCTTTCTCCGAGAGATGCGTACAATTACAAAATCGGCATGGTGCACCAACACTTCAAACTCGTCGACGTGTTCACCGCGGCGGACAACATTCTGCTTGGTGAAGAGGCACCCGAATATTCTATAGTCGATAATGCACGACTCATCAAAGAAGATGCAAAACAAAAGGTAGTCGTCGTTGACAACGACGATTTCCACGAACCCGTCAAAATGATTTGCACGGGTGAAACCAAAATCGGCAAGCTCAAAACCAATCTCAAAATTGCAAGTTTGCCTTTCGTCAAAATTTGGCGCAAAATCAAATTCAACCATTTGTCGGCAAATAGAGCGGATAAAATCCAAGTCATTGCAGACAAATACGGTTTTGAAGTTGACCTGAAAAAGAAAATATACGACATGTCAGTCAGCGAAAAACAGACTGTCGAAATCATAAAAGTTTTGTATAGGGGAGCGGATATTCTCATTCTCGACGAACCTACCGCCGTTCTTACCCCTCAAGAAATCACTAAACTGTTTGACGTTCTTCGCAAAATGCGCGAAGACGGAAAGTCGATCATCATCATAACCCACAAACTCAACGAGGTTATGGAAATCAGTGATAGAGTAGCGGTCCTTCGCAAAGGCGAACATATCGCAACCGTCAATACCGCAGAAACCAACGAAAAAGAACTCACCGAAATGATGGTCGGTGCAAAAATTGATCTCAATATCGACAGAGGCACTCCTCACGACGTTGAGGACAGACTTGTTGTCGAAAACCTTACCGCACTCAATCACGACGGAGTCAAAGTGCTTGACAGCGTTTCATTCGTCGCGCACTCCGGTGAAATTCTCGGTATCGCAGGCATTGCCGGTAGCGGTCAAAAAGAACTTCTCGAATCTATCGCGGGACTTCAAAAACTCAACAAAGGCGATATCGTCTACTTCAATCCTGCAAAGGACAACGAAGCGGTCGATCTTCGCTCCAAGACTCCCGTCCAAATCCGCGAACTTGGCGTCAGACTTTCCTTCGTCCCCGAAGACAGACTCGGCATGGGGCTTGTCGGAAATATGGATTTGACGGATAATATGATGCTCCGCTCATATAGCAAAGGACATTCCTTCTTCCTTGACAGAAAGTCTCCGAAAAACCTTGCGGAAACTATCGTCCACGATCTCGAAGTCGTGACTCCGTCCGTCAAAACTCCCGTCAGACGTCTTTCGGGCGGTAACGTTCAAAAGGTTCTCGTCGGCAGAGAAATCGCGGCAGCGCCCACCGTGCTTATGGCGGCATATCCTGTCAGAGGACTTGACATCAACTCGTCCTACACCATTTACAACCTGTTGAACGACCAAAAAGAAAAAGGCGTTGCGGTCATCTTCGTCGGAGAAGACCTTGACGTTCTCATCGAACTCTGCGACAGAATACTCGTACTTTGCGGTGGCAAAGTTAGCGGTATCGTCGATGCAAGAAATATTACAAAAGAAGAAATCGGTTTGCTTATGGTGAAACATTCTTCTGTTGAAACGGAGGGACAAGATGCTGAATAAACTCACTCACAACTCCATTTTGCAAATTTCAAAACGCACTGACGCTCCTAAATGGCTTGCTTGGGTGGTTAGGCTTTGTGCAGTAGTGGTTGCGTTTATCGTTAGCGCTATTGTCAGTAGCATTTTGAAACCGGGCACTTTTGGTGATTTTTTCATGAAAGTGTTTGAAGGCAATTTCTTCAATGCAAGACGTCTTATCCTGTTGCTTGAAGAATCAGCAATTCTTCTTCTCATCACGCTTGCCGTAATTCCTGCATTCAGAATGAGATTTTGGAATATCGGCGCAGAAGGACAAGTTCTTATGGGCGCGCTTATGTCCGTTGTTATGGTCAAGTATCTCGGTGGAAAAGTAAGCGACTCAGCGCTTCTTCCGATAATGCTCCTCGTAGCGATTGTGGGTGGTGCTTGTTGGGCGGTTATCCCTGCGATTTTCAAAGCAAAATGGAACACCAACGAAACGCTCTTCACCCTTATGATGAACTATATCGCAATGGGACTTGTGAATATTTGTATCGCAATTTGGGCGCCTACGGGGTCTATGGTTCTCGGCACTCTCAAATACGGTCATCTTCCTAAAATCGGCGGTTACAACTATATAATCAATATAATTATAGTCGCCGTTATCACTATTCTCGTTGCTATTTATCTTAAATATAGCAAACACGGTTATGAACTTTCGGTCGTTGGTGAGAGCCAAAACACTGCGAAGTATATCGGTATCAGCGTTCCCAAAGTCATCATCAGAACCATGCTCCTTTCGGGTGCTCTTGCGGGTATGGCCGGTTGGTTGTTGGTCGGATCTTCTTGGACTATCAATACCGGTACGGCAGACGGAAGAGGATTTACGGCAATTCTCGTTGCGTGGCTTGCAGGACTCAATCCTGGTGCAGGCGTGTTCACGGCAATTCTCGTTGCATTCTTTAGCAACGGTTCAAGTTATGCCGGTAGTGCATTCGGTTTTGGCACCGCGTTTTCGGATATTATCACTGCAGTATTCTTCTTTGTTGTCATCGCAAGTGAGTTTATCGTGAACTATAAAGTCAAATTCGATTCCACTTTGCTTGCAAAATTCAAAAGAAAGAAACCCGTTGCAGTTTCTGCTGGTAGTGCAGAAATATCAACTGATGACGTCGCAACGGAAGACAACGAAATCAAAATTGATAACGAAAATAACGACGAGGAGGTAAATAAATAATGTTTCTGACCTTCTTGAGAGAATCTATAAGATTTAGTACGATATTCCTCTTCGGCTCGACCGGTGAAATTATCACCCAAAAGAGCGGACACCTCAATCTCGGTACGCCGGGTGTTATGTGTATCGGCGCAGTCGGTGGATGTCTTGGCGCGTCATGGTATCTCAAATCTCTTTCTGATTTGAGCCAAATGAACGGTTTCCTTGTCGTATTCCTTCCCATTTTAGCGGCACTTTTGTTCGGTGGCCTTGCGGGAGCGCTTTATAGTTTCTTCGCAGTTACTTTGAGATGCAACCAAAACGTTATCGGTCTTACGATTACCACTTTTGGTGTAGGATTGTGCAAGTACGTTTTTGAGAGTTTTGACAACACAGGCTTTTCTGATATGTCAAAAGATTACTTCCTCAAAACTTTCTCGTGCGCACACGACAATTGGTTCACAGAGATATTCTTCTCCTACGGTTCCCTCGTTTATATTGCGATACTCATTGCAATCATAGCAACGATCGTCCTGAAAAAGACGAGAGTAGGCTTGAATCTTCGTTCTGTCGGTGAAAACCCCGCAACCGCAGATGCGGCGGGCATCAACGTCACGAAATATAGATACCTTTCAACCATTATCGGTTGTGCAATTTCGGGACTCGGCGGACTCTTCTACGTCATGGACTCCAACGGCGGAAGTACTGGTGATATCGGCGTAACAGTTGAAGGACTCGGCTGGCTCGCAGTGGCACTCGTCATCTTTACCGTGTGGAAACCGAACTTTGCAATTCTCGGCTCCATACTGTTCAGTTTGCTTTACAAAGTGCCCAATTACTATTCACTCATTCCGGAGGGTTCAGACATAGCGGACAACGTTGTTACGGCATTGAGTTACTTCATGAAGTTGTTGCCTTATATTGCAACCATAATCGTTCTCGTTGTCACGAGTATGATAAACAGGAGAGAAACTCAACCACCTGCGGCTCTTGGATTGTCGTACTTCAGGGAAGAGCGATAGGGGATATAACACAAAAGAAAACGAAACGCCGTCATTCGACGGCGTTTTCAATTTGTTTTGAGTGTGATTTTGTTTGATTGTATTTTGTTTAGTTTGATTGTGGTTGGTTTATTCTTATTATGGTTGTTTTTGTTCAGGTTTGATTGGTTATATTTTTTGTTAGCGGTTGGCTTTTCAAATCAGAAAGTCTGTTTGAGTGCATCTGCGACGACCTTTGCGCTAGTCCACGCCCATTGCAAGTTGTATCCGCCTGAATCTCCGTCCACGTCCAACGCTTCGCCGATTGCGTAAGCGTTCTTGCATTTGGTGGACATAAGGTTATCGTCAAATTCTTTGACGTTCAGTCCGCCCGAAACCACTTGGCTCAGACTTATATCGCCAAGACCTTCGATGACGATAGGGTAGCGTTTGATTGCTTTTGAAATGGCGGTGATTTTGGGTTGCGCAAGTTCGGACGGGTTTGCCCTTGCTTGCCATAAAATGCGGTCCACCACTTTGGAATGGAAAGTGCCGGTCAGGAGTTCTTCGACTTTGACGTTACCGCGTTTGCGGAGCAGAGTTTCCACTTCCGCCTGACTGTATTCGGGCATAAAGTCGATGAAAATCGTATCCCCGACTTTTGCTGCACCTCTTGCGATTTCGTTCGACATATTGAAAGTCGCGATACCGCTCAACCCGAAGTCCTTGAAGAGTATTTCGCCGATTTCGTAGCGGTAGCCAAGGCGTATGCCCGCCTTCACTCGAACACCCGAAAGTCCCTTTATCGGCTCTTTCTCGGTCTTTATCGGCACCAAAGACGGCGATAAAGGCTTGATTGTGTGTCCAAGACTCTCATAGAGCGATAGACTGTTCCGCCCGAAAGTCGCGTTTGAACCCGTCGCAAGCACCACCGCATCCGCAGTCAAAGTGAACGAGCGTTTGTTCTCTCCGTCCTTGATCACGCCCTGCACCGTGAACGTGTCCGCATAGTTGTCGATAGCGTTCACGATATGCCCGGTCAGCACTTCGACTCCCGACCGCATAACCGCGTTTCTCAACACGTCAAGCACGTTCGAGGCGCATTCGGAGTAGGGGTAGACGCGCTTGTCTACAACCTTTGTGAGCAGTCCCATACGCTCGAAAGTGGCGATTGCGTCGTGCGCGTCGAAACGGTCGAGAAAACTCTCGACGTAGGACGGACGATTGTAGTGCACTATCGTCATATCGAGATTGGTGAGATTGCATTTGCCGTTGCCTGTCGCAAGCAGTTTTTTCCCGACTCTTTCGTTCCCTTCGACGAGCGCGATACGCTTGCCTGCAGGAAGCTCCGCCGCGAGAAATAATCCGCTTGCGCCACCGCCTATGATGATTACGTCGTATCTTGTTTCCATACGAGAAGAATACCACATAATTTCAATTCTATCAAGAGATTTATAAATTCGTGGCGGAATTGTTCGTATGTCGTTGAATTTTTCGCGGTATATGTTATAATGTATCTATCAAACCGCGCAAACGCGCTCAGGTGTGCTATGACAATTCTTGAATATCTCAATCAATCCTATACCGCTTTTCACGCAGTCGCGAATGCAAAAACCATGCTAGACGAGAGCGGTTTCAAATCCCTTAATCTCGCGGACAAATGGCAAATCGAAGTCGGCGGAAAATACTACGTCACGAAAAACGATAGCGCAATAATCGCCTTCTCGATAGGGGAAAAGAACGTGTATAAAATCGTCGGTTGCCACACCGATTCCCCTTGTCTCAAAGTCAAGGGAAACAAACTCGTTCAGAGCGCGGAAGGTCTTCGCATAAACGTCGAAAAATACGGCGGTCTCATCCTTGGAAGCATGCTCGACATACCCCTTGTCGTCGCGGGCAGACTCCTTGTGAAAGACGGAAACGAGATAAAAACCGAACTCGTCAAGAGCGATTTCAACGTCAATATCCCTAGCGTTTGCATACACCACAACCCGAAAGTCAACGACGGTATCACACTCAGTGTGCAACACGATATGTTGCCGCTCGTCATGGGCGAAAACGATGATTTATACGACGTGCTTGCCCACGGCAAAGAAGTGCTTGACGCCGACTTATACGTCGTCCCCGCGGTCGCTCCGTATTATAGCGGACGAGATAACGATTTGCTTGTTTCTCCCAGAATCGACAATTTAACTAGCGTTTACGGTGCGATAAAAGCCGTAATCGGTTGCAAGCCCGACGGTATCGCTCTTGCTTGTTGCTTCGACAACGAAGAGATTGGCAACGGCACGAAACAGGGCGCGGCATCCGCATTCTTGACCACCGTCCTTGGCAAAACAAATCGCGCACTCGGCGGTAGTGATGACGATTTCACCTATGCCACCGAGAACGGTTTTATCTTGTCCGTGGACAACGGACACGCAGTGCATCCGTCCCATCCCGAACTCTGCGACGTCTGCGAAAAGGTGTATCTCAACGGCGGTATAGTCGTCAAGCATCATTCCAACTATTCGACGGACGGTTATTCTTCCGCAGTCGTCAAAAAACTCTTCGACAATAACGGCATAAAGTGGCAGGACTATTACAACAATTCTGACATCCGTTGCGGCGGTACGCTTGGACTCGTGACGAGCGTGCAACTCGGCATGAATGCCTGCGATATAGGACTTGCGCAACTCGCAATGCACTCCGCAATCGAAACCGTCGGCACCCACGACGTCCCGCTCATGGAAAAGGCACTGACCGCTTTTTTCGACTGACGGAATATATACGCCGCGATTTCTCTTGCCAAAACAGATTTTTTGTTGTAAAATAACAAATCGTTACGGATGAGTATCGAAGTGGTCATAACGGCCCGCACTCGAAATGCGGTAACGGGGTAACTCGTTCGTGGGTTCGAATCCCACCTCATCCGCCAACAAACCCGATGAACTTCGGGTTTGTTTTTATTTGGTGGGATTCACGGTGTGTTTTTCACACCTGTTGTGCTACGCACAATAAACCCACGAGTTCGTGGCTAACGCTCCGCTTACGTGAGTAAACTCACCGCTCCGCTATTACGCGCGCTCCGCTTGCTACGAATCCCACTCATCCGTGGGCAAACCCGATGAATTTCGGGTTTGTTTTTATTTGGTGGGATTCACGGTGTGTTTTTCACACCTGTTGTGCTACGCACAATAAACCCACGAGTTCGTGGCTAACGCTCCGCTTACGTGAGTAAACTCACCGCTCCGCTATTACGCGCGCTCCGCTTGCTACGAATCCCACTCATCCGTGGGCAAACCCGATGAATTTCGGGCTTGTTTTATTTGGTGGGATTCCTGTACTACGCACAATACACGCATACGCATGTGAACCCACGAGTTCGTGGATAACCACAAGCGACAAGGGAAGAAAGCGCAAAGCATTTTCGTAGATTGTGCGCAGTGAACGTATAAAAACAACGCACGGTTGTGCGTTGTTTTTGGTTATAGATTTTTTGGAAGGGTTGAAAAAGGATTATTTTTTGGCGTCGAGGGGACGGATGATTTTGGCGGGGACGCCGGCAACGAGGGTTCTCGGGGGGACGTCTTTGTTGACTACCGCACCGGCGGCGACGACTGCACCGTCACCGATTGTTACGCCGGGGAGAATGGAGACGTTCGCACAGAGCCAAACGTCGTTGCCGATTTTGACGTCCTTGTTGAATTGAAGTCCGCCCGCTCTTTCTTCGGGGATAGTGGGGTGGGATGCGGTGATGATTGTGACGTTCGGACCGAACATACAACCGTTGCCGATATAGATTTCGCCGTCGTCTACGAGAGTGAGATTGAAGTTGGCGTAGAAGTCGTTGCCGACGTGGACGTGTCTACCGCCGAAATTTGCGTGGAAGGGCGGTTCGACGTAGACGTTTTTGCCGCATTCCGCGAAAATTTTTTTGAGAAGGTGCATTCTATAAGACGGGAAAAAGCCCGAAGTGCGATTGTAGCGTTTGACGGTGGTTTTGTAAAGTTCCTGTTTTGCCATGATATGAATATCGCTCGCATCGTAGACCTCGCCTGCTTTCATACGTTGGAGATTGAGTTCGCGTTCTTGTTTGGTCATGGTGCACCTCTATGATTAGATTGCGGATAACCGCGAGATTATTATAGCATAGTTCGGGCAAAAATCAATATTGAATTAAAACGCGCGGGCACGTGAGAATTATCTTGACATTTTTTGCATATATATGATATGCTAACGACATATTGAGGGAGTAATTCCGCTAGTTTTATGCGAGGCATACCCGTCAGTACGGCCGTATGGTCCGGGGTGCTTATAGAGAATGAGACTCATGTGCAATCAAAGGCGAAGCGCATGGGTTTTTATTTTATCCTTGCGATTTTGCCGAAGCCAAAAGGAGTAATTATTATGGAACAAGCGTACAAACGTCCCTCGGAGGAAGTTTTGGAGTCTTTGTCTACCTCGTCTGACGGACTGTCCGACGAAGAGGCAAAAAAGCGGTTGGAGCAGTACGGTCCTAACAAACTGAAAGAAGCCAAAAAACCTAATATTTTTCAACGATTTTTAGCGCAACTCAAGGATCCTATGCTCATCATTTTGCTTGTCGCGGCAGGCGTGAGTGCAATCACCGGCGTGGTGTCGGGCGAAAGCGAATGGGCGGAAGTCATCATCATACTTGCGGTTGTGCTTCTCAACGCGATTTTGGGCGTATTTCAAGAGAGCAAGGCGGAGGCGGCGATTGAGGCGTTGCAGACGATGACCGCCGCAACTTGCAAGGTTTTGAGAAACGGAAAGTTGTCCGTGTTACACTCTGACGAGATAGTCCCCGGGGACGTGGTGGTGCTTGAAGCGGGCGATTCGGTGCCTGCGGACGGTCGTATCATCGAAAACGCATCCCTGAAGATAGAAGAAGCGGCACTCACAGGCGAATCCGTCCCTGTGAATAAGGTGCTTGACGCGTTGGGACTCGTGGACAGTGCGGAAGATATACCCCTTGGCGACAGAAAAAATATGTGCTATATGGGCTCGACCGTGGTGTACGGCAGGGGAAAGGCGGTCATTACCGGAACCGGAATGAACACCGAAATGGGCAAAATCGCGGGTGCGTTGTCGGCGACTGCGGAAGAGCAAACGCCCTTGCAGAAGAAGTTGGACGAACTCGGCAAACTTCTCTCGAAAATCGTGCTCGGCATTTGCGTATTCATATTCCTTTTCAATCTTTTGATGGCAAGGAGCGAACTCACGGTTGAAGGACACGCGTTGTCCGTCGTGTTGAAGACCTTTATGGTTGCGGTATCTCTTGCGGTTGCGGCGATACCCGAAGGACTTGCGACAGTCGTCACCGTCGTGTTGTCTATAGGCGTGACGAAGATGTCGAAGCGAAACGCGGTCATACGCAGATTGACGGCGGTCGAAACGCTCGGTTGTACGCAGGTAATTTGCTCGGACAAAACAGGCACACTCACCCAAAACAAAATGACGGTCGTGGAGTGTAAGGGAGACGAAAAAGCGGTTGCGACCGCTATGGCTCTCTGCTCGGATGCAATTCTCAATGACGAAAATCAAGCGGAAGGGGAGCCTACGGAATGTGCGCTCGTGAACTTCGCTTATTCGGTCGGACTGAAAAAGCAGGATATGGAAAGTGCGACTCCGCGTGTTGACGAAGCGCCGTTCGATTCGGGACGTAAGATGATGTCTACGGTGCACGCAAAGGACGGAGCGTACGTGCAATATACGAAGGGCGGACCCGACGTCGTGTTGTCGAGATGCGCATACTACGACGAGGACGGCATAGTCAAACCCATGACCGACGAAAAGCGCGCGGAAATCATGGAATGGAACAAGGAAATGGCGGACAAAGCACTTCGCGTGCTTGCGGTAGCGCGTAGGGATTGGGCGGAAAAACCCGAAGACAACACCCCTGAATATCTCGAAAACGACTTGATATTCCTTGGCTTGACGGGCATGATAGACCCCATCCGTCCCGAAGTTAAGGCGGCAATCGAAGAGTGTCGAAACGCAGGCATTAGAGCGGTTATGATCACCGGTGACCACAAGGACACGGCGGTTGCGATAGCGAAAGAACTCGGAATCATCACGGACGAGAGCGAAGCGATCACAGGCGCGGAACTCGAAAGCATATCCGACGAAGATTTGCCCGAATACGTCAAGAAATACGGCGTGTACGCAAGAGTGCAACCCGAACATAAAACCCGAATCGTCAATGCGTGGAAATCCCTTGGTGCAATCACTGCAATGACGGGGGACGGCGTGAACGACGCACCGTCCATAAAGTCCGCGGATATAGGCGTAGGCATGGGAATAACGGGCACGGACGTTACGAAAAACGTGGCGGATATGGTGCTTGCGGACGACAACTTCGCGACTATCGTTTCGGCGGTAGGGGAAGGGCGACGCATATACGACAACATAAGAAAAGCGATACAATTCTTGCTTGCGTCGAATTTGAGCGAAGTGCTCGGCGTATTCTGCGCAACGCTGATGGGATTCACCCTATTGAACCCCGTACACCTGTTGTTCATCAACTTGGTCACCGACTGTTTCCCCGCACTCGCGCTTGGCATGGAAGAGGCGGAACCCGACACGATGAACAGACCTCCGCGCAACTCGAAAGACGGCATATTTGCGGGCGGACTATTCGTGGATATAGCCTATCAAGGCATACTGGTCACGGCACTCACGATAATATCTTATATTATCGGCAACTCGTTCGAAGTGGGGCATTTCGCTCTTCCGCAAGGTGTGTCCGAGCACGGAATGACTATGGCGTTTTTGACGATGAGTATGTGCGAGATATTCCACTCGTTCAACCTGCGCTCCCAACGCAAATCCATATTCACGTTGAAATCGCAAAACAAAGTGTTGTGGATAGCGATGGCAGGCTCGTTGTTGTTGACGACTGCGATACTCGAAATACCTTTCATTGCAAACGCATTCGGATTTACCCCTGTGGGCATAAAGGAATATGCGATAGCACTTGCGCTTGCGGTGGTGGTGATACCCGTGGTGGAAATTGTCAAAATTTGTCAAAGAGCGTACGCAAAAAGGCGGGTGAAAAAAACGGAGGAAATGCCACAAGAAAACTGAACTTAAAAGAAAAAAAGAGAAGAGCGACTGCGGTCGCTCTTTTTTAGTAAAAGCGGTTAGAATGTCGAAAACAAGCGAATAATGACGATAAAAGAAGAATGATGACGATAAAAGAATTATAATGATAAAAGAGCAAAAATAAAGTCGAAAAGACACTAACAATGACGAAATCACACCGATAAAGTCAAAAATGCACTAACAATGGAAAAAGTGCAAGAATGACAGCGAAAAAACAAGGATAGTGTCGAAAGAATACGGATAAAGTCGATAATGCAAGAATTATGACGAAAGCAGGCGGATAGTGTCGAAACGTGCGGATAGAATGTCGAAAAATCACGAACGGTGGCGGTTTGTGTCGGTGGGTTTGACGATAGGGTAGGCATTCGGACGGTCGGCGGTAATCTTGTTTAGGGCGCAGACTAGCGGTCGATTGATTTGTATATTGAAAGAATAGTGGACAAAATAAACTGTATATTTATATATAATTATTCTTGCGCTTGAAAAGGGTTGGTGCTATAATTGATTAAACAATCATTTTAATACTATAGACTAAGGCGGAATAACTGAATGATTAGTGAACAAAAACGTCAAAAAAAGAAAGAAGAAATCATGGATAAGTGTTTCGATTGCTATGCGGAGCACGGTCTTGGCAACGTCGGAATTAAGGCACTCGGCAAGGCATGCGGAATAGCGTCGGGCAGTTTGTACACCTATTTCGACGACCTTGACGATCTTATCGTGCAATCCACTGCGTACGTCATGAGCAAAGTCGAGGACGACTTCATGTCCATTGCGCCTAGGTCGGCGGACGAAGTCGCGAAGTTCATCGACGAAGTGCCATATTGGACGGCGCAAAAGCACGGAAAGAAGTATAGGCTTATGTATCAAGTCTACACCAATCCCAAATACATAGAAGAAGGCAAGAAGTTTTTTGACGGAGTCAACGAGCGTTACACCGAATATGCGAAGGAACTCGAACCCAAAATCGGGATTTCGCATACGATGATTACGCCGTTGATTTTCATTTTAATACGCGCGTGCGTGCACTACGCAATGTTCGATGACGAGTATTATCTCAACTCGCAGATCGACGTATTGAAAAAGGCAATCGCACTGTTCGTGACGGACGGCGCAAACAAATAAGGTTTTTTAGAGGAGAAATATCCTCGGAGGTATAGTATGGCAAAGATGAAAAACGCACCAATCGTAGCACTTGCAATTGCAATGATGATTTTGCTCTGCGCGGTCGTTCTGATAGGGGACGGAAACGTAGCGGTCGCATATGCGGAGGGTGCAAGCACGAACGAAGCACAAATCACGACGTCCGCGGGCGTGACGACGGAGTATGCAACGCTTGCCGAAGCGGTGAGCGCACTGCAAAATAACGACACGTTGACACTGCTCGGCAACGCGACTCTTGAGAGCGACGTCACCATAAACAAAACCATCACGTTTGATCTTGGCACGTTCTACTTAGGCGGAACGAGCAAATTGATCATCGGCAATATGGGAGTCGTAAAACTCAACAACGGCACCGTTTCTTGTCCAGTTAAAGTCAACGGCGGATTGAATGGCAACGCAGCATATGGAAATGACGTTGAAGACTATGGATCTATCAGCGGCGGCACTTTCAATGGAACGGTTAAAGTTTATCAGTTCGGTGAAACGGATAGCAATGCCATTAGTCTTTTAGGCGGGACATACCTCGGAACCGTAAACAATTACGGCATGATAGGTCATCCGAATCACAAAAATCTTACTCTCGAGTTGGCGGGGACGGTCAACAATTACGCTTCGATTTTACTCGGCACTTTCAGCGGAATTGTCAACAATAGTGCTTTTATTTCCGGCGGTGAATTTACTGCGATTTCAACGGTCAACAATCAAAGACTTGCCGAGTCGAATAATACAAATATTTGCATTTATGGCGGTACGTTCAAAGGCGCGGTCAACAATACAGCTACGACGGTAGACGGCAATACGATCACTCCGAAAATCAAAGAGTATACGTATTCCCCCGACGTTGTACCTGTGTTTACAGAAACTTCGACCGTGACCAACAACTCAATAATTGAAAACGGTGATTTTAGTGGATCGGTTGCTAATAGCAACACAATCAGCGGCGGCACGTTCAAAGGCGCAGTCACCAATAATAGCGGAGCGACGATTTCGGGTGGTACTTTCCAAAGCACCGTCACCAACAGCGGAACGATAGGCGGTGGTACTTCCACCAATGCTGCAACCATCACCAACAATAGCGACGGCACGATTTCGAGCGGCACTTTCAGCGGAACGGTTGCTAATAGCGGTACGATCAGTGGCGGTACGTTCAACGTGTCGTCTTTGCAAAACAACGGCGGTACGATAAGCGCAGGCACTTTCACGGTCGGTACTTCTTTTGTCAACGACGGCGGAAATATAAGTGGCGGCGACTTCACTCTGAATTGCAATCTTGAGAATAAAAATGGCGATGGCAATAATAATAAAGGAATTTTTGGCGGTACGTTCGCCGAAAGCACCGACACCCAAAAGACTCTCGTGAACTACCCGAATGGAGTAATTAGAGGTGGTGAGTTCACGTTTACGAAGTTTGAAAACAATACGTTTGCAAGCAACGGAACTTTTGAAGAATATGGTTTTATATACGGTGGCACTTTCAACGTTGGCGGGGAATTTGCTATTATTTTAGGCGGCACCATCAGCACCGGCGAAAGTGATTATATCGTGTTCAACTTGAGAGGAAATGCAGAAAATTACGCTTCCCTTAAAAAATGTCGGTTCATAAGTTCTTCTTCCGTCACTCTCACAAACTACGGGGCGATAGAAAACGTTACCGTCTCAGTCGAAGTCGACAACGACTGTACGACGATAACATCTCATAACTATTCGGGCAACTTGAAGAGCGGTACTTTCAACAAAGAAGTCGTCAACAAAAACAGTGCAACGATTTCAGGCGGTACTTTCTCCGAAAAGGTCACGAACAACGGCACCATTTCGGGCGGTACGTTCAGCGGAGAAGTAATCAACAATAGCGGAGCGACGATTTCGGGCGGTACTTGCGAAACGACTTCTTCCGTCACCAACAACGGTACGGTGAGCGGCGGCACGTTCAAAGGTGTCTTCGTCAACGACGGTACGGTGAGCGGCACAACCGTCTCATTCAGCGGGGGAAGCGCAGAAGTTATCAACAACAGCATTATGCGCATAAGCAACAATATGGCGTTTTACGAGTGTAAGAGTGTTGTGAACTATGGCACGCTTGACAAGTCATCCGACGGCAGTGCTTTTTGCACTTTTGCGAAATGCCCTCTCACAATAGATTTAAAGACGGGAGTCACTCCCATGGTTAGCAATTGTTGGATTTATATTGGCGCGTCGGTGATTATAAAAACACCGAACTGCATCGGCGCAGGCAACCAATTCGACAATTTGGTCAAGGTCGAAGGGCTTGACAATCTTGGTCAAGCACTCAACGACAGTGCGTTCGTCAACTCTTCCGATGAGTATCTCAATCCATATACGGTAACCTCTTTTGCATCAAACGCCAAGACGGTCGCGCACACTCACGTTATTGATTCGTCCACGGGACTCTGCGAATGTCATTACGAATGCCCTCACAGCCCGAACGAAGGCGGTCTCTGCAGCGAATGCGGTTATCAATATACCGCAATGGTAGACAAAGGGGAGTCGGTCAAATATTTCAAAGACTTGCAATCCGCATTCGATTTCGTCAACAGCAGTGACGACGTCGTGACTTTGTTCAAATCGTCGTTCGCCGAGGACGTGACGATCTCTCACTCCTGCACGATCAAATTCTACAATTCTGAGTTCAATTCGCAACCGAAATCCACCGAGGAAAACGCACAGTATGCGTCCATTACCATTGCAGAAGGCGTGGTCGTTTCTGCTAAAGCAACGCATTCTAATGCTCAAATCAATGCCAACATGACGATCAACGGCACTATCCGCAACGCGTCTGCAGGAGACCGCATACTTTTCAATATTGCGTCTGACGTTGCATATAGTATAACGATCGGCGAAAGCGGCACTTTGCACACTAATCCTACGAGCTACGTCTATAACGCCACCAACTACGGCACTTTGGCAGGCGGTTGTTTGGTTAACGTCACCAACTACGGCACAATCGATTCTTTCGTTTTGGACGGCGTGACTTACCGCTCCGACATCAGACGAAACGTCGTGAACTACGGCACGATTGCCGATGCGTTGTGTTACAACTTTTACGTCACTGGTACCGTCTTGACGAACGGCGTCGATAACACCGATCCCGACAATCCTATCGTGGGCGTCATTTCGGGCGGTACTTTCGCAATCAACGTTGTCAACAACGGATCCATTACCGGCGGCAAATTCACCAAAAAAGCAGATAGCGGTCACACTATAGAATCCGAACCCGGTCCTGTCGCTCTCACCAACAACGGCACCATTTCAAACGGCACGTTTGAGTGTAACGTAGTGAACAAGGGCACGATTTCGGGCGGTACGTTCCAAGAGTACACCGGGTACGACAATGATAGGTTTAGTGCGGCAACCGTGACAAGCCAAGGCACCGACACGGTTTCGGCAGTCATAAGTGGCGGTACGTTCGACCTACCCTTGGAATGCGAATATACGAATATCTCAAACGGTACGTTCAAAAAATCCGTCAAGGTTTCACATAGCACGATTTCGGGCGGTACGTTCGAGGACTACGTCGAAAACACTAATTACAGTGAGATTACGAACGGCACTTTTACAGGCTCGGTCAAAAACATATCTTCCGCTGAAATTAACGGCGGTACGTTCAATCTGACTTCCTTGCATAACGAAGGATATGGCAATATAAAAGACGGCGCGGTCATCACAATCAGAAGCGGCGGTACTTTCAAAAACGCGACAATGGGAATGATCTATGGTGGACAATTCACTTTGAACGGTGATTTGGAAAATAATGGAAACATTCACGGCGGCACGTTCACCAAAGGAGTGGGCAGTAACGTCACTGTCACCAATGGATCAGGCGGTCAAATCACCGACGGAACAGGCGTAACCACCAACGTTACGTTCTTCACCGTGTCTAAACTCGTCAATCAGGGAACAATCGGCGGCGGAACTTTCACAGTCGATGATCTTGCCATTTGCTCGGTCGATGAGAGTACCGGCTATATTCACGACTATGGTAGCATTTACGGTGGCACTTTCACTGTTACGAATGCATTTAAACTCGGCGGTAACATACTCGGAAACGTTAATAACTACATCGTGTTCAATATGTCCGCAAATGCAGATAACTACGTGAATCTCAAATATTGCAAGTTCTTGAAAGCAGGCACGGCAGAATCCGTCACTCTCATAAACTATGCGCGTTTGGAAGACGTAATCGTCGCCGTCAACGTCATCAATACGTTGAAAAATTACGACGCATCCGGACTTAGCTCGGCAAATTCTTATGCAGGCGAAATCAGGAGCGGTACGTATAGTGGCTCCGTCACGAACGCAAGTAGTGTTGCAATTTTGGGCGGTGAGTTCAGTGGCTCCGTCACGAACAACGGCGCGATCACGGGCGGTACGTTCACCAACACTTCCACCGTCGTGAACAACTTAGAGATAAGCGAAGGCACCTTCAACGGCGCACTCGTAAACAACGCCGACGGCAGAATTACGGACGGTACGTTCAATCTCACGTCCCTTACCAACAAGGGCACGATTTCATCTAACACTTTCACAATCTCCGGGGCTCTCACGAATAGCGGTACGATTTCGGGTGGCACGTTCACCGCGGCAACCCTTCAAAATTATACGGAATCGGAGAGCGGCGTGACAACAAACGGCACCATTTCGGACGGTGAGTTCACCATTAGCGGTGCCGTCACTCTCAAGGGCAACGTCGCAAACGTAACCTTTACCTCGGGCGGAACCCTCACCAACTTCGCACAAATCGAAAACAGCGCTTTCGGCGCAACCACCGGCAGTAACGTTCTTTTCAAAAACTACGGAACAATCAAGAGCGGTACGTTCAAGTGCAACGTGCTCAACACAACTTCCGGTGCCGGCGAAAGCGTCATTCGTGGAAAAATCGAAGACGGCGTTTTCTACGGCACATTCGAAAACGCACTTTCCGCACAGATTGAAGGCGGCTATTTCATGGGCGCAGTCACGAATAGCGGTGAGATCAGCGGCGGTACGTTTGTGACCGCAGTCACGAATAACGGTACGATTAACGGCGGTAAGTTCGAGGGCACAAGCGTGGTCGAAAACAACGGCACGATTGCGAGTGTCACTGTTGAAGGCACGACGCGCCAAGCCACTTTCAGCGGTGTGGTTTCCAACAACGCGAACGCTACGATTTCGGGCGGAACTTTCAACGGCGGTATTTCCAATAGCGGCAATATTAGCGGTGGCACTTTCGCAGAAGGTTTCACCAACAGCGGTACGATTTCGGGCGGTACGTTCAAAGCCACTGCGACAATCATCAACCGCAGTACAATAAACGGCGGTACGTTCGGCGGTGCGGTCAACAACGAATTGTCGATCACGAACGGCACGTTCAACGGCGCCGTCGCCAACAACGTCGGTGCTACCATTTCGGGCGGTACGTTCAGTATAACGTCCTCCGTCGCCAACAACGGCACGATTTCGAACGGCGATTTTGGCGGTGTGGTCAACAACGAAAACACCGTTTCTGGCGGTACGTTCAGAGGCACCGTAGTCAATAACAAAGTGATCAACGGCGGTATTTTCACGGGCACCGTCAACAACGAAAAAGCAACTAACGACGATCCCGCCGTCATCAAAAACGGTGAGAATACGGCTGTTATTTTCAGTGAGTCGTCAGTCGTCAACAACAATAACGGCAGTATCGTAAGCGGCACGTTCGAAGGTGCGGTCACCAACAGTTGTTCAATCAGTGGCGGCACGTTTGGCGGCGCTGTCACCAACAACGCAAACGCCATGATTACGGGCGGTACGTTTAGCATTGAAAATCCCCTTACAAACCATGGAATTTTGACGGGAGTTACCGTTCAAGTGTCTCACGCGGCATTAGGCGCCGTTTACGTAGCAAACTACGGCAGAATTTCGGGCGGTACTTACTCGATCGAGGTCAAAAACTACGACGAAATCAACGGCGGTACGTTTGGCGGAAGGGTCTCGAATATCGCGACCGCGAGTGAGTCATCCGAAGAATACGGCATAATCTTGGAAGGTACGTTCAACGGCGCAGTCACCAACGACGGCATCATCGGCACCATCGATACCACCGACCCCGAGGCTATGAACGAAAGAATCGTATTCAACGGCACCGTCACCAACAACCACATAGTCTACTGCGGAACCTTCAAAGACGCCGTCACCAACAACAATTTGCTCTCCGGCGGTGTGTTCACGGAAACTTCCACCATCACCAACGCAACGACTTCTGCGGAAATCGATGGCGGTCAATTCAAAGGAGCGGTCTCTAACAAAGGTGAAATTTCCGCTGCTTTGTTCTATGGAACGATCACGAACGACGGCACTATTTCAGAAGGAACTTTCGAAAACGCGGTCACGAACAACGGTACGATTAGCGGCGGTAGGTTCAACATAGATAGCGCAGTCATAAACTACGGAGAAATCAACGGTCGATTGGCACGTTTCATTGATACGGTCGAGAACAAAAACGTCGGTACGATTACAGCGGGCATTTTCAACTACGTCGTCACCAATTACGGTGTAATAAACGGAGCTAATGCGACATTCAACTATGCGGTCGTCAACAACGGAACAATAAGCAACGGCGATTTCTGGTTTTCGGTTGTCAACAATAGCGGTGCAACCATTTCGGGCGGTACCTTCAACATATACGTAAACCCCTTGCAAAATAGTGGTACGATAAACGGCGGTACTTTCGAGGGCGCAGTCACCAACAACGCAAACGGCACGATTTCGGGCGGTACGTTCGAGGGCGCAGTCACCAACAACGGTATTATCACCAGCGATACCATTAGTGCAATTTCCACCTATCCCAAATTCACCGCGGCGGTCACCAACTACGGCAAGATTACTTCGATCTCCGCGAGCGACGCTTTCAGCGGTGCGAATTGCTCTCTCACAAACTACGGCTCTCTCGGAAAATACGTGGATGATTCTTCTTCGATCGGTCTCGGCGGCGGTAGCGTCACCTTCAATTGCCCGGTCACTTTCGAGAGTAGCGATTCCGTCACGGCTCTTGCAATCGGTTGTACGTTCAAGGGTAGCGTGAGCGTCAAAGTCGCAGAATCAATTGGATTTGATAACGTCTTTGATGCCACTGTCACCGCAGTCGGTTTCGACAATCTCGGCGCGGTGCTAAATAACAGTGCGTTCGTCAGAGATACGTCTTCGTCTACCGAGTTCGTCAGTCCCTACGCGGTCACGTCTTTGACCACAGTCAGAACGATCAGTCACACGCACACCTACGGCGATAGCACCACCGGGCTCTGCGAATGCGGTAAAGAATGCAATCACGAAAGCGCAAACGAAAGCGGTATCTGCGCGACCTGCGGTTGCCAACTCCAAGCAAAAATCCAAAATACTTCGGGCGGAAGCAAAAACTACATGCGTTTGAAAGATGCGGTTGAGGCTCTCGTCGACAACGACGTACTCACCGTGTATTGCGACGTCACCTACGATGCGGATATAACCATCAACGCATCCTGCACAATCAACTTGGTCGGGAAAAAGTTGATCGGCGACGATATTCCGTCTAAATTTGTAGTCATCGATCCCGTATATGCAAAACTCATAATCGCAAGCGGGAAGACCGTCGTTATCAGCGGCACTTCCGCAAGCAAGGGCGAACTCAATTCGTCTATCACCGTTCAAAGCGGCGCAACTCTAATCTTGAACGAAATCAAGATGACTCCCGACAATAGTTCGTTGTTAAGTGGTGATGAAGATAGATACGTCATCGAAAACCACGGCACGATCGACGTCGCGGAAGGTCAAGCGGTGACTTCATCCGCGTTGAAAGGCAAACTCGTCAACTACGGCACTATCAAGGGCGGTGAATTCTCCGCAGTCAACGCGAATAACGGTTCGGTCAACTACGGCACGATCGTGGATGCGTTCGTGAGCGTTGCCTTCACCAACTACGGCACGATTAGCGGCGGCGCATACTCCGGAAACGTCAACAACTCTTCAACCGTCGTCGAAGAAGTCGCGATGAACGGCTCGATCACTCGAGGCAATTTCAACTGCACAGTCAACAACAACGCAAACTGCGTGATTTCGGGCGGTACGTTCAACGTTCGGTCTATCGTCAACAACATCGGTACGATTTCGGGCGGTACGTTCAACGGCACAGTCAACAACAACGGATTGACGAGCGGTGAAACCACAATTCCCGCAATCATCGACAAGAACGAAAGCGGTGTGAAACCCGTGTTCAGCGACGTTTCCATCGTCAATAACTACGGTACGATCAAAGACGGCAAATTTTTCGGGGAAGTCAAGAACTATTCTTCGATCGAAAACGGCACTTTCACAGGAAAACTCGTCAACAACGCAAACGGCACGATTTCGGACGGTACGTTCGATCTCGCATCGGGATGTGATAACTACGGAACTATCTCAGACGGCACGTTCAACCTTGAGAATAATCTCGTGAACTTCGGCACGATAACTAGCGGTACGTTTGCTCTTGCAAGCACTGCGAACGACAACGTCATCATTGAAAACTTCGGTGTTATTGGCGGCGGCACGTACACTGTCAGAATAGTCAACAGCGCAAGCTACGACGACGTCGAAGAAGAGTGGACCGTCGGTGAAATCAAGGGCGGTACGTTCAGTAAATTGACTGAAAACTGCGGCGCTATCATCAGTGGCGGTACGTTCAGTGCAATCGTCAGCAACACTTGCGAAAACGTCGCGGGCGAAATCAAGAAGGGTATCATCAAAGGCGGTACGTTCAACGCGGTTAGCAACTCAGCTATCATTAGCAAAGTGGATAGCAGATTCCAACCCACTTTCAACGGACAAGTCGACAACGCTGACACCATCGAGGGCGGTATCTTCAATCAGATCGTCTACAACGTGTCGAACGGCGTGATTAGCGACGGACAATTCAGATTTGTTAGCGAAGAAGACGATGCAGTCGTGAACTACGGCATCATCAACGGCGGTGTGTTCATCGGCTCTGTCAAAAACTACGGCACTATCGATAACGTTGCAGGTCGCCCCGTCTTCAACGGTCTTGTAACAAACGGCAATATCATCAAAGACGGCGTGTTCAACGGAGCAGTCGAAAACGCGCAAACCGCATCCGGTTATAGCAAAATCGAAGGCGGCGTCTTCAACGGTCTCGTCACCAACAACGGCGAAATCTACAACGGCAGTTTCAGCAGCGTAGAAAACAAAGGTTATATCTTCGGCGGTACGTTTAGCGGCACCGTCAACAACGAACGCAAAGTCCAATTCGTGAAGAACGACTTGCTCTTCAAAGGCGCGTTCAACAACCTGCCCACAGGCTCGATCCAAGACGTCAAGGGCGAAAACGTGTTCACAAACTCGGTGACCAGTAGCGGTTCGATCAGAGATTGCGTATTCTACGTGCCCGTCGTCATCAACGGAACGTCTACGGACGTAGTCACGTCAATCGAAAACACCACCTTCAAGAATATCGTAAGCATTGACGCAGTCGGCGTGATCGGCATCGGCACGAAGTTCGACAACGCAGTGTCTATCGCGACGGATAGCGAATATGCGACTAGCCTTAAAGATACTCTTTACGGTTCAATAGCATTCTTCAAGCTCGTGGACGAAAACGAAGTCTTGCAAAACGCGGACGTCAAGTCCCTTGCCGAAGTATTCGTCAAACGTCACGCACATAGCGTGTCCGCGGAGACAGGTTATTGCTCTTGCGGTTACGAATGCGCGCACGAAAACCATTCCGAAGCGGGTGTTTGCGACGATTGCGGATATCAACTTCAAGTCAAAATCACGGGCGAAAGAGGTGAGAAGTACGTCAAAGACTTCGCAACCGCGGTGAGTATCTCCGAAATCAACGACGTTTTGACTCTGCTTTGCGACGTGACTATCGCCAAAGACGTCAAATTGGATCATTTCGCGGTTATCGAACTCAACGGCAAGTCCATCGGTGGCAACGGCAGAATAATCACCGAAGGAGCGGATAGCGTCGTCGTCATCTTTAGCAATAGCGGTACGAGCGGCAAAGTCAACGTAACCGTCAAAGTCGGCGCACAAGTCATCATCGGTAGCGGTGCGTATGCAAACTTCGAGGCAACGAGCGGCAGACTCGCCGTAAGCGGCGGCACGTACGACAATATCAAAGTCAACGGCGCAACGTTTGAAATCAGTGGCGGTACCGTCGGCACTCTCAGTGTTTGGAACGAAAATGCGAACGACGTTTATATCTCGGGCGGTACGTTCACGTCAATCGAACTCTACGGCAACTTGAGTTATTCGGACGTCTTGGCGAATGAATATGCGTACAAACTCTCATCCGACGGCACGTTCATCAAACTTGCGGATATGAATTCCGTGACTTCGGTCACCGTGTCCGCTTGCACTGAACACGCTTGGATGAACGGCGTTTGCGACTACTGCGGAAAGGTCTGCGACCATATCGGCGGAACCGCAACTTGCACGGATAAAGCAACTTGCACGAATTGCGGTCACGAATACGGCGAAATCAACGCGCATAACCATAGCGCACTCACCGAAGTCAAAGCGGTTGCCGCAACCGTGATTTCGATGGGTAATATCGCATACTATCACTGCTCGGCATGCGATAAGTATTACACCGACGTGCTTGCGCTCCACGAAATCACCTTTGCCGAAACCATAGTCCAAAAACTCGCTCCGTCTATCATCGAAGGCAACGACGGCTTGTTCGTGAAGAATAGCGAAAACGGCTTGACCTTCAAATCAAACGCACTCAAAGAAGATTTCATCGGTGTGTTTGTGGACGGAGAAAAAGTCGCACAAGACAACTATACGTTTGCGGAAGACGGCACCGAAATCACTCTCGGCGCAGAATATCTCGGCAACCTTGCAAGCGGTGCACATACTCTTGAAATCCGCTCGATAGGCGGTGGCGCAGTTAGCGCATTCACCATTCAAGACGCACCGAGTGAAGGACTTTCGGGCGGAGCATGGGCAGGCATCGGAATTGCAATCGCAGTGGCGGTGATAGGACTCATGTTCGGTTTGATGTACGCATTCAAAAGACGTGCATAACCTGCGTTAACACAACAAAAAAACGAGGCACTTTGCCTCGTTTTTTTTTGTTTCATAAGCACTGCGCTATGAGAGAAGTGATATTGCTATGCAGTGATATTTCTTCTGTCGGAGAAGTGATATTGCTTTCGCAGTTTTCAGTGCGGCATCAATAATTCTCTTCGCGAATTTCAAAGTACGCTTGCGGGTGTGCGCAGACAGGGCAGATTTCGGGAGCGGAAGTGCCGACGACGATATGTCCGCAGTTTCGGCATTCCCAAACTTTGACTTCGCTCTTTGCGAAAACTTCTTGTGTTTCGACGTTGTTGAGAAGTGCGCGATAGCGTTCTTCGTGCGCCTTTTCAATTGCGCCTACCATACGGAATTTTTTTGCAAGTTCAGGGAATCCTTCATCTTCCGCGGTCTTTGCAAAACCTTCGTACATATCCGTCCATTCGTAGTTTTCACCGTCTGCGGCGGCAGAAAGGTTTTCGGCGGTAGAGCCTATGCCGTTGAGTTCTTTGAACCACATTTTTGCGTGTTCTTTTTCGTTGTCCGCGGTTTTAAGGAAGAGAGCAGATATTTGTTCAAAACCGTCTTTCTTCGCCTTTGATGCAAAATACGTATACTTATTTCTTGCTTGGGACTCGCCTGCAAACGCTTCCATAAGATTTTTTTCGGTTTGGGTGCCTTGGTATTTGTTAGCCATAGTATCTCCTTTGTGTGTTGCTTTTGTATAGTCAATTATACGCTATAAGTCTTGCAATTTCAAGAGCGCGTTAGCCGATTGAAATCACTTCATATCCCGCGTCGGTGATTGCGTTTTTCAAAACGTCGTTTGCGATTTCGCCATTCATAGTTACGGTTGCGCTTTTGTTTTCAAGTGAAACGTCCACGGATTTCACTCCGTTCACGCTTTCCAACGCTTTCTTGACGTGAGCAACGCAGTGCATGCACATCATACCTTCGATTTTCAATGTTTTGGTCATAGTTGTATCTCCTTGTTGAGTTGTATTATTCGTTTCGGCGGATTTTTCGCCTAGTTGTTTTTTGATTTCGTCAAGGTCGAGAGGAACTCCCGTGCGCGCGGTATGCTTGTTGATATTGACGGCATTCAGGCGCAGAGCGTTTAGCACCACGCATACGCTCGACAAACTCATCGCCGCCGCTCCTATCATAGGATTGAGCGTTACGCCGATAGGGGAGAGTGCGCCCGCCGCTATGGGTATGCAAATGCAGTTGTAGATGAATGCCCAGAACAAGTTTTCTTTGACGTTGGCAAGGGTTTTGCGCGACAGGGTAATCGCTCTTGCAACGTCCGTCAAGTCGGAGTGCATAAGCACGACGTCCGCACTGTCAATCGCAACGTCAGTGCCTGCGCCTATCGCAATACCTACGTCCGCAATAGTCAGGGCGGGAGCGTCGTTGATGCCGTCCCCGACCATAATGGTTTTGCCCTGTTTTTTGAGCGCGGTGATAACCGCCGCTTTGTCTTCGGGTAGCACGTCCGAGATGACGTCATCCACACCGCATTCGTCTGTGATTGCCTTTGCACTGACCGCATTATCCCCGGTCAACATAATTGCTTTGAGTCCTTGCGCGCGCAATAATTCAATTGCTTGGCGACTGCTTCCCTTGATTTCGTCACGCACCGCGACGAGTCCGATAATCTTTCCGTCAAGGGAGAGATATAGGGGAGTTTTGCCCTGCGAAGCAAGTCTATCCCCGATTGCGATTTCGTCCGCGTTATCTCCGTCAAGATAGGATGCGTTTGTGAGAGAATACTCTTTTCCGCCTACGTTTCCTTTTATTCCGTGTCCCACAATCGACAAGAAGTTTTCCGCTTTTTCAGGGGTGAGAGAAAGGGCGGTCGCCTTTTGCAAAATGGCGGAAGCGATAGGATGCTCGCTCCCTTCTTCAAGGCTTGCGGACATGGACAAAATCTCGTTTTCGCTCAAGTTTGAAAAGGATATGACGTCCGTGACTTCGGGGGTGCCTTTCGTGATAGTGCCCGTCTTGTCAAGCACAACGATATTGGATTTTCCCGTTTCTTCAAGGGCGGTGGCACTCTTGAAAAGTATGCCGTTTTTCGCACCCTTTCCGTTGCCTACCATGATAGCGACTGGGGTTGCAAGACCGAGTGCGCAAGGGCAACTGATGACAAGCACGCTTATTGCGTGAGTGAGAGATTCGGGCAGGTTTTTGGTGACCGCTATCCAAACGATGAAAACCACCAAAGCAACCGAAATGACACTTGGCACGAATATTCCCGACACTTTATCTGCCGTTTTTGCGATTGGAGCCTTTGACGACGACGCTTCTTCGACGAGTTTCACGATCTTGCCGAGAGTTGCGTTTTCACCGACTTCGATCGCGTGGACGGTGAGAAATCCGTTCACGTTAGCGGTGCCCGACAACACCTTATCCCCGACCGTTTTGAAGACGGGTAGACTCTCACCCGTGACCGACGATTCGTTGACCGACGACGAGCCGGACACGACTATTCCGTCTGCTGGGAAGTTTTCTCCGGGGCGCACCGCAAACACGTCGTACTTCTTGAGTTCGCCTATAGGGATTTCCTTTTCTTCACCGTCGACGACAACTCTGACCACGTCGGGCGCAAGGCTCATAAGTCCTTTGATTGCGGAAGTCGTTTTGCCTTTGCTATACGCTTCCAACGTCTTGCCTATCGTTATCAGGACGAGTATCATCGCCGCCGACTCAAAATAAAGTCCGTGAATGATTTCGTGTGCTTGTTCGGGGTGTACGCCGAGTTTTATCGTCAATGCAACGCTATACAAAAACGATATTCCGCTCCCCATTGAAACGAGCGTATCCATATTGGGCGCGCGGTGGAGTAGACTTTTCGTCCCGCTCACGAAGAAGTGGTTGTTCACGAGAATTATCGCAAGGGATAAGACCATTTCGTATATCGCAATCACGATTGGGGACTTCATGAAGTCGGGGACGGGGAAGTCGAACATAACGTACCCCATCGAAACGTAGGACAGGGGAATTAGCAACAGTGCGGATACAATCAGACGGATGACCATTTTGAAAATGGGATTGATTTTTTCGCCGTCGATTTTTTCGCTTGCGGGGGTTGCTTTGTATCCTGCGTCCGCAACCGCTTTCGAGATGATTTCACTGCTTGCGGGGGAGGAAAAAACTACGGTCATGGAGTTTGTCAACAGGCTCACCGCCACTTCACTGACTCCGTCCACACCGCTCACCGCTTTTTCCACTCTTGCGCTACACGCGGAGCAGGTCATACCTTGAACGTTGAATTTGAGTTTTTCCATACTACTTCAATTTTTTCACAAGGTCGATAGTTTCATCCATAATTTCGGCGTTACCGCTCAAAACGTTTTCGACCACGCAGGTTTTCAGGTGCTCTTCGAGAATGATATAGCCAAAACTCTGCAACGCTTTTTCGACGGCGGATATTTGTATCAAAATATCTCCGCAGTAGCGGTTGTCCGAAATCATTCCTTTGATACCGCCCAGTTGACCGATAATTCTATTCAATCTATCGTTGAGAGATTTGAGTTGTTTTTCGTCGCGGGGTGTGTTTTTACGTCTGTCTGCGCAGTGGCAACAGGGTTGATTGTTTTCGTTCATAATTCTATCTCCGTATACCCTATGGGGGTATATATAGCATATATCCTTTTCCCGCCGTTGTCAAGGAAGAAAGACAAATGTATATTGATTTTCATGCGCGCGGGGTATATAATGTATTAAAACTAATTGTCAAGGTAACCTATGAAAAACCTATTCGCAAAAATTACGATAATCGCAGTTTGTGCGCTCTTTGCAGTAGCACTTGTTTTCGGCTCGACCGATAGCGGTGTAGCATTCGCCTACAACAATAGCACCGAAGGGTGGGAAGAAGGCGTTTTCAACAATCTCGACTACGGCATTTATTGGTATCAAAAGGGAAGGGAAGTCCCTGTCAAGTGGGATAATCCCAATGCAAATTTCGATCCGTCCCGTCCGACCGTCATTTTCACACACGGTATGAAACAAAACGAAGGATTTTATTGCCGTGATATTCTTTCAACCTACGAAGATACCCGCGGTTATATGAGCAGTGCGGGCGTCGATTACAACACGGAATACTACGAGAAATATATCGATATGGGTTACAACGTGGGGCATTTCTATTGGAATCAACTCTCCGAAGAATCCATAACCGGCGACATGAAAATTTGGTCGTCGGATACCGATCTCGGCATGCGCTACTTTGTGTCGGACGAAAGCGGTAAACGGGTGCAGGGGGACGAGAGCAAAAACCCCACTAAATCGGTTTCCGTCTTGTATGCGGAAAACATAATCTCCGCACTCGGCGAGAATTATAACGGCACTCTTCACCTTATCGGGCATTCGATGGGCGGGGATTTGTCCCTTGCGGTTGCGGAAAATCTCTCTATGATGAACGACGACGGCAAGATTTCCGATAATCTCGTGCCCACTCGCGTAACCATGCTCGATCCCTATCTCAGTGTGACTCGCGTTGACGGACATATCGACCATAGGGGCGGTGTGGACGCGGAAGGAAAGAGCATAGCGGAACTTTGCTCGGAAGCGGTCGTAACCCTTGCAAACAGGGGAGTCGCTATCGACGGATACGGCGCGGGTATGTTCATCTACACGCAATATTCGAGCCCTATGGGACAGTTGTCATACGGAGATGATTCGGGAACAATCGAACTTCTCACCGAAAGATTTTCGGACAACTGCGTATGGGTGCACCTTGACGGACTCGACAGTGTCTACGGCATGACGAGAACTCACTGTGTGGTGCCCGACTACTTCTTCTTGTCCTTGTATCAAGAAAAAGGCGTTGACAATTTCGGGGACGAAGTGCCGTGCGCACTCTCCACTGCGGACGAGATTTACGCACTGCGCGGGCGCGCCTATTCGCAAACGATTTCGTCAAAGACGGAGAAGAAATCATATCTCATATCGGACAGCGATTTCACGAGAGTAGACCGCAACAAAAACAAAGTCAATCTCATTGTGAATTTCACCGTAAACGACGTTTATTGTGCGAAAGTGTTGAATGAAGTCGGCGAAGTGGTATATTCGAGAAATTCCAACGCTCCCATAAACCGCTTGGAAATGGGACTTGAAGAAGGTGTTTATACGATTGAATACTACAATGTGGACGGTGTGACGGATAGCGCAAACAATCAAACGGTAACACTGTTGGAAGACGACTGCGAAACCCTTGAAATGAGCGTGAGCATAGCGCCGCAAAAAGCAGAGAAAAGCATGGTTTGGCTCTATGCGCTTCTCGGAGTGCTTGGCGGAATTACGATAGCGTTTGCCGTCACTTGCGCCGTCCTTATGACGAGAAAATAACCCTACGACACTCAAATCTGCCGTGTTCACTCTGAATGCGGCGGTTTTTCTTTTTCGTCGGTTTCAAAAAATAATTATTGCCATATCACAACTTGTCGTGTATAATTTAATTATTAACTAAAATTAAGGCGGAAATTATGAAAAATCTTACCAAAACCGAAAAAACCCTTTGGGGACTTATTGGCCTTTCTATCGTTATTATGATATTCGGCTTTTTGTTCCTTCTCAACGCAATGGGCATGTGCGACTTCTATCCGCACTACAGCGCAATCCCCAACGTTCTCGGCAAATATATCGTCGTCATCGCAACTATGGCATGCGGTATTATGCTCTTCTCGAACGTCGCAATGCGCTTCCCCGACAAGAAACTCCGCAACGGTCTCACCATTTTCATCACGGCTTTTGCGTTCATCTTGACGGTGCCCCTTACCTACGTATTCTTCTCCTTGCTCCCGTTCGCATCCAACTATTCCATGGCTGACGTGTTCGCATCCGCAGGCGCAAGCACCCTTTCGGATTTCACCCCCGAAGTCGTATCCGCATCCGCAGACGTTCTCGGCATCAATGCGATCGACAAAATCATGGGCGTGAACAACATCTATATGGGATTTGCGGACTTGTTCGGTGAAGGCGCGGGACTTTGGGTAGTGCTCGCAATCATGGCGGTCGTCGGCGTTGTCTTCTTGCTCGAACCGTTGATCGCAGGCATCTGCGTCACCAAAGGCAAAATGCTCCAACTCTTCGGCAAAAACGAGAAAGGCAAATTCGCACCTATCGCAATCGTCGAACTTCCCGTTGCCAAGGCACAACGTCTTGCGGAAGAAGAGAGAATCAGAGAAACGATTGTTTGATGAAAAATAAACTATAAAAAAGCGTCTCAAGCGGACGCTTTTTTTATAGTGATATTGCTACGCAGTGATTGCATAGCGTATAATTTTCGCGCCTTCGGGGATAATAGTATCGGAGGTGCTTAATGAAATTTCAAGATAGCAAAACTTATCACAATCTCGCTCGCGCTTACGCAGGCGAATGTCAGGCTCGCACTCGTTACGAATTTATCGAGTACGGCGCAAGAATGCAAGGTTATTCCTGCCTTGCCGAAGTCGTGGATAAAGTCGTCTACAACGAGTTCAACCACGCAAGAATGTTCTACACTTATCTGCAACAGGACGTCAAAAAACAAATCGACAATATCGATATATCAGCAGGCTATCCTTTCAAGGAGAAGTGGGACTTGACGGATAATCTCCGCCTTGCCGCAGAGGACGAGAAAACCGAAGCGGAAGAAGTCTATCCCGAATTTGTGAAGATAGCAAAAGAGGAGGGCTACGACGACGTAGCAGACCTTTTCAAAATGGTCATCGAAGTGGAAAAGAGTCATCAAGCGTTGTTTGAAGAACTCCACAAGCAGATGAAAGACGGCTCGTTATACAAGAAAAAAGTCAAGGTAACTTGGAAATGCTCGGGTTGCGGACACACCGAATCCGCCAAAGAAGCGTGGGAAGAATGCCCGCTCTGCAAAGAAAAACAAGGCGCGGTCATTCTCCACCTAGAAAACGCTTAACCAAAAAACCGCTTTCAAACAAAAGCGGTTTTTTGATTGGTCGTTGCGATTAATCTTCGTCGTTGTCTAGATTGTAAATCAGTTTTTCGAGAAGATTTTCGTCTTGTTGTTCTCTTACTTCGACAGGTACGAAATCTCCGAAAAGTTTTGTGAATTGCTCTTCGTTGATTCTCGGCGCACCGTTTGCGACGAGTTCTTTTTCAATCAACCAATCCACGTACACGCGCGCTTTTGTCCAAGACAATCCAAATTCGCGTTGCAAAAGAGACGCGGACGCTTTGCCTTCTTGGATGAACATTTTGAGCGCGGATATTGCAATGTCTTCCAGTTCGTTTTTCGGTTTGTAAATTTCCATAAAATCCTCCTTGATTTTTCACTGACAATCCTACTCTGATTGTGGATACGATTATATAACAGATTTATTCTTTTATCAATAGCGAAAACAAAAAAACGCAAAAGAAAATCCGTCGCACGTGGCGACGGATTTCTTTCGATTACTTGCAGTCTTTGCAATCGCAATCCTTACTTGCTTGGCTCTTGGGAGAAGAGTTTTGTTTGGATTTGGACTTGCTTGCACTGTTTTCACAGTTCTTACCGCAATTTTGAGTGGATTTGCTACCGGATTTTCTGTTATCCATAAAATTCTCCTTTTTTTTCGGCTATGCCGTGGTATTGATAGTATTCGCAACGGTGCGCGGTTTTATACGGATTTGCGAAAATTCTATTTTCAATACGACCGCTAAAAAGAAAAATTTAATATACCTGCGAAAAATGATGAAAATCGTTTGACAAAGTTTCCCGTCAATGCTATTATCTTAAAGCATTCACTTGGGGGTGTAGCTCAGTTGGTAGAGCGCTTGATTTGCATTCAAGAGGTCCTCGGTTCGAATCCGTGCATCTCCACCATAAACCCAAGGGGTTGTAGCTCAGTTGGTTAGAGCACGCGCCTGATAAGCGCGAGGTCGATAGTTCGAGTCTATTCAACCCCACCAAAAAAATAACACGGAAATCATCCGTGTTATTTTTTTATCCATTGCGAAAGCAATGGTATGTAATCACACCCACAGTGTGTATGTAATCAGCCGTAGGCTGCATAGCATCACGCTTTAGCGTGTATCAACTTTCGCAATGATTACATACAAAACTTCGTTTTGATTACATTCAACGTTGCACGTTGATTACATACAATACTTTGTATTGATTGTGCTACGCTCCCGCGAGATTCCCACGCTTCGCTCGGAATGACAGAAAAACCGCTTTTGTTTGAAAGCGGTTTTTGATTTTATGGGCGGAAAATTTTTAGTAGACCAAAACTGCAAAGCAATATCACTTCGGCGGAGCGGATTTAGCGAAGGCGGTTGGTGATTTTGATGATGGCGGGGGAGATGACCGCGCAGACGATGAATTCTATCACAAAGTTCAGGGATAGGACGGATACAAGGACGTATTCGTAGACGTTTGAGTCCGTGAGAGTTGCGTAGGCGTCTGTGAAGAAAGCGAATACGCCGAGAATGAATAGCCCTGTGTTCACGATAGGGACGACGGCGGAAGATAGGATAGCACCGATAAGGGTGTGTTTTTTGAACGCTTTCGAGATGAATCCGCAGATAAGTCCCGCAAGTCCTGTTTTGAGCAGGCACAAAAACACGGTTGCGACCGGATTGAATACGAAGAAAAAGCCGAGAGTGGCGGGAGCGGTCAGGGTGATTATGCCATTCAAAATTCCGAGCAACATACCGCAGACTGCTCCATACGCGCACGCGCCTACAATAATAGGAATAAGGGCGAGATTGAGATTGACCTGTCCTGTTTGAACGTAATTGGAGATGAAGGACAACACGATTTCAAGGGCAACGAAAATCGCAATACCGGTGATTTTTCGGGATTTGGATTTTTTGTTTGAAGTCGAAACGCTTTCTTCGCACGGAAAAAACTCCTCTGCATTTGCAGTGGTTGTTTCTTCGACGCCTATTGAATCGTTTTCGTCGCCGTTGTGTATTGTTTTTTCGTCGTAATCTCGTTCGTTCATGGGTATGATTGTAGACGATAACCGCCTTTCCGTCAAACGCTCCGTGTAGGTTTTTGCGTTTTGCGGGGTATATTTTCGTCCTATCGTGCGTAAAATAAGTTTTTTGGAGATTTTTTTCGGAATTTTTTAGGACTTTAGGATTTTCGGAGAGTATAATAAGTGAAAAGACTTAAGGACGGTAGTATGGCGTTCGATTCAAAAGACGGAATCAATCAAAGTTTTCTCGAAGAACTCAAAAGCAGAAACGACATAGTTAGCACGATTTCGCAGTACGTTCCCCTCACAAAAAAGGGCGGGAAGTATTTCGGCTGCTGTCCTTTTCACAACGAGAAAACAGGCTCGTTCTGCGTGAACACGGACGGGCAATATTATCATTGTTTCGGTTGCGGAGAGTCGGGCAACGTCATATCCTTCGTCATGGCGATAGAGTCGTTGAGTTTTATGGACGCGGTCAAATTCCTTGCGGACAGGGCGAATATGGAAATGCCCGAATTTCACGCAGACCCCAAGCACGCGGAAAAAAAAGAAAAGAGAGAAATCCTTCTCGGTCTTATGAGGGACGCGGCGGTGTATTATCGCTCAAATCTCACCCGTGAAGTAGAAGGAAAAGAGGCTAGAGAATATCTCTCGTCAAGGGGGATAAGCGAAGACGTCGCAAGACAGTACGGCATGGGACTTTCTCTCGGACACGACCAACTCTACGGCTATATGCGCAGAAAAGGCTATTCCACCGAAAATTTGCGTGATTGCGGACTCATCGTGGGTGAGAACAATATCGACGCATTCGCAGGGCGCATTATCGTGCCTATCATCGACGCTATGGGCAACGTGGTTGCTTTCGGCGGGCGCATTTATCACGGCGAACAGGACGTCGCGAAATACAAAAATTCCACGAACACTTTCATCTTCGACAAGAGTAGAACACTCTACGGCGTGAACTATATCAAAAAGGAAAAACGCGCGGGAAACAGTTTTAAGGAACTCATCTTGGTGGAAGGATATATGGACGTCATATCTCTCGGCGCGGCGGGCATACGCAACGCGGTCGCGGGTATGGGTACGGCACTGACCGTCGGACAGGCAAACGAGATAAAACGCCTTGTGCCTACGGTGTACGTGTGCTACGACGGCGATGGCGCGGGCAGAAAGGCTACGATAAGAAATATCGACGTTTTGCGCTCGGTCGGACTTGACGTGAAAGTGGTTTCTTTGAGCGACGGAATGGACCCCGACGACACGATAAAGAAAGAAGGCTACGAAGGCTTTATGGCAAAAGTCGGGGAAGCACTGTCCGTCATCGAATACAAACTCAAACTGTGTGCAGAGGCTTATAATCTCGACTCGGTCGAGGGCAGAGGAAAGTACGTTACCGCTTGTTTGAAAGTGTTGAAAGAAATCGAAAGTCCGTCAGAAAGAGAAGTTTATCTGTCGGTTGTGTCGGGATTAAGTCGTGTTTCAGTCGAAACGCTTTCTTCTGAAATCGCAAAGGGCGCGACCGAAAAAGTGCAAAAACGCAAGGAAGTCGTCTCTCAAGACAAGGACTCGAAAAACGTGAAAGCGTCGAGATTCGTGCTCAACAAAATTCTGAACAGAGCTTCGTATGCAAACGTCGACCTTGTGAAAAAAGAATGGCTACAACACCCCCTTCATCAAGAGATTTTCGATAGGTTTGTTGAAAGCGGCGGGACTCTTCAAATATCCACTCTTTTCGACGACGACAAGGAACAAAACGAGATAAGCAAGATTGTAGGGGACAAGGTCGCCGCAATCGAAGGTACGGATGAAAAAGCGTATTTTGCGGATTGCCTACTTGCCCTTGCAAACGACTATCTCTCCACAAAACTCGAAAAACTCAAAACCGAATATACGACCTTGACGTCCGACGAGGACAAAAGGAACAATATATCCGAAATCGCAACACTGCAAAAGAAACTCAAATCAAAAAACATAGAAGACAAAACGTAAACGGCATTGCCGTATTTCCCGATGGGGACGGAGGTAATAATGGATAGAGAACAAATCATCAAGGCGGAGATTGAAAAACTCGTCGCCCTTGCAAAAACCAAAAACATCACCGAAGACGACGTGATGGCTAAACTCGAACGCCACAACGCGACCGCAGAAGAAATGGAAGTCGTGTTCAACGCTCTCAAAGAAGCGGGCATCGAATTTACCGACGAGCCGACTCCCGACGAACTCGACAGTATGATCGAAGGCAGTTCGGACGACGCAGTCAAAATGTATCTCAAGGATATCGGCAAAGTGCCTCTTTTGTCCGCCGAAGAAGAAGTCGAACTCGCAAGACGTATGGAAGAAGGGGACGAAGAAGCAAAGAAAAAACTCTCCGAAGCAAACCTTCGCTTGGTCGTGTCTATCGCAAAGAGATACGTCGGCAGAAATATGCACTTCCTCGACCTCATTCAAGAAGGCAATCTCGGACTTATGAAAGCGGTCGACAAATTCGACTACACAAAGGGATTCAAATTCTCGACTTATGCGACTTGGTGGATTCGTCAATCCATAACTCGTGCAATCGCGGATCAAGCGCGCACGATAAGAATCCCCGTACATATGGTCGAAACCATCAACAAGCAAGTGAGAGCGACTCGTACTCTCTTGCAAAGACTGGGCAGAGAGCCTTCCCCCGAAGAAATCGCGGAATATCTCGGTTGCCCCGTCGAAAAGGTGCGTGAAATCCAAAAAATCGCACAAGACCCCGTATCCCTTGAAACCCCTATCGGCGAAGAAGAAGACAGTCATCTCGGCGATTTCATCGAAGACGACAAAGCGTTGTCCCCTATGGAAGTCGCAGAGAGCAATATGCTCCGCGAACAACTCATCCAAGTGCTCAACACTCTCACCCCGCGTGAAGAAAAGGTGCTTCGACTCCGCTACGGTCTTGACGACAGTCACCCCCGCACGCTCGAAGAAGTGGGCAAGGAATTCAACGTGACGAGAGAGCGTATTCGCCAAATCGAAGCGAAAGCGCTCCGCAAACTCCGTCACCCCAACAGACTCAAAAAACTCAAGGACTTCGACTGATGCCGATACGACTTGACGAAAGATTGACAGCCGTCGTCCAACGTATACCGTATGGTAGCGTGGCGGACGTCGGTTGCGACCACGGAAAACTCGGCTACTACTTGGTGTCCACCGACCGCGCAAGCAACGTTATCGCCACCGATATAAGCGTCCCAAGCTTGAATAAGGCGAAAGAACTTGCCAAAGAAAACGGCGTTTCCCACCTTATCGAAACAAGGGCGGGGGACGGACTTGCACCCGTTGCGAGCGGTGAAGTCGATACCGTCGTTATCGCGGGACTCGGCGGGGACGTGATAGCCGATATTCTTATGCGCGCGCGTGAGCAGGGCAAGGAATTTGCCCATTTCGTGCTATCTCCCAACACTCATCCCGAAAAGGTGCGGGACGAATTATCTCGTTGTTGCCACGTAATTACGTCAGACGGCTTGACCGAATGCGCAAATAAGTATTATACTATTATTTCGTCTGATAATACGCGCGCTCTCGCTACGCCCGTATGCGAGGAATTGGATCCTTATCAACGAGCGTACGGAAAGTTTTACGAGAAGGACGAAGTTTTCAAAAAGCGCGGGGAAGAAGAACTTGCGTGCATGAAAAATATCTTGTCCGTTCATCACTCGGATGAACTCGAAAGAAAAATCATTTTCTTATCGGAAGCACTCGAAAGGGTGAAAGGGTGATATATGACCAAAAAACAAATCGTTGACCTCATCGAAAACGTTGCGCCGATTTCTCTTGCCGAAGAAAACGACAGAGAAAAAATCGGACTTCAAGTCGGCACGCTCAAAGGGGAGTGTACCGGCGTTTTGACTTGTCTTGACGTGACGGTGGACGCGGTGAAAAAAGCGGTGCGCAATCATTGCAATCTCATCGTCTCTCATCATCCGATGATTTACAATCCTATCGGAAGTATACCGACGGACGAGCCTGAAGGCGAGAGCATTGCCCTTGCACTGAAAAACGATATAGCGGTCTACTCCGCACACACCAATTTCGACTCTTGCGAAGTCGGCACAAACGCAACTCTCGTCAGACTTTTCGGCGGAAAGATTTTGAAAACGGACGGTTGCCTGTTTGTTGCCGAAATCGATAAAACGACTGTCGGTGAGTTTGCGAAAAAGGTCGCAAAGGTTATCAACGACAACAGTGTGAAACTCGTCGGAAATCACAACAAAAAAATCAAAAAGATATGCGTATGCTCGGGCGGCGGTGCGTCCTACCACGCGGTCGATTACGCAATCGAAAACGCGGATATATTCGTGGTCGGCGACGTCAGTCATCACGTATATTTGTACGCGGACGAAAGAGATTTTCCGATTGTTGAGTATTCGCACTACGCAAGCGAGATTATCGCGGAAGATATTTTCGCGTCTCTTCTCAAAGAAACGGGCGTGAAAATCGTGAAAGCAAATCAACACCGTCCTTTCAGGACGCTGGAGGAAATATGAAATTCGACAAACGTATCCTTGACTATCAAAGAATAGACAACGAACTTATCGCTCTCGAAGGCGAAGTCACGAAGAGCAAAGAAAGACAAGCACTCGTCGCATCCAAAACCAAACTCGATGACGCGACTTCTCAAATCAACAAACTTTCGAGCGAAGCGAACGAAATTCTTGCGCAATACGCCGACTATCAAAGCAAAATCAAAGCACTCCAAGCAAAACTTGCGGAGTTCGACGGTATCGTAGACGGCATTGAAGACGTTGCGGAAGCGGAATATTATATCAAACAAATCGACGGCATACTCTCTGAAATTTCCGCCATTGAAAAGGAAATCGCAAAGAGCGGCGTCCACGCGGATTCAATCAATCAAGAATTTGCAAAAACGTGGAATGCGGGTATGCACGCAAGCGAAGTTTTCAAGAAAGCGACCAAGGAATATAACGACTTCATGGCGAAGTTGCAACCTGACGCGCAGAGAATAAAAGGCGAACTTGCCGCTCTTCAAAAGGAAATTCCCGAAGAGTTTTTGAAGATGTATATCAATCTTCGCAATATGAAGAAAACTCCCGCGTTCGTCGAGTACGACAGACAAAACGCAAGTTGCGGTCGCTGCCGTATGGACGTCCCTAACGATACCAAAGAAAAACTCCGTGAAAGCGGTGATTGGGCGGAATGCCCAAACTGCCGCAGAATACTTTACATTCTGTGAGAGGTAAACTATGAACTGCCATAACGACGTAAACATATATTCCGTGAACGTATGCGATAAGCACGGCGCGGGATTTCCGCTTTCGGAGAGCGGTGAAAAGAAGATTAGACTTCTGAACGGGGAGTGGAAATTCAAATATTTCTCCGCCGTAGACCTCATGACAGAGCCTACTTCGTGGGACGTCATTCAAGTGCCGTCAAACTGGCAACTCAAAGGTTACGGCAAACCCAACTACTCAAATACCCGCTATCCGAAACCCATTCTCACGGCGCCCGGGAAACGCCCGCATATCAACGACGCGGAAAACCCTTGCGGTATCTATGAAAGGACTTTCGACCTTGACGAAATCAATAGCCGTATACATATCAACTTCGCGGCAAACAGCGGTGCGGAATTGTACGTCAACGGCAAATTCGTGGGGTATAGCGAGTCGAGTTTCGACTATCAGGAATACGATATTACCGAGTTTGTCAAGAAGGGCGAAAACACCGTCAGAATAGTCGTCTACCAATTCACGACGGGCAGTTATCTCGAAGACCAAGATATGTGGAGAATTTCGGGACTTTTCCGTGACGTTACGCTCATTTTCGTGCCTTACCGCCATATAGCGGATATATACGCACACGCAACCTTCAACGACGATATGACCGCGGCGATTTTCACCGCGGACGTGGTCGTGGAATGCACGGGCGACGAGTTTGACGTCGCTAACGTCAACGTTGACCTCGTCGACGCGGACGGAAACGTCGTCGCAAATTCACTTTTCAAACTCATCGACGTGGACGACGGCGACACTCTCAGTCTCGTCGCAAAAGAGAAAATCAACAATCCTAAACTTTGGAGTGCGGAGTATCCCTATCTTTACACCGTCAGAGTTACGCTCACTTCCCAAGTTAAAGACAGAGAATATTTCGCGGACAGAAGGGAAATAAACTTCGGTTTCAGAAAAATCGAAGTCGTGCCCAAAACCGCGGATAGAGATACCACCATTTTGCTCAACGGCAAAGTGTTGAAAATCAGGGGAGTCAACCGCCACGAATTCCATCCCGAATACGGTCACGCAGTCCCTACCGAACTCACCGAAAAGGATATTATCCTTTGTCGAAACAACAATATCAACAGCATACGCACTTCCCACTATCCCAACTCACGCGGTTTCTACGAACTTTGCGACAAGTACGGAATTATGGTGATGAGCGAGAATAACCTTGAAACTCACGGACTTGCTCGCTATATCCCCGCATCCAATCCCAAGTGGACGGAGCAGGTGTGTTGGCGTATGGAAAACATGGTGCGCACTTACCGCAATCATCCTTGCATTTTGTTCTGGTCTCTCGGCAACGAAGCGGGGGATAACGGCAAGGCGTTCTCCGAAATGAAGAAAACCGCTCTTGCGCTCGACGATACCCGCCCCATTCACTACGAAGCGGACGGCTATCTCAAAGTCAGCGATATGATGAGCGAAATGTACACTCCCGAAACCCAAATGGAGCAGATAGGCAAGAACAAACTCCATATGCACAGTCGTGCTTTGTGGTCGTTGCTCGGACACTATCTTACCCCGAAAACCTATCGCAATAAGCCCTTCATTCAATGCGAATACGCGCACTGCATGGGCAACTCTCTGGGCAACTTTGCGGACTATTGGGAGCACTTCAAAAAGTACGACCGTCTGTGCGGCGGTTATATCTGGGACTTTGCAGACCAATCCATCAAACGCACCCTTGCGGACGGCACGGTGGAATGGACTTACGGCGGTGACTGGGGTGACGTCCCCAACGACGGCAACTTCGCTTTCAACGGTATCGTGAGAGCGGACCGCTCGCCCAATCCCGCACTCCACGAAGTGAAGAAAGTCTATCAACAAATTTCATTCTCGATTGACGGCAAGGATATAGTCGTCGGCAACGAGTATATCGCAACCACTCTCAACGACAAATTCGATCTCAAAATCGAACTTCTCAAAGACGGCGTGGTCGTGAAAGAAGAGATTATTCCTATGCCCGAAGTCCCCGTCGGCGGAAAGGGCAAAGTCGCAATTCCTTTCGATACCGACGTGGACGGAGAAGTCTATATCAACGTATACGCACTTCAAAAGGAAGACGAAAGGGGTATCGAAAAAGGCGCGGTCGTCGCCGAAGAACAAATAGTTTTGAACGGTTTCAAAGGCTATGCTTTCGACGAAGCAGTCGGCAAGGCGGTGTCCTCTGACGGAGAGTACGTCATCATCGACTGCGGAAGTCTCACCGCACTCGTCAACAAGGAAACCGGATATATCGATAGTGTCAAAAAGAATGGTTTAGAGATGCTTTCCGCACCGATAAAACCCAATTTCTGGCGCGCGGTCACGGATAACGACTTCGTTCCGCATATCGATATGTTCTTGAAAAAGTTCATCGGCGTGTTCTACTACAAGGACGCTCAAGCAAAACTCGTCAAGGTCAATATGGTGCACAACGACAAGAAAGTCGACATCGATTGGTATATGCCCCATATGCCCGTTTTGAGAACGACTTACGAAGCGGGTGAAGACGGATTGAAAATTTCCTTGAAGTGCAAAGGTATGCTCTTCGATTTGCCCAGATACGGCTTCGAAATGAAGTGCGCGACGAGCGACGACGTATCTTTCTTCGGCAGGGGTGAACACGAAAACTACTGCGACAGAAAGACGTCCGCAAAACTCGGCAAGTATCAAGGCAAAGTCGAAGATTTCGAACACGGTTATCTCTATCCCCAAGAAAACGGCAACCACTGCGACGTCAGGACGTTGACGGTCGGCGGTGAAAACGGTATCACTTTCGACGCGGTCGACAAACCCTTCGAGTTCAGTTGCCACGACTACACTATGGAAAGCCTTGAAAACGCAAAACACCTTCACGAAGTCAAGACTGAAAAGGACGGCGTTTGGGTGTACGTCGACGGCGCGCAAAGGGGAGTAGGCGGTGACGTACCCGCGTTCGCTTGCACCAAGAGAAGATACAAAATCCTGCCCAACAAACTTCACGGATTCTCATTCGTAATCAAATAATAAGACACATCAATATAGTACGACCGTTCGTATGGTCGACTGCAAAGGAGAATATATGATAATCACTCTAAAAGACGGAAACAAAATCGCGATCGACGGTAGCGCTACCGCATATGAAATCGCGAAGCAAATCGGCGAAAGACTGGCAAAGGCTGCACTCGTATGCAAAGTTGACGGTGTTTTGACCTCTATGAACGAAGTTATCGACCACGATTGCAACTTCGAAATCCTCACTTGGAACGATGAAGAAGGCAAAAAGGCGTATCGTCATACCGCGTCCCATATCCTTGCGCAAGCGGTCAAGAATATCTATCCGACCGTTCAACTCGCAATCGGACCCGCTATCGACGACGGCTTCTACTACGACTTCGATTTCAAGACTCCCATAACTCAAGCGGATTTTGAGAAAATCGAAGCGGAAATGCGCTCTATCATCAAAGCAAACTTCCCCATCGAAAGAAAAGTCGTTTCGAGAAAGGAAGCGGAAACCGCAATCAAAAAGTCGAAACAAATATATAAACTCGAACTCCTGTCCGACATTCCCGAAGGGGAAGAAATCAGTTTCTACACTCAAGGAGACTTCGTCGACCTTTGCGCAGGTCCGCACCTTGCAAGCACGGGCAGAGTCAAGGAATTCAAACTCACCGCTCTCACCGGCGCATACTGGCGCGGTAGCGAAAAGAATAAGATGCTCACCCGCATCTACGGCACCGCATTCGAGAAGAAAGCGGAACTCGACGAATATCTCAAACGCCTCGAAGAAGCAAAACTCCGCGATCACAACCGTTTGGGACGCGATCTCGAACTCTTTATGACGGATGAAAACGTCGGTCAAGGTCTCCCGCTCATGATGCCCAAGGGCGCAAGAATACTCCAAATTCTCCAACGTTTCGTCGAAGACGAAGAACAGAGAAGGGGTTATCTGCTCACCAAGACTCCTATTATGACCAAAAATAATTTGTTCATAATCTCGGGACACTGGGACCACTACAAAGACAAAATGTTCTGGATGGGCGACGAGGACGTCGACGACGAAATCCTGTGCTTGAGACCTATGACTTGCCCCTTGCAATTCACGATCTACAAGAACGGTTTGAAATCCTATCGCGACCTTCCCGTCAGATATGCAGAAACCGCTATCGAATTCAGAAAAGAGGCAAGCGGTGAAATGCACGGACTCACTCGTATCCGTCAATTCACTCTCGCCGACGGTCATATCGTCTGCACTCCCGACCAACTCGAAAAGGAATTTGAAGGTTGCGTGGATCTCATCAGATATATCGCAGGCGTATTCGGACTCAGCGACGACATTTGGTTCCGTTTCTCCCGTTGGGACCCCAACGACGCGGATAAATACGTCGGCTCGAAAGAGGACTGGGAAAGAGTGGAAGGCACCATGAAACAAATCCTTGACGACCTTGGCATTCAATATGAAGAAGCGTGGGGCGAAGCGGCTTTCTACGGACCTAAACTCGACGTTCAAGGCAAGAACGTTCACGGCAAAGAAGACACTCTCTTCACCGTTCAAATCGACTTCTCGCTTGCAAAGCGTTTCGATATGATTTATATCGACGAAAACGGCGAGAAACAAAATCCGCTCATCATCCACCGTTCTTCTATCGGTTGCTACGAGCGCACTCTCGGTATGCTCATCGAGAAGTATAACGGCGCATTCCCGCTCTGGATGTCCCCCGAACAAGTTCGCGTACTCTCCCTTACGGACAGAACGATCGAACAAGCGAAGGAAGTCAGAGAGAAGTTGTTCGCACTCGGTATCCGCGCGGAAGCGGACGTCAGAAGCGAAAAACTCGGAAAGAAAATCCGCGAAGCGCAACTCGACAAAGTCAACTATATCGTCATCATCGGCGACAAGGAAGCGGAACAAGGCACGATTTCAGTGCGTCATCGCTCCTTGGGCGACCTTGGCAGTATGACCGTCGAAGACTTTGAACAAAGAGTCCTTCTCGAAACCGCAAAGAAACTTTTGGACAGATAAACTAAATAAATATTGCCCCGCCTTTTCGGCGAGGCAATATTTCCCTTGCAATTCACTATAACGCAAAATCTGATTACGCACGAAACTATTTTATTAGGGGATTATATGCCATTACATATTATATTAAAAGATATAACAACAATAGAATGTGACGCAATCGTCAACGCCGCAAACAGCAGTTTGCTCGGCGGTGGCGGGGTGGACGGCGCAATTCACGCCGCCGCAGGTCGCGAACTTTACGAAGAATGCAAAACGCTCGGCGGTTGCAGAGTCGGGGAAGCTAAAATCACGAAAGGATACAAACTCCCCGCAAAATACGTCATCCATACCGTTGGTCCCATATGGCGCGGCGGCTACGGCAGAGAAAAAGAATTGCTCTCCGCCTGCTATCGCAATTCGCTCATGCTTGCAAAGGAATACGGTTGCGAAAGCATAGCGTTTCCGCTCATCTCGTCGGGTATCTACGGCTACCCGGACGACAAGGCAATGGAAGTCGTAATCGACGAAATCAAGAAGTTTTTGGACTCTAACGAAATGGACGTCTACATCGCATTGTTAAGCAAAAGAAAACTCAAAATCAGTCGCGAATTGATAGAGGACGTTTCCGATTATATAGACGAAAACTACGAGGACGAGAACAAGCAGTTTAAGCTTATCAATCTCATCGCAAGCAACTACGAAGGGAGTAGCACGATAAAACATAGTAGGCGCGCAGGGTATGCGAGCATAGCCTCCAATTTGTCCCTTGTCGATATGCTTTCAAAACTCGACGATACGTTTGCGGTAACCCTTATGAAACTCATCGACGCAAAGGGTATGACGGACGTCGAGTGCTACAAAAAAGCAAACGTCAGCAAACAGACTTGGTATAAGATTATGAACGAAAAGGACTATAAACCGAGCAAAAACACGGTTTTATCCTTCGCTATTGCGCTCGAACTCAATCTCAAGGAAACGAAACACCTGCTCCAAACGGTAGGGTTTACCCTGTCGAAAAGCAACAAATTCGACGTCATCATCGAGTATTTCATCGTCAACGAGAAATACGATATTCATCTCATCAACGAAACGTTGTTTGAATTTGATCAATCTTGCCTCGGTTTATAGAGTAAACCGTCGATTGACCTCAAATTAAATCCCGCGTTATATAATGTGGTCGTAAGGAAATCTTGCGACTACATTTTTTTAAAGGAGAATAACTATGGGAAACAACGTAACTGAACTCGTATTCATCTTGGACAAAAGCGGGTCCATGGCAGGCGCGGAAAGCGACACTATCGGCGGTTTCAACGCGATGATAGATAAACAAAAATCGGCAGAAGGAAAAGTGTACGTGAACACTGTATTCTTCTCGAATTTTACCGAACTCGTGCACGACAGAAAGTGTATCGAAGAAATCGAACCCTTGACCGAAAAGGACTATCGCGTGGGCGGATGCACCGCACTTTACGACGCAATCGGTAGCACTATCGAGCATATAAGCAATATCCACAAATACGCTCGTCCCGAAGACGTCCCCGAACGCGTAATGTTCGTCATCACCACCGACGGCTACGAAAACTCAAGTCGTAACTATCGCGCGGCTGAGGTCAAACGTATGATAAGCGAAAAGGAAGAAAAAGGCTGGGAGTTTTTGTTCTTGGCGGCAAACATCGACGCAGTCGAAACCGCAGAAACTATCGGCATCAAGAAAAACCGCGCAGTCAACTACGGCGTCAAAGAAGACACCAATGCTCTCTATGAAGAAATCGGCGAAACCATTTGCACGTACACCCTGAACGACGGAATCCCCGCCAATTGGGCAAGAACTACGGAAGAAAGGTTGAGAAACAGAAGAGTCGAAAAACCCAGCATACTGTAATCGCCGTCAATTCAGGCAAAAAATTCCGCGGTCGAACGCTTTGTTGTGAAGGTTTTTTGCACTTGTAGTAGGGGAGCAAAAAGCACCGCGACTGTGGGATTTTTTGTATAAACAGGGGAAAGGGAAAAAGCACTGCAAGGGCAGTGCTTTTTCAGTGATATATGCGACTTTGTCGCATATGATATATTGCTTGCGCAATATGATATACTTGCTTTGCAAGCATGATATATGCAGACGACGGTCGCTAGTCGCGACACCGTCTGCATATTGTGGATAAAGTGCGTATTTTTGCTCCGTCCCCAAGCCGCACTTTTTGCATAAAAGCGGGGGAGTTCCGGGGAAAACGTGGTATAATCTCTATATAATTAAAGAAAAGTGAAAAAAATTTTATGCAATTATGCAAAAACGATTGACAGAATTTAGGGGGTTTGTTATTATGTTCACGAAGAAAAGGTTCTCCTTTCACCGTGAGCAGAGCGAAACGGTTTCCGAATTTGACAAAATTCCTGCGTATGGCAGGGTTTGCTTTGAGGTGTTGGAGAATGTCGTAATGCTCTCCGACACTTTTATTTTTGTCGGAGTATAATGGATAAAGTTCACAAAGCGTTCCGTAAGAAAATCGGAAAGGGGGTATATGAAAGAACTTATCATCAACGAAAAAATTCGTGACAAAGAGATCCGTCTTATCGACGAAGACGGAGCGCAACTCGGCACCGTCAGCATCGGCGAAGCACGTCGCATAGCGGAAGAGAAAGGTCTTGACCTTTGCAAGATGTCCGCAGACGGCGTAACTCCCGCGACCTGCAAACTCATGGACTACGGCAAATACCGTTACGACAGGTTGAAGAAGGAGAAAGAGGCGGACAAAAACCAAAAAACCGTCGAAGTCAAAGAAATCAGATTGTCGGCAACCATCGACGTCGGTGACGTAACTCGTCTTGCAAAGCAAACCGCAAAATTCCTTGCAGGCGGAAACAAAGTCAAAGCGTCGATAAGATTGAAAGGTCGCCAACAAGCGCGCCCCGAACTTGCGGTCGAAGTCATCAACGACTATATCGAACTCGTCGGAGAGTGCACAGTCGAAAAGAAACCCACTCAGGAAGGCAGAAATATCTATACGATACTCGCCCCTGTAAAAGTCAAGAAATAAAAGGAGAACTACTATGCCTAAGCAAAAAACACATAGCGGAGCAAAAAAACGCTTTAGAAAGAGCGCGAACGGTCACTACAAAGCGGATCACAGCGGTCACGATCATATCTTGACCAAGAAGACCACCAAGAGAAAGAGAGGTCTCCGTAAAGCCCAATATATGGATCACACCAAAGAAGCAGAACTCAAGAGACTTTTGCCCTACGACTAAGGAGATTGAACTATGAGAATTAAAAGAGCAGTTAACGCAGTAAAGAAACGCAGAAAAATAATGAAACAAGCCAAAGGCTACTACGGTGGAAAGCATCGCCTTTATCGTATAGCCAAACAACAAGTTATCCGCAGCGGATACTATGCGTACGTCGGCAGAAAGAACAAAAAACGCGACTTCAGACAACTCTGGATTGCACGTATCAACGCAGGCGCACGTCTCAACGGTTTGAGCTACTCCGTCCTTATGCACGGTCTTAAAGTCGCAGGCATCGACCTCAACCGCAAGGTTCTCTCCGAAATCGCAATCAGCGATCCTCAAGCGTTCACCGCACTTTGCAATCAAGCAAAAACGGCGCTCGGCAAATAATGATAACACAGTGCGGTATTGACAAAATACCGCACTTTTTTTTGGAGTAGATGCACGAAATCATCACCTCGTCCCAAAATCAGTACGTGAAGGAAGTACGTTCCTTGGCGACCAAAAAGTTCCGCGATAAGTCGGGACTTTTCGTCGTTGAAGGGGGGAATATCTTCAAGGACTTGCCGAAGGGTATCGAGGCGGAATATATCCTTGCAACCACTGAAAGACAAGTAGAGGTGGAAAATTTGCTTGTCTATACGCGCGCACGGGTGTATTATGTATCTGACGGAATTATGAAGTCTCTCTCGGACACGGTCACGCCTTACGGTATCATCGCGGTTTTGAGAAAGCCCGAAAACCAATTCCGTTTGCCTACGGGCAACGCCCTTCTTCTCGACGGCGTATCCGACCCCGGGAATATCGGCACGATTATCCGCACCGCCGCGGCAAGAGGTTTTCAAGACATATACCTTTGCGACTCGGCGGACGTCTATTCCCCGAAAGTCGTGAGAGCCACTCTCGGTGGACTCTTCAAAGTCAACCTTTACGAAATCGACGAAGCGAAAGCGGAAATCCTGCTCGACTCCACCAATAGCGCGGTGCTCGATATGGACGGAGAAGACTTGACGACGGCGAATATCTCGTCCCCCGTACTTTTCGTCGCGGGTAGCGAGGCGCACGGAGTCAGACAAAACTTTTCGGATAGGGCAAAGCGCGTGCTTTCCCTGCCCATGAAAAACAACATAGAATCACTTAACGTGGCGGTCGCTACGGCCGTTGCGATGTATCAAACCAAAGGAGAATAATATGAGCGGTCACAGCAAATGGCACAACATACAGCAAAAGAAAGGCAAAAGCGACGCGGCACGCGCCAACGTTTTTACCAAAATCGGTCGTGAAATCGCAGTCGCAGTCAAGGCGGGCGGTCCCGATCCCAATAGCAATAGCAAACTTCGCGACGCTATCGCAAAGGCAAAAGATAACAATATGCCCAACGACAACATCGCAAGAAGCATAAAGAAAGCAAGCGGAGAACTCGGCTCCATCAACTACGAAGAAAACAACTACGAAGGTTACGGCGTAGGCGGAACCGCTTTCATCGTCGAAACCCTCACCGACAACAAGAACCGTACCGCAGGCGACGTTCGTCACCTTTTCGACAAATTTGGCGGAGCAATGGGCGTTACCGGTAGCGTTTCGTTCATGTTCAAGCGCAAAGGTATCATCACGATCGCAAAGAGCGACGTCGAAGAAGACGACCTTATGATGCTCGCACTCGACGCAGGCGCAGAAGACATCAACTCCGAAGACGACGAAGTGTTCGAAGTCATCACCGCACCGAACGATCTCCAACCCGTCCGCGAAAACCTCGCAGGCAACGGCGTGAAGATCCTGTCCGCAGAAGTTGATATGATCCCCGACACCGAAGTCACTCCCACCGAAGAGCAACAAGCGACTCTTCTCAAAATGATTGATAAACTCGAAGAACTCGACGACGTCCAAAACGTGTATCACAACGCCGTCATCACCATCGAATAATCATAAAACTAAATATTAAAGTCGATACAAAATGTGAAATATTTTTCACATTTTGTTGACTTGCGCGATAAACGGGATTATAATCATATCGAAATATGGTAGACGTAGCAGGAATTTGCAAATCAGCCAAAAAGGCGTCATATGAAATCGCAGGGTATAGCGGAGAGCAGAAAAATCAAATGCTCACCGCAATTTCCGCTTGTCTTGAAAAGGACGAAAACGTCGCGAAACTAAAAAGCGCGAATTCGATTGACGTGGAATTTGCTCGCGAAAACGGCAGAAACCAAACTTTCATCGATCGCCTTACTCTCAACGATAAGCGCATTGCAACGATGATTGAAGGGCTGAAACAAATCATCGCACTTCCCGATCCCGTCGGCGAAGTCGTTGAAGACTACGTCGTCCCAAGCGGTATCGAAATCACGAAAGTCCGCGCACCTCTCGGAGTCATCGGCATAATTTACGAGGCTCGTCCCAACGTCACGGTTGATGCGGCGGCACTTTGCCTGAAATCGGGCAACGGAGTCGTTTTGCGCGGTGGCAAGGACGCTATCAATTCCAATCGCGTGCTATATTCGATTATGAAAGATGCAATAGAATCCGTCGGACTTGACGGTGACTGCGTGCAATTCATCGACGATATATCAAGAGATGCATCCGCCGTTATGCTCGAGCAGGAAGGTAGCGTAGACATCGTTATCCCAAGGGGCGGTGAAGGACTGAAAAAATTCGTGCTTGCCCACGCAAAGATGCCCGTCATCGCATCCGCAGGCGGAAATTGCCATATTTACGTTGAGAAGAATGCGGATATTGATACGGCGGTGAATATCATCGTCAACGCAAAGGTGCAACGTCCGTCGACTTGCAATGCGGTCGAGCATATTCTCGTGGATAGGGAAATCGCAAACGTGCTTATCCCCGCCGCGTGCGAAGCATTGAAAGCGTTCAACGTGGAGATAATAGGGGACGAAACTTCTCGCAAAATCTACGATATGGGAGTCGCCACGGACGATGATTACAAGACCGAATTTCTCGACTACAAACTTTCTTTCAAGGTTGTGGACGGAATCGAAGAAGCGGTCGCAATCATCAACGCAAACGGCACTTCTCACTCCGAGGCAATCATCACCAAGGACGAGAAAAAACAAGAATATTTTGCAAAATACGTAGACGCGGCGGCGGTGTATTTCAACGCATCGACGCGCTTTACGGACGGATTTGAATTCGGACTCGGGGCGGAAATGGGTATTTCCACTCAAAAACTGCACGTCAGAGGTCCGATTGCACTCAAAGAATTGACCTCCGTCAAGTACGTGGTCAAAGGACACGGCGAGGTCAGAAGGTAATATGGAAAAGAGAATTTACTTCGATTACGCGGCAACAACACCGCTCTCGGGCGAAGCGTTCGAGGCGATGCGTCCATATTTCACCGAAATTTTCGGAAACGCCAACAGCCAACACGCTTACGGTCGTGACGGCGCGGCGGCACTCTTGCAAGCAAGAGAAACGGTTGCATCTTGCATCGGCGCAAAACCCAGTGAAATTTACTTCACGTCCTGCGGCACCGAAGCGGACAACTGGGCAATCAAAGGCATAGCCTTTGCGCATAGAGATAAAGGCAACCATATCATTACCACCAAGATAGAACACTCCGCAATCTATACAAGTTGCAAACAACTCGAAGGTTACGGTTTCGAAGTCGCCTATCTTGACGTGGACGAAGAAGGTTTCGTATCTCCCGAAGCGCTTGAAAACGCTATCACGGACAAAACCATTCTCGTCAGCATTATGTTCGCAAACAACGAAGTCGGCACAATCGAGCCTATAAAAGAACTTGCGGAAGTCGCGCACAAGCACAAAGTGCTTTTCCATACGGATGCCGTTCAAGCAACCGGCGCAGTGCGCTACAACGTGAAAGATTTGGGAGTGGATATGTTGTCCTTTTCGGGACACAAATTTTACGGTCCCAAAGGTGTTGGCGGTCTTTACGTCCGCAACGGCGTGAAAATCGACAAGCATATGGCGGGCGGTGAGCAAGAAAGAGCGCACAGAGGAGGCACGTCCAACGTCCCCGCAATCGTCGGTATGGCTAAAGCGCTTGAAATCGCAATCCGCGACATTGACAAGAACAATGAATACGTGTCGTCCCTTCGCAATCGCTTTGTGGAAAAGGTGCTTGCGTCCGTCGATGAAATCTACTTCAACGGTCCCAAACAAGACAAATTCGACAAACGTTTGCCCAATAACGCAAGTTTCAGTTTCAGATACATCGAGGGCGAAAGCATTTTGTTCTCTCTCGACATAGCGGGCGTATGCGCATCTTCGGGTAGTGCTTGCTCGTCGGGTAGCCTCGAACCTAGCAGAACTTTGCTTGCAATAGGCGTCCCCGTCGGTATCGCACACGGCACCATTCGTTTCACTTTCGGCAAGCATAACACCGTCGAAGACGTTGACTACGCAGTCGAACAACTCGTCGCAATCGTGGGTAGACTCCGCGCGATGTCGCCCTTGTACAAGCCCGCGAAAAACGCCGAATTGAAAACCATAAAATAAATTTCAGGAGCATATATATGTACAACGAAAAGGTAATAGAAGTCTTCAAAAATCCGCAAAACGTCGGCGAAGTCGAAAACTACAACGCAATCGGCACCGTCGGAAACGAAACCTGCGGTGATATTATGCAAATCACTCTCTTGATCGAGAACGATATAATCAAAGACGCCAAATTCAAGACTTTCGGTTGCGCCGCCGCAGTTGCATCTAGTTCAACCGCAACGAGCATGATTATCGGCAAAACCATCGAAGAAGCACTTCAAATCAAAAATGAAGACGTCATCGAAGCACTTGAAGGTCTTCCCCCTCAAAAAATCCACTGTTCCGTGCTTGCGGAAGAAGCGATCAAACTTGCCGTGGAAGACTATCGCGCAAGACAAGCAAGAGGAGAAATTAAGTAGTCAAACTACTTGTATTTAACAGAGTAGAAACCGCACTTTCAAAAAATCTAATGACAAAGAAAAATCCACCGTGTTTCGGTGGATTTTTTATTGGGTTAGAATTGATTTTAGAAGTTGCGGGCGGTGGTGACTGATTCAAAATCTCCTGCAAGCACCATGTTTTCATAGCGGTAGACGGAATATTTTCTGTCCGCATTTTCCGCTTTTATTCCGTCGATTGCATTGTTCATAACGGTTTCGACGGTGTCCGCGGAGTCGCTATCCTTGCAGTAGTAGACGTACACGAAGTAGTAGACGTCGTTTTCGGTCTTTTCACCGAGAAGGGAACTTGATACGTTCACACCCTTGAGAGCGGGATCGGTGTAGGGCACGAGAGTTTCACCGGTCGCGACGCGGTAGCCGTTTTCGGACAGGCGGTCGGTCAGGTTGTGCTCGGTCATACCGTACTTCATGCAACCCACGAAAGTGAATAGCACTGCGACGAGTAGAACGATTGAAATTGTGATTAGCACGCGTTTTTTCATACTTATATGATACGATTTTGCGCCCTTTATGTCAAGAGTTTTTAATTTTTGGATAATACGCGCGGGATTGCGCACGCTAACTGCGGAGGAAATTATGAAAAGAATACTCATCGGCGCGGTCGTCGGAATGATGACTGCGGTAGCATTGCAAGCCCCGAACGGTAAAAAGTGTTTCAGAAAGGCGAAGAAAGCCGTACTGAACAAAATCGAAGACGTGCTCGATTAGCACGAAAGTGAAAAGCGGACAATGAGTCCGCTTTTCACAAAATTAAGAGGGATTATTATGACTGGATCAAATCATCGAATATTCGACGTTCAATCCGTTTTCTTCGTTTGCCCATTTGATGAAGTCGATGAGAGAGGAGGATGAAACTCCGAATCCCATATTTTCGATGCCTTCCGCGACGAGTTTCGACTCCACGACGCCAACGACTTTGCCGTAGCGGTTGATCATAGGACCGCCCGAATTGCCACTGTTGATTGCGGCGTCAGTCATGATGAATTTGCCTGCGCCCCAGTTGCTTATTGAGAAGTCGTTTTTGGACACGATGCCTGCGGACATACTGAGTCCGATACCTTGGGGATTGCCTACGATTGCGATTTCGTCACCGATTGTGACGTTTGCGGACGGTTCGATTGAGAGTCCCGCTTTTCCGCCGTCCTTGGTGAAGTCGGGCGCAGTGCCGACAAATTCGCAAATTGCAAGGTCGGGTTGATTGGTCGCATCGGTGGATACGACGACTTTTTCACTGGTTTGGTACCAACCTCCGCCACTGTAGACGGTGTAGGTTTCTTGATAGGTGCCGACCGCTACGACCTTCAAATTGTAGACGGTTTCATCCTCGCTTTCTTCAAAGTAGCAAGTGATAGACTCGTGTGCGTGCATACTTCTATCCGCAAGATTGCCGTTTTTGAGCCACGGAGTCATGACGACGTGGGCATTGGTGACGAGATAGATTTTCTCTTCGTTTCCGATGACAAACCCGGATGCAGTGCCAGCGGACGCGTCGTGTTGAGAAGAAGACGAAGTCGAGCAGTTGACGACCGCTACGTATTGAATATAGTTGTCCGCAACGATTTCAGTGACGGCATCAGTCAGGAGGTCTGCCGCTTGTTCGCCTGCGATTTGGGTGACGTCTTTCAAAATATCGCTATCGTTGATTGAGTCTGATATAGCGTCGTAGTATTGACCTTTCATGGTGTCCGCGATAGATGCGGAGTACTCGGATGCTATTTCACTTTTTAGAGATGACAAAACGATCACGTTCACGATGACCACAAGACACATAAACACCGCCACGCATATGGTGATGATAGTCAGGCGGTTCATTTGCGAATGTTTGGGATCGCGCCCGTCGGGGGTGTGGTATAGTGGCGTTTTGCCGTTTCCGTTGCCCGAAGGCTCGTCGAAGAAATTATCAAATTCGTCCATTTGAATATGACCTCTTTATCGTATTGTCCCCATTATTTGACCGATTAGTTAAATTACCATTAAAACAGTTTACATTTTATATATCTCGCGCTCGCGTGCGTTTTAATTAAATACCCGCGCCGTTACCCCATAAATATTGACAAAAAATAGTACATATATTAAAATAGTATCGTAATAAAGATTTAGAGGAGAACTATGTCTGTTTACTTTTGCGACACCGACAGCGAACTTTGGTATACGACCGCACGCGCGCTTGATATAAAAGTCATCGGCATGCCGTATACGATTGATGGCGTTGAGAGAATGTACGACCTTGGTGAAAACACCGACTTCGTAAGTTTTTTCAATAGGATGAAGGAAGGTGCTACCGCCATCACGTCGGGACTTAACGAAGATAATTACATCGAGATATTCGAGCCTTATTTCAAGGCGGGCGAAGATATATTATACGTGGCGTTTTCGTCGAAGATGTCGGGCACTTTCGCGCCCATGCAATCCGCAGTCGACAAACTCTCGGCAAAATACCCGACCGTGCGTTTCAGAAAATTCGATACGCTCAGCATCTGCATGGGGACGGGAATTCAAGTCTATCTCGGCGCGAAAAAATTCAAGGAAAACGGCGGAGATATCGACGCAACTTATTCCTATCTCGAATCAATCACGGGACACGCGGCAATCTACTTTGTCGTGGACGACCTAAAATATCTCGCAAGGGGCGGTCGTCTTTCACCCAATAAGGCGAAATTCGGCAACCTTATGCAAGTCAAACCCATTCTCAACGTCGGCGATAGCGGTGAAATCGAAGTGTTTGCAAAACAACAAGGTTTCAAAAAAGCGGTCTCGTTTATGTTGCAGGAATTCAAGAAAAAATACCGTGATATAGACGGTGCGCCTATCACGATTGTCGGTGCAAACAACGACGCAGCAGTCGCGGAAATCAAAAAGAGCGTGAGCGAATTTGCGCCCAATGCGGAAATTTGGGAGCAACCTATCGGTCCCGTCATCGGTGCGCACTGCGGTCCCGGCACTGTTGGTATAATCTTTACCGCAGTTTCAAGATAATGAAAAAACTCCTTTTCGCCGTGGTGGCGGTTATATTATGTGTCGTTTCGTTTTGCGCTTGCAACGGGACGGCGCATTCTTTTGTTTTCGGCACCTTTCTCGAAATCGACTACGAAGGACTGAAAAATCCGTCCGATAACGTGGAAAACTACTTCGATATGCTCGAGCAGTGGTTGTCCCCGACTGTCGCGGGCAGTTTCATCAATCAAATTAACTCCGCAAAAGCAGGGGAGTCGATTTGGTGTAACGACGCGGTTATGGAAATCATGAAGACGGCGGAAAAGGTCTATCGTCTGTCGGGCGGAGCGTACGACCCGTCAGTCTATCCGCTCGTGAGATTGTGGAATTTCAGCGGGGACTTGTATTCGACCGTCCTTGCAAAACAACCGCCTACGGATGAGACAATCCAAAACGCAAAACAACTCGTAGGACTTGACAAGGCTTTCACTATCGACTACGAAAATAATACGATAACCAAAAACGTAGGCTACGACGGCGCAATGCTCGACTTCGGCGGGGTTGCAAAAGGGTATGCGGTGGACAAGGCGGAAGACGGAATTGATTGCAAAGCGCTTGTCAATCTCGGCGGAAACATCGTCGCTTGCAACAAGTCGTATTCTATCGGCATAGGCAATCCGAGAGAGAGCAATACGTCGTATTTCGGGAGCCTTACCATTCAGAGCGGTGAGTGCATTTCGACAAGCGGAGACTACGAAAGATACTACGAATATGAAGGTGTGAGATACCACCATATCATCAATCCGTTTAGCGGTCGTCCGTCGGATAGCGGAGTGATTTCGGTCAGTGTCATCACCGCGGACGGTGCTCTCGGCGATGCGGTCGCAACGGCGGTTTTGGTGCTTGGTTTGGATGCGGGAATTGAACTTCTCGAAAGCCTGTCTCTTCGCGCGGTGGTCATATCTTCCGACTTGAGTTACCGTGTCGTCGGAAACGTTGATTTTGCAAAAAAATAACTTTATCATTGCATATACGTTGGTTAAAATGCGGAATGAGTTGAAATCCAACTTCAAAAAGATTTTCAAGAAAGGGGACTTGATACTCCTTGCCGTCTTTCTCGTTGCCGTGATTTTGACCATAGTTTTTGCCGTCGGTGGTGATGACGACGTCGTCCAAATCTTCGTCGACGGACAACTCAAATATGAAATCGGGCTTGACGCTAACACCGAAATTTCCTTGCTTGACGGTGAAATGATAGTTGTCGTCAGGGACGGTAAAGCGTGGGTTGAATATAGTGACTGCGCAGAGCAACTATGCGTGAATAATGCGCCTGTGTCGTCGTCGGGCGGTATGATTGTCTGCCTGCCTAATAAGGTAGTCGTCAAGGTCGTGGAAAAGGAGGTGGACGCAATAACGTGAAAACCTCAACGAAGAAAATCGCACTCTCGGGAATTATGCTTGCGCTTGCGCTCATCCTGTCCATCGTCGAGAGTTATATCCCGCCTATCGTGCCAATGTTGCCGTATGCAAAAATCGGACTAACCAACGTAGTGCTACTTGCTTGTTTCCTGCTCGTCGGTGTGTTTGAAGGCTATGCGGTGTTGCTTTTGAAGTGCCTGCTTGCCGCGGTGTTTGCGGGCAACTTCTCAATGCTCATATGGTCTGTGCCGTCCTCCCTTGTCGCATACACCGTTATGGTGCTCCTATTCAAGACCAAAATTTTCTCGACGGTCGGACTGTCCGTTGCGGGGGGTATGCTCCACAACTTCACGCAAATTCTCGTTGCGACGATAGTCGTCGGAACGTCCGTGTTTTTCTATCTGCCGTATATGCTCCTTGCGGGCGGTATAGCAGGATTTGCGACGGGAATAATATGCCACTTCGCAGTTGAAGGTTTGAAACCGAAACTCACGAAACCCGAAACCGCCGACGACACGGATGACGAAACCGTCCCCGACGAAACCGATGAAAGCGACGAAAAATAATAACTCCAAAGAAACCGAAATCCAAACCAAATTTTGAAATAAAAAACGGGAAGAGAACTCTTCCCGTTTTGTGTGTGGTGAAGTTTAGCCGAATAGGAATACGCCGAGAGATGAGAACAACCACATCACGAGTCCTGCGAAAAATCCGACTATCGCGAAGAAGAAGGAGAGTCTTGCAAGTCCTTTGTGGGTGTTTGCGCCGGCGACCGAGAGAATCACTCCGACAAACGAAGTCGAAAGCGCAACCGACGAGAATATCTTCGTGAGAGAAGCGGTGGTTTGATTTTCGGGGACCATGCCTTCCATATTGAAGAAGAGCATAAACACGGAGAGTGCCGCGAAAACGAATGCGACGGTGGTGAGTCCGAGTCCCACGAAAAGCACTATTGCGCGTGCTTTCATATTTGAATACACTTGATTTTGGTCTACCATTTTTTTATTCTTACGCTTCTTTTTGTCGTTCGACTTGTTTTGTGAATCCGCTTTTGGTGCGTCTTCAACAGGGAAAACGTCGCCGTACGAATCGTCTGCAAAGACGTCGTCGACGGTGGTTTCTTCCGTCGTGTTCACCGCGGTTTCGTTGATATTGTTTTCTTCGCTTAAGTTACTACTCATATTCTTATTTTAATATGTAGCACGGCGATTGTCAACAAAGAATGTGAAAACCTTCGATTTAGGTTTGGTAGGTGCAGGAGTAGACGTCGAAGCCCCCGAAAGACGCGCGAGTGATACCGCTTGACGACGATGACGAAAACAGGATTTTCACACCGTTTTGGGCGGGCAAAATCAAGGGAGAAATCACGCTTTCGGGAAGGGTGGCAAGCACCCCGTTTTCTGTCGATAGCAAAGAGAAATTGTCACCGTTTTTCGCGATGAAAATCAATGAGTTTTTGCCACGAAGGAAGGCGGAAACATCGTCGAAAACAAAAGGAGTTTCGGCGATTGAAATCAGGTCGAGATGCTTGCAAAACGTGAGAGTTTTTCCGTTTGCGACAAGGTCGAAACTGTCTCCGTTGCCGATTATCACACCGCTTGAAACACCGTCTACCGCCTTTCTTTCTTGCAATGAAAAGTCGTTTGACAGGGTGGAAAGGACAAGCCCTTTTTCACCTTTCAAGAGCAACGTGAGTTTCGAGTCGGTCAAACCGCCAACGCTTTCAATTTGCAGTAACGAAAGTTTATCAAGCGAAAATGCAGCGCTAAAACCCGAATTTAGTTCAAAACTATATCCATATACGTTTTCATCAGACGAGGTTATCACGAGATATTTACCGCCCGAAAACACCACCTTGTCTATCGACGTGCCTTTCGTTTTCACAACGTAGGGTGAGCGTTGCTCTTTCACCGAGTTGAGATATTCAGCGAAGTGCAAATATCCGTCCGCAAGCGAAAAGGAAGTGAGTGTATTTCCATGAAGATAGAATGAAAAATCGTCTGCATACGGAAGCGTAGTTTTTGCACTCAATTCACCGCTCAAAGAAAAGACGGACAGGGTGAGATTTTCGCTCTCTTTCGTGGCAAGCGCAACACCCTTTTCGGAGAGTTTTGAGTCAAGGTATTCGCCGTCCGAAATCTTGTCAACGAATTGCAATTCATCGTCCTTGAAAAACGCAAGGTTCAGACCTTTTTCGCGTAGATCGTATTCGACGGAGTCGGAGTTGAAAAACACGAAATTCACGTTTCCGACCGCGACCGCACCTTTGAAAAAATCGTCGCTTTCACCGCCTACGTGAGATACCGTCGCGCCGTTGATTGTTTCCGCTTTTCTGGGTAGCGTCGTGTAAAAAGGTACGTGCGGTGGGGTGGGTTGCTGGACTTCGCTATCCGCGGTGGCATCGTCCGTTTTTTCGACTGCGTCCGCCGTGCCGTCCGCATTTTTGAATACCGCGTCGTAGAGAAGATAACTCCCGACCGCTACCGTCAGAAGTAGGACTATGGCAAGCCATTTTGCTACGGTTTTTTGTTTGAGCATAATTCACCTCGCCTTATGCTATCACGAATTATGCCGAGAATTTTTCCGTTGGTGTCGGTTGCGATACTTCGCATAGGCGGGGAGTGTAGGGCGGATGATATTGCGCTTGGCAGGACGGATATATCTTCTTGCAACACCACAAACCCGCCGTATTCTATTGCGACGTCCGCATTCAAGAGTTGGTCGCCGCGGGAGGCGGTTTTGGGCAGGGGTACGAAAATCACGCGCTTTTTGAGAGCGGACAACTCGTATAGTGCGGTTGCGCCCGCCCTTGACACAACGACGTCCGCGGTTGCGTAGACGGACGGCATATCGTCGGAGTATTCGACCGTGTGGTAGTTTTCGCGGGTAGGGGGATTGTAGCCTTTCCCTGTGATATGGAAAACGAAATACTTTTCGGTGAGAGCGGTGAGATTTTCAAAGACGAAATCATTGAGTGCTTTTGCCCCTGACGATCCGCCTACGACGAGAAGTACGGGTTTGTCCGCGTGCAGTTGTTTTTTCATGCTCTTTCCCGAAAACAATTCTTTTCGTAGTGGCATACCCACGTATTCGCCGTCCGTAGATTTAGGGTTGGCGGTCAGGATTTTCGCACCGAGCATTTTACCTATTTTGTTTGATAGTCCGAGAGTCAAATCGGATTCGTGGCACATGACGGGGATTTTCATCTCTCTTGCCGCTATGACGATCGGGAGTGCTACGTAACCGCCTTTTGAAAAGACGACGGACGGTTTCACTTCTTTGAGAATTTTTCTGCTTTCGGAAATCGCGGACGAAAGCACGAAAGGAATTGACAGATTGTTCGCAATCGCTCCCATTGAAAAGGAGCGGGAGAGTTTCACGCTCTTGACCGCGTGATATTCGACTCCTAGGTCTTTGCATAGTCGCTTTTCAAGGGTGTCGCCCTTTCCGCCTGCGTACACGACCTTATATTCTTGTTGCAAATCGGGGATGAGTGCGACGTTCGGATAGACGTGTCCGCCCGTCCCGCCGCCTGTGAGAAGGATAGTTTTCATTCTTCATATTATGCCCAAAAGCGAGAGAAGTTTACTTATTCCGCATTAAAATTCGGCGGAAGAAAAGTTCGGTATTGATTTTTGAAATCGGCTGTGATAAGATTATCAACAGTATGAATAAGGTGCGCACTCGCACGTTTAGGAGAATTATATGAAACCCGAAAAATTCAAAAGTTTTGATGGAACAGTGCTTCAATGCTATCTTTGGAACGACGTGAAAAACCCCAAAGGCGTGGTTCAAATCTCTCACGGAATGGCGGAACACGCTCGCAGATACGATAATTTCGCAACATATCTCAACAAGAACGGCTATATCGTTTTCGCAGACGACCACCGCGCTCACGGTCAAACGTCCACGAAGCAGAGCAGTAAAGGCGTGAAAGGCTATCACAAGGGCGATATTTATTTCGACACCGTCCAAGACGAAGTCGCAATCACCGCATATCTCAAAGAAAAGTACGGTCTTCCCGTGATTCTTCTCGGACACAGCTACGGCAGTTTCGTCGCACAACGCTATCTCGAACTCGACAACGAAGCGGACGGCGTAATTTTGTCGGGCTCGGCGCGTATGGACGCCGCTATCCTTGCGGGCGGTGCGGCAATCAGCAAATTGCAATACAAACTCCACGGCGGAGAAAAGACCGCAAACCTTCTCGATAAACTCAGTTTCGGCAATTACAACAAGCCTTTCAAGGCGGATAAGACGGATTTCGCTTGGTTGTCCAGAGACAAAGAACAAGTCAAGAAGTACATATTCGACGAACAATGCGGATACGTTATGTCAATCGCATTCTTCAACTTCTTCTTGAACGGACTCAAACAAGCGTACAAATCCGAAAACCTTGCAAAAGTCAACAAGGATAAACCTATCGGCATTTTCTCGGGCGACTGCGACCCCGTCGGCGGAAAGAAAGGCAAATTCGTCACCGCGCTTTACGAGCAATATAAAGGACTCGGCGTGAAAAACGTGACCGTGAAACTCTATCCCGAAGCGCGCCACGAGATTTTGAACGAAATCAACAACGCAGAAGTCTACGCGGACTTCCTTGCAAGAATCAACGAAATGGTAAAATAATCGGTTAGAATATCAAAAAGTCAACAACTGAAAATCCAATTAACGCTCTCGAAAACGGGAGCGTTAAATTTTTTCATTTTGTGCGTCGATGACGCTTGAAATCCACAATATATTGTGATATAATAGTGTCATTATTGTATTTATTATATATCGCGCTCACGTAGCACGGTTTAAGAAAGGACGGAAAAATGGCAATTCAAAAGTACACTGCCGGCGACATCAAGATTTTGGAAGGACTTGACGCCGTAAGAAAACGCCCCGGAATGTATATAGGTACGACGGGCAACAAAGGTCTTCATCATATTCTTTGGGAAATCATCGACAACAGCGTCGACGAAGTCGCAAACGGCTTTGGCGACACCGTCAAAATCGAACTCCTCGACAACTGCGTCGCAAGAGTAAGCGACAACGGCAGAGGTATGCCCGTAGACAAACATCCTAAACTCAAAATTAGCGGTGTTGAAGTCATATTCACCCAACTCCACGCAGGCGCGAAATTCGACAACGACCAATATTCGTTTTCGGGCGGTCTGCACGGCGTGGGCGCAAGCGTAACCAACGCTCTTTCCGAATGGCTCAAAGTCGAAGTCATGCGGGACGGCAATCTTTACCGCGCGGAATTTCATTCCCCTGAGGTGGGCAACGGCAAGATAAAAAGTGGTGCGGTGAAAACTCCGCTCACTCTCGTCGGAAAGACCAAAGGACAAGGCTCCGTCGTCACTTTCAAACCCGACGAAAGAGTTTTTGGACAAGAGAAATTCAACTACTCTATCATTGCCGAAAGAATGCGCGACGTTGCCTATCTCAACAAGGGTATGACCATCATCATTCAGGACTTGCGCATACCCCTTGACGGCGGTACGGAGAAAACGGACGTCTTCTGTTTCAAGGGCGGTATTGCGGACTACGTGCAATATCTCAACGAAGGCAAAAACGTGCTTTACGACAAACCCTTGTACGTCGAAGCGAAAGAGAAAAATTTTGAAGTTGCGGTCGCAATTCAACATACGGACGGCTATTCGGAGAGTATTTATAGCTACGTCAACAGCATTCCTACCGCGGAGGGCGGTACTCACGAAGTCGGCTTCAAGAGCGCGGTCACGAGAGTTTTCAACGACTACGCAAGAAAGAACAATATCCTGAAAGAAAAACAAGCGAATTTGCTCGGCGAAGATTTCAGGGAAGGTATGGTTGCGGTCATAACCGTCAAGATGCAAAACGTGCAATTCGAAGGGCAGACCAAGGGCAAACTCGGCAACCCCGAAGTCAGACAAAAGGTTGAGAGTCTTGTGGGCGACCAACTCGAAGAACTTCTTCAAATGCGCGGATACAAGTCCAGTGCGGAGAAGATTATATCCAAGGCAATGGGTGCTGCGCGCACGAGAGAAGCGGCGAAGAAAGCAAAGGATATTGCTCGTCAACAAAACAAACTCAACGGCGCAAATCTCATCGGCAAATTGTCCAGTTGTTCGGGCAGAAACTATTCGATAAACGAACTGTTCATAGTGGAAGGCGACTCCGCAGGCGGAAGTGCGAAACAGGCGAGAGACCGCAGTTTCCAAGCGATATTACCCTTGCGCGGAAAGCCGTTGAACGTCGAAAAAGCACCCCTTGAAAAGATATTGGCAAACGAAGAAATTTCCACAATCATCAGCGCACTCGGCACGGGTATCGAACCCGCTTTCGACCTGTCGGGACTCCGCTATGACAAAGTCATCATCCTTGCGGACGCAGACCAAGACGGTGCACATATTCGCGCGTTGCTCCTGACTTTCTTCTTCCGCTATATGCGCCAACTCATCACCGAAGGACACGTGTATATCGGTATGCCGCCCCTTTACAAACTGCAAAAGAAAGACGAGATAAGATACTGCTATGACGACGACGCACTTGCGATTGCGCAAAAGGAAATGGGCAAAACCGCACTCCTGCAACGCTTCAAAGGTCTCGGCGAGATGAACCCCGAACAACTTTGGGACACCGCTATGGACCCCGCAAAACGCGCACTCACGAGAGTTACGATTGAGGACGCCGCGGCGGCGGATAAGCGTATCACGGTGCTTATGGGGGACGATAGCACGATAAGAAAAGACTATATCTATCAATACGCGGATTTCAACAAGGTTGATTCCTTCAAAGTCAACGGGGAGGATTGATTATGGCGAAACGTAAAGAAAAAGAAATCGTATATAACAGCGTAGTGTACGACGTCGTGTTCGAAGACGTCATGCACAACTCGATGATTCCGTATTCGGAAAACGTCATTCTCGACCGCGCGTTGCCCCGCGTTGAAGACGGTCTGAAACCCGTCCAACGTCGCATACTTTACGCAATGTACGAGATGGGGATAACCCCCGATAAACCCTACAAAAAATGCGCAAGAATAGTGGGTGATTGCCTTGGTAAATATCACCCCCACGGAGATAGTTCGGTCTACGGCGCACTCGTCAGAATGGCGCAACCGTTCAATATGCGTATGAAACTCGTGGACGGACACGGAAACTTCGGCTCTGTCGACGGAGACGGGGCGGCGGCTATGCGTTATACCGAAGCGCGTATGGCACCCCTTGCACTCGAACTTTTGCGCGACCTTGACAAAGACACCGTTTCTTGGACTCCCAACTTCGACGACAGTCTCGAAGAACCCACCATATTGCCGGGCAGATTCCCGAATCTTCTCGTCAACGGTGCAAACGGTATTGCGGTCGGACTTGCGACGAATATCCCCACTCACAATATGGCGGAGAGTATCGATGCGGTCGTGGCGATGATTGACAATCCGAATATCACCACCGCAGAACTTTTGCAAGTATTGAAAGGGCCCGACTTCCCGACGGGCGGATTCATCATCCCTGTCGATAGTCTTGAAAGCATATACGAAACGGGCAAGGGTAGGATTAAAATCCGCGCCCGCTACCACCTTGAAGACGACGACAACGGCAAGAAAAACGTCGTCATCACCGAACTTCCGTATCAGGTCAACAAGGCGGAACTTCTCACCCGCATTGCAGACTTGAGAGAGAACAATAAAGAACTTTTGTCGGGCATTAGCGATATAGTCGACGAAAGCGATAAGGCGGGTATGAGAGCGGTCATCAAACTCAAAAAGGACGCTCCCGTCGAAAAGATACTCGCATTCTTGATGAAGAAGTCCAACCTTGAAATCGGCTACTCCGTGAACATTGTCGCAATCGCGAACGGCAAGCCCGAACAGTTGGGACTGAAAGATATTTTACGCTATTATATAGCGTATCAGCGCGAAATCATCGTGCGTAGAACCACTTACGACTTGAAAGCGGCAAAGGCAAGAGCGGAAATCGTCAAAGGTTTGCTCGTCGCAATCCGCAATATCGACGAAGTCATCGCAATCATCAAGTCGTCCGAAACCACCGCAAAAGCGAAAGCGACTCTCCGCGAGCGTTTCGATTTGAGCGACGAGCAGGCGCAAGCGATACTCGATATGCGTTTGAAAGCACTTGCAAGACTCGAAGTCGGCAAACTCGAAGAAGAACTTGCTTCCCTTGAAAAACTCATCGCAAAACTCAGTGCGATACTGAATAGCAAAACCAAACAATACGCGGTCATCAAAGACGAAATCCTTGAAATCAAAAAGAATAATCCATCCAAACGTATGTCCGTCATTTTGAGCGCGGACGACGCTAACAAGGTGGAAATTCCCACCGCGGAAGAAGCGATAGCGTATCGCGAAGGTATCTTCGTCACGAACAATGCGGGACTCATCCGCTTTATGTCCCAAAAGAGTTACGCACTCGCACAAAAGGATATGTCCGCATACGGCGAAAACGAATTGCCCAAGCAGGTGCTCGAAGTCAACAACAAAGGCGACTTGTACGCATTCACCAACCTTGGAAATCTCGTCAAAGTGGACGTCACCGCACTTCCCGAAAAGAGATGGAAAGAGAAGGGCGTAACTCTCGGCTCTCTCAACGCAGAAGTCGTCCCCGGCGAATATCCCGTCAAGTGTTTCTTCTTCCCGTCCACACCCGTTGGAGAGTTCATGTTCTTCACGAAACAAGGGGCGGTGAAACGCACTGACGTCAGTGAATTTGCGTCCGCAAGACCTTTCTCGTCCGCAATCATACTTGCAGAGAAAGACGTGCTTTTGAACGTCGAAATCGTGGACGACGAGAAGAACGTGCTCGAAGTCACCGAAGACGGTCAATGCCTTGTGTATAGTCCCATCGAAGTGCCGATCCAAGGCAGAAAGGCGGGGGGAGTCAAGGGCGTGAAACTCAACAACGGCGACTCCGTTGCATACGGCGGACTCATCGAAGAAGAAGGGGAAATCGTCGTAGTCACCACGACGGGCTATATGAAGAGAGTCATATCATCCACTCTCGATCCGTCGTCGAGATACCTAAAAGGCGTGAAACTCGTCGACCTTGACAAGAGCAAAGTCAAATTCATCGACTCCGTCAAAGAGCCGTATGACCTTGCGGTAGTCACGGGCGGTAGGACTCATATCGTCAACACCGACGACGGGCGCATAGATACGAGAACGACCAAGGGCAAACAACTGTTCAAGACTCCGATAACTTTTGTTACGAGAGTTTGAAACCACTGAAGAATTAAAATTTTTTGGAGATATATTATGAACAAAATCGGTTTTGATCAAAATCTCTACATGGAGAAACAGTCCGAGCACATTCTCGAACGTATCAGCCATTTCGACAAGCTTTATCTTGAATTCGGCGGAAAACTCTTCGACGACTTGCACGCGTCGAGAGTGTTGCCCGGGTTCGATAAGGCGGCGAAAATCAAACTCTTGCAAAAACTCAAGGACAAAGCGGAACTCATCATTTGCATAAACGCAAACGACATTGAACGCAATAAGATCCGCGCGGACTACGGCATCACCTACGGCAGTGAAGTGGAAAGAATGATTGATAATATCTCTGCAATGGGGATATATATTAACTGCGTAGTCATCACGATGTTCACCGATCAACAGGCGGCAAGGACTTATCAATATAAGCTCGAAAACCGCGGTATCAAGGTGTATATCCACCGCCCAACAAAGGGTTATCCCCACGAAATCGACACTATCGTGTCCGACGAGGGTTACGGCGCGAATCCGTATATCGAAACTTCTCGTCCTCTCGTCGTATGCACGGCGCCCGGCCCCGGTAGCGGTAAACTTGCGACTTGCCTTAGCCAACTCTACCACGAGCATAAGAGAGGTATCAAAGCGGGGTATGCGAAGTTTGAGACCTTCCCCATTTGGAATATACCCCTCAATCATCCCGTCAACGTTGCGTACGAAGCGGCGACCGCCGACCTCAAGGACGTCAACAAAATCGACAACTTCCACCTTGAAGCCTATGGCAAAATCGCAGTCAACTACAACCGCGATATAGAGGTTTTCCCTGTCGTCAGGAGCATTCTTGCAAAGATCACCGGGGACGATTTCATCTATCAATCCCCGACGGATATGGGCGTCAATATGGCGGGGTATTGCATAACCGACGACGAAGCGTGTTGCAATGCGTCGAAACAAGAAGTCATCCGTCGCTACTACAAGGCGAAATGCGACTACAAGAACGGCACCGCGAAACCCAGCACTATCGAAAGACTTGAATTTTTGATGTCAAGACTCGAAATCACGATAGCGGATAGAAAAGTCGTCGCACCCGCACTCAAAAAGAACGAAGAAAACGAGAACAAAGGTGCGGTCGCAATCGAACTTCCCGACGGCAAAATCATCACGGGCAGGACGTCCGAGCTTATGTCTGCATCCGCGGCGGCGGTTTTCAACGCAGTCAAGGAACTTGCGGGCATAGACGACCAAAAGAAACTCATCTCTCCCGTCGTCATCGGACCTATCCTTGACCTGAAAACCAAAATATTGCACGAAAAACACACTCCGCTTTCCCTTGAAGAAGCGTTGCTCGCACTCTCCGTTTGCGCGGCGTCCGACGTGACTGCGGCAAGAGCGGTCGAACAACTCAAACGCCTTGAAAACTGCGAAGCGCACTCATCGCATATGCTCTTCAAAGCGGATGAAAATCCTTTCCGTAAACTCGGCATTTATCTCACTTGCGAGCCCGAATTTGCGGACAACAATCTATTCAACAATTGAGGTGAACTATGGACGTAAAACAACGCAGTGAAATCCCTTCTGAATTCAAGTGGAACATCACGGATATTTTCCCCGACAACGAGAGTTGGGAAGAGAGTTTTTTCGCGACCGAAGAAATGCTCCCCAAACTTGCCGAATACAACGGTAAACTCAACAACGACGACGATATTTACGAATGTTTGACTTTGTCAAGCCGTCTTTCGCACAACCTGTCGAGACTCTATCAATATGCAAGACTCCGTCGCGACGAAGATTCGAGAGAAAGTCTCTATCAGGGTATGACGGATAGAGCGGAAAATCTCACCGTCAGATACGGCGCACTCGGCGCGTATATCTCTCCCGAACTCACCGAACTTTCAGTCGACGAACTCAAACGACTCGGTTCAAGCAAACGTTTTGCGGATTACTCGGTTATGTTCGACGAACTCATCAGAGATAAGAACATCATCCTTTCCAAAAACGAAGAAAGAATTTTGAGCGAAATGGGTGCCTTTGCCGACAACAACGAAGAAATATTCACCATGTTCGATTGCGCGGACGTCAAGTTTGCTCCCGTCGAACTCGTCGACGGCACCAAGGTCGAAATGAGCCACGGCAACTACGGTCTTCTCATGCTCGATAGTGAACAAGAAAACAGAAAACGCGCGTTTGAAAGTATGTTCGGCGCATACCGCGACTACGTGAACACCCTTGCGACCAACTACGCGGGCAACGTCAAAAAGGACTGGTTCTTCGCGAAAATCCGCGGATTCAAGTCCTCTCTCGACTACGCTATGTATTGCGAAGACGTTCCGTCAACCTGCTATCAAAAACTTCTCGAAGCGGTGGACGGCGGTCTGAAACCCTTGCACCGCTACGTCGCACTTCGTCGTCGCGCTCTCGGTATCGACCTAAATATGTACGACTTGCAAACTCCTATCGTCAAGGAACAAACCTTGTCCCTTGAATATAAGGACGCAGTCGCTCTCGTCAAAGACGCACTCAAAGTTATGGGCAAAGAGTATTCGGATATTCTTGCATCCGCATTCGACAACGGTTGGGTGGACGTCTACGAAAACAAGGGCAAGAAGAGCGGCGCATACAGTTGGGGTTGCTACGGCGTGCATCCGTTCGTTCTTCTCAACTACACTCCCACCACTCTCAACGTATTCACGATTGCGCACGAGTTGGGACACTCCCTGCACTCCTACTATTCGGATGCAAATCAACCCGAAGAAAAGGCGGGATACAAGATTTTCGTTGCGGAAATCGCATCGACGGTCAACGAAGTCCTTCTTCTCAAACACCTTCTCAAAACCGCAACTGGCGATTTCAGAAAATACCTGTTGTCCTACTATCTTGATATGTTCCGCACGACCTTCTTCAGACAGACTATGTTCTCTGAATTTGAAGTCATCGCGCACAATTCGGTGGAGAAGGGGGAACCGCTCACGGCGGAAGCACTGTCCGACGCATACTACGAACTCAACAAGAAATATTACGGCACCGCAGTCAATCACAACGACTTGATCCGCTACGAATGGGCGAGAATACCGCACTTCTATTCGAGTTTCTACGTCTACAAGTACGCGACGGGAATTACCGCGGCGGTTACGATTGCGGACAACATTCTCACCTACGGCGAGAAATATTTCGAGAAGTATCGCAAATTCTTGTCTTCGGGCGGAAGTATGCCCCCGCTTGACGAATTGCGCCTTGCAGACGTCGACCTTGAAAGCGACGCTCCTTACGTCAAAGCCGTTTCCGAATTTTCGGCAACTCTCGATGAACTTGAAAAACTCATTTAGAATAACGGTTTTATTCGTTTTGATCTTGACTTGTCTGTTCTCGTTGTCCGCTTGCGACGACGTTGAGGAGGCGAGTGAATACGGATATTTTCTTGCGGTCGAGAGCGTGAGCGAAAAGGGCGGAGAAGTCCAAGTGAAACTCATTCTGTCTTCCGCGGAAAACGACAATACGCTTGACAGTGTCAAGGCGAATTGTTCGGTCAAAGTCGAGCGTGACGGATTTTTCTACGATAAGGCGGAATATGTCTTTCGTCTTGACGGCGAGTCGATATTTAGTGCAACGGAAGATTTCCTTGCCCTATATGGCACGAACTATGCGGTCGAAGATTTTTCAAGTTTGAAAATAGTCTTCGACTATGTTACAATCTATAAATCCATGAAAAGCGACGGAGTTAGGTCGGAAGTTGGGAAGAAGTACGTCCATTCCTTTGAAATTGGGAATGCGGATAACGTCTTCGTTCTTGACAGGCGGATTGCTCATTCGTCGGCGTGGTACGGCGTTGCGATCATAGCGACCGTGTGTGCGGTCGGCGTAGTGGTTGCGGTTGCCGTGATCAAAAGAGGTAAGTATGGCAGACAAAACGAAGAAAGAAACTAGAAAACCCATTCGCACTATGCCCAACAATATCGAGGCGGAAGAGTGCGTTTTGGGCGCAATGCTCATTGACGACAAAGCCGCGGATACGGTCATTCCGCTCTTGCATGCGGACGATTTTTACGTGCCTGCAAACCGCATTATCTTTGCGGTCATGCGTGAGTTGCAAGAAAATTCCAAGCCTATAGATACGGTGTCCGTTGCGGACAAACTCGAAAAGGACGGAAAACTTGACGAAGTCGGTTCAATCGCATATCTCAGTTCTCTTGCGGAAAAACTGCCTAGCGCCGCAAACGCAACCTATTATACGGAACTAATAAAGAGAGATTCCCTTTCCCGCAAAGTCATCAACGCAGGCAATGAAATCGTCGAATTTGCCTATGATAGCGGAGAAGGTGCGGCATCCCTTGCAAAAGCGGAACAACTCGTTTTCAGAATTTCCGAAGAAGAAAGCGACAAAGCGTTGGTGCATGCAAAAGACGCACTCACAGTTGCACTCCAAAACATTATGGACGCACAGTCGGGCAACACTCCCAACGAGTACGTTTTCACGGGATTTAAGCGTTTCGACACCATGACCAAAGGTCTGAAACCCGGTGAGTTTATCATCCTTGCCGCTCGTCCTTCAGTCGGTAAAACCGCTCTCGCTCTCAATATCGCAACAAACGTCGTCATGGCGGGCAAAACCGTTGCGGTCTTCAATATGGAAATGACCGCGGAATCCCTTGTCAAACGTATGCTTGCATACTTGTCGGGAGTCACTTTCGACAGTATGGACGTGAGAGGACAACTCTCGGATACGGATAGCGGTAGACTTCTCAACGCTTACAACAAACTTCTTGCATCCAATCTCTATATCGACGATTACTCTATGAATCATCCGTCGGATATTCTGTCCAAATGCCGTCGTTTGAAACGCGAACACGGACTCGACCTTGTCATCGTCGACTATCTGCAACTTATGGAAGCGGAGGCGAAGGGTAGAGCGTCGGAGTCCAGACAAAACGACGTCAGTATGATGTCCCGCCAACTCAAAGTCTACGCAAAAGAACTCGGCGTGCCTATCATCGCGTTGTCGCAAATGTCCCGTGGCGTCGAAAAAGAAGGCGGTAGATTGCCGCAACTCAGCGACTTGCGTGACTCGGGCGCAATCGAACAAGACGCGGACGTCGTCGTATTCTTGCACGATCCGTCAAAGGCGGACGAAAACCTGCCCAAAGACGAAATCACCCTTCTCGTCAGAAAGAACAGAAGTGGTGCGATTGGCGAAATCAAACTCAACTGGCGCGGTGAAACCACCACTTTCCGCGAAATGACGCAGGACGGCACGGTGATTGTCCCCGACGACACTCCCGCACCCGCGGACAACGATTCGGGCAGAGCGCCCGCAGTTATCGAAACCGCCGCTATGCCGTTTGAAACTCCCACCGCAGAGCCTGTCGACAACGACGATGACGACGAAGAATACGTTGACGAAATGACCGAAGTCGAAAGCGAAGACCTGCCTTTCTAAACAAAAGTCACACCCCCGAAATCGGGGGCTTTTTTCTGCCTTTTTGACAATAATAAATGCAATGTTTTAAGGATGATAATTGCAATTTACTTGAAAAATAATAGCAAAGTTTTTCAACTCGTTTTCTTTTGATTTTTACAATGATTACGTTTCTTTTGCGAATGGTTTTCGACAACAATTTTCACGTGTTTTGCATAAGTGAAAAACCTTTTTCATACACTCGAATATGTTCATTGACGAAGTGAAAAGAAAATTCGATTTAGATGACGTAACTTGTGGGTTTTCGTTCGCGGTTTTCGGGGATGAATGCGTGTTGATTGAGGGCGTTAGAAGTCTTGTTTTCGTGGGTTCGAACGAGATAAAAGTCAAGGTAAAAAAGCACGTTTTGTCCCTTGTTGGCGAAGGACTTTCAACCGTCGAAATCGGGGGCGGAAATCTCTACGTCAAAGGGAAGATTTATGGTGTTTCGTTTGAAAAGTAATTCTCAAAATTCGAGAGCGAAAAACGAAAAGAAAACTGCGGACGAAAAGCGCGGTTTTTTCTTGCGGAAAAGTGCGATTGAAAAGCATGATAACTCTGTGCAAAACGTAGATATAAATCGTGATAGTTTTGTGCGGAAGCGAGAAATCGAAAAGAACGATAATTTTTCGCAGAAAAGCAGAGTGAAAAATCGTGGGCGTTTCTCAAAATCGGGAGATGAAAAAAACATTGTTAGTTCGCCTGAAAAACGTGAAAATCGCACGATGAAACCAGAAAAATTTCCGCCGTTTTCACGGGTGAAATTTTCGGTTGATACCGCGACTCCGACAAGCCTTGTGAACAAGTTGTCCGCTTCGTCCGTCTTGTACGCTCCAACCGTCGCGGGCGGAAAACTTATGTTTTCCGTGCCGTCAAAAGACTGCGCCAAGATTATTGCATTGTTGGACGAGTTGTGCTATAATTACAAAATAATGGCGATAAACGGCGTTTTCGCATACGCTTTTTCGCTGTTGAAACGATTGGGAATAATCGTAGGCATATTGTTGTCCGTCGCGGTTTCCGTGATTTATTCCTTTTTCGTCGTCGAGATTGACGGAGATTTTTCTCCCGAAGTCGAAAGGGTGCTATCTTCTCACGGCATAGCGGAAGGGAAATTCGTCCTTACGTTTGACTCCGAAAAGATAGGGCGGGAAATTCAATCCCTTGACGGCGTATCGTTTGCATCGGTAGAGCGTGTCGGCACGCGCGTGCGTGTTCACGTGCGATACGAGCAGGACGAAAAACCTTTCGTACAATACGGCGGAGAAGTCAAATCCGTTTGCGACTCGGTTGTCACACGGATAGTCGTATTCGGCGGTACGTGCGAAGTGGAAGTCGGACAAGCGGTGAAAAGCGGGGACGTACTCATCGGCGGATATTTCCTTGTGGGTGACGAAAAAGTGCCGACAACCGCTAGCGGTGAAGTCTACGGACGAAAAACCACGACGAAAACTCGATTTTTTGCTGATACTTATATCGTGAGCGAGAAAGGAAGAGTGAAGTCGCACGTGCGGTTGAGCGTTTTCGGGAAGAAACCGAAAGCACCGAAGTCGCCGTATGAAAACTACGAATTGCGCTATGACGAGAGAAAAAACGACTTTTTGTTGCCGTATACGGTTTGCAGGTGGACTTTCACCGAAATCGTGCAGTCGGAGAAGTCGAACACTCTCACCGAAAAGGAAATGAAAGACTTGACCTACTCGTCCCTTATCGAAGACTTGGCGGACGTGAAAGTGCTGTCAAGGGACGACGAAATTCAAAGAACGGACGGCGGGTATATCGTCAAGACCACCGTCGTCACGGAGGAAAGAATAGACATATGAAAGTGACAAGAGAAAAACATTTTGACGACTACGAAGCGCTCGTTATGCTTTTCGGGGAGTTGGACGGAAACGTTCAACGGATTGAAGACGCTTTCAACGTCAAGATTTTCACGGCAAGTTCTGCGATGAAAATCTCGGGGGAAGAAGAAAACGTCGCGGACGCAATATCCGCAATCGACGCAATCGTCACCCTTGCGAGAAAGGAAACATTGACCACTCAACAGATTTGTATGGTCATAGATATGGTGAAAGGCGGACGGATAGCGTCCTTGAACGACCTGCTCGGCACTGTTGCAATCACGTCGAAAGGCAAGGTCATTCGCCCGAAATCCTTGGGACAAAAGGAATACGTGGACGCCATTCGCAAAAATAAAATCGTATTCGGCGTAGGACCTGCGGGCACGGGCAAAACCTATCTTGCGGTCGCGCTTGCGGTGTACGCGCTGAAAAATCACGACGTCGAGAGGATAATTCTCACTCGTCCCGCGGTGGAAGCAGGGGAGAAACTCGGATTTTTGCCGGGCGACCTTGCGGACAAAGTCGATCCCTATCTTCGTCCTATCTACGACGCGTTGCAGGATATGATGGGCGCGGACGGATATATGAAGTATATCGAACGCGGAAATATCGAAATCGCACCCCTTGCCTATATGCGCGGGCGCACGTTGAGCAACAGTTTCATCATTCTCGACGAGGCGCAAAACACCACCAAAGAGCAGATGAAAATGTTCCTGACTCGTATGGGGGAAGGGAGCAAAATCGTCGTCACGGGGGATATAACTCAAATCGACTTGCCAAGGCACGTAACGAGCGGTATGAAAGACGCAATCGACGTGTTGAAAGACGTGCAAGACATCGAAATCGTGCGTTTGAGTTACCGCGACGTAGTCCGTCACGAACTAGTTTCGCGGATTATCAAAGCGTACGAGGAAGCGGACGAAAGACGTGAAAAACAAATGAATAATACCGACGGAATTTCCGACTCGGAGGATAATAATGATTGACGATATCAAAGACTTGACGACCAGTCAAAAAGAAAGAAAACTCAAAACGCGGAATATGTTCATCGCGTTCGGCAAAACCCTGCCTTTAAGCATAGTCGCGGTTGCGGGTATGTGTTTATACTCGATTTTTATGACGGGGAATTTTCTCGGCTCGTTCACCCCTGAAAGCGGACTCGAAACCGCGGGGCGTTTCTGCACCGTCGGGCTTCTCATGCTCGCACTTTTCTTCGTCGTGTATCCCTATGCGGACAACGGCAAATTTGCGGTCAGGAATTTCACTCTCATCACGACGATGCTGATAATCACCTATATTGCAAGCATAACGACCGTGCGTTTTTTGAGCGTATACGTTATGCCTGTTGCGATAGCGTCCCTGATTTTGCTCGAACTCATCGACAGAAAAACCGCACTTTCATCGACGGCGGTGCTTTGTATGCTCCTGCTCGTGTCCTACGTTTTCACCAACCAGACGACGAACAACGCATACGCACTCGACCTTGTCATAACGTCGGTGATTGCAAACGCATTCGGCGGAGTTGCTATGTGCTTCTTCGTCAACAAACACTTCACAAGACTCAAATTCTTGCTCGTCGCACTCGCGGGCGGACTCGTCGTCGTGCCCGTCGTCGTGACTTGTACGATAACCGAAGGCAACTTCACGCTCGATATTCTTTTCAATTCCCTTTGGGCATACGGCTCTCAAGTGGTGTCCGTGTTCGTGTTTATGCCTCTCGTTGCAATTTGCGAAGGTATCTTCAATATTGCGGACGACTTCAGACTGAACGAACTCACCAATCTCAATCATCCGCTTTTGAAACGTCTTGCAAGCGAAGCGCCGGGTACGTTCAATCACTCCCTTGTCGTAGGCAACCTTGCAGAAGCCTGCGCGGAAGCGATAGGGGAAAATCCCCACCTTGCGCGTTGCGCGGCGTACTATCACGATATAGGCAAGTTGAAAGCGCCTATCTATTTCTCCGAAAACCAATCGACGTACAACCCCCACGACGAACTCATTCCCGAAGTCAGTGTGAGTATGATAACGTCCCATACGCTTTTCGGTGAGATACTTGCAAAGCAATACCACCTTCCCCCCGAAATCGTTGCGATTTGTCGCGAACACCACGGCACCGCACCCGTCGGATATTTCTATCGTAAGGCGTTGTCCTTGACGGAAGAAGGGGACCTTGCATCCGCAAACTACGCGTACTCGGGGCCAAAACCCCAAACCAAAGTGTCCGCAATCGTCATGGTGACGGATACGGTAGAGGCGGCGTGCAGAGCGTATATGCCCGACAACAAGGACGAATTTGTTGCGAGAATCAACAAACTTGTGGACGAAAAACTCAATCTCGGACAATTCGACGAATGTCCGCTCACTATGCAGGATATTAGCGCAATCAAAACTACGATAATCGAAGTTTTGCCCAGCATCCACCACAGTAGAGTATCATACGAGAAGAAGAGATGATAAGAACGAACGGCGTAAAATTCAAGGAAAAAAGGCTCATGAAAGCGGTCGAAAAGGCGGTTTTCACCACGCTCGGACAGGATGATTTTTTCGTGACGGATATCGACGTCGTGGACGAAGAAACCATAAAGGAATATAACCGCGAGCAAAGAAAAGTGGACTCCGTCACCGACGTGTTGAGTTTTCCGTACTTCGAGAAAATGACCTTGCCGAAGTCTCTTGACGACTTTTCGGACGACGACTTCGACGGAAATAGAGTTATGCTCGGTAGTCTTATGATATGCAGAAAGCGCGCGGAAGAGCAGGCGAAAGAGTACGGACACTCCTATGACAGAGAAATCGGTTTTTTGACTTGTCACGGACTCTTGCACCTTCTCGGTTTCGACCACGTTGAGAAGTGCGACGAAGAAGTTATGATGCCGCTTCAAGAAAAAATTATGAACAGCGTTCATCTTTATAGATAAACACGGTAGGAAAATGAAATCAGGATTTATTTGTATCACGGGGCTTGCAAACGCAGGCAAATCAACTCTCATCAACTCCCTTGTCGGGGAGAAAGTCGCAATCGTATCTTGGCGCCCGCAGACTACGAGAAATAAAATTCTCGGCATCGTCAACGGCGAAAAGAACGGTGAAGAATATCAAATGGTATTCATCGACACCCCCGGCATTCACGAAACGAGAAATCATCTCGGAGAATATATGATGAAATCCGTCGAGTCGGGTATGAAAGACGTGGACGGCATTTTGTACGTAATCGACACCGCAAAGGGCATTCAAAAGGAAGACTACGAGTTTTTCGAGAAGAATGCCGAGAGAGATAACGTCGTCGTCATTCTCAACAAGGAAGACTCCGTCACCAAACAAACCATGCTCGACGCATTGCAAAAACTCACCGCGTTTCCTTTCATCAAGGCGGTCGTTCCCGCATCCGCGAAGAAAGCGCAAAATCTCGAACCCGTCATCGACGAACTTTTCAATATGCTTCCCGAAGGAGAGAGATTTTTCCCCGAAGATATGTTCACGGACAGTTCCATGCGTTTTATGGCGGCGGAAATCATTCGCGAAAAGGCTCTCTACCTGCTCGACAAGGAAATCCCTTACGGCATAGGCGTGTATATCAACAAGTTCGAGATGAGAGAGGATAAACCTATCTACGATATAGACGCGGACGTCATAGTCGAAAGACCGTCCCATAAGGCTATCGTCATAGGCAAGGGCGGTGCGACTCTCAAACAAATCGCAAGCGGTGCAAGAAAAGACCTTGAAGAATTGACGGGGGAGAAAGTTTTTCTCACTCTCTACGTGAAAGTCAAACCCGATTGGCGCAATAGCGACTATCTCATGCGCGAACTCGGCTACGACGTCAAGGACCTCAAAAAATAATGGAAGCAAAGAAAGTCACTGCAATCGTAACGCGGGCGGTACGCTACAACGAAACGGATATGATTTTGACACTCGTATCCATCGAAGAAGGCAAACTCACCGCCACCGCAAAAGGCTGTCTGAAACCAAAGGCTAAATTGCGCTATTCGGCGGAACCTATGAATTTCGGGGAGTATATGCTTGCGGGGAAGAGCGGTCGCTACGTCGTTGCTGATTGCGCACAGATTGAGAGTTTTATGCCACTCACTCTCGAAATCGATAAGTACTATTCTGCATCGTATATTCTCGAAGCACTGACCAAGTTGTCCCCCGAAAGTCAACCGAAATTGTTTTTGCACGCTATCGAAACCTTGAAAGGTATGGCGTATGAAAACGTCGGCGCGGAAGAAGGCGTGACGAAATTCTTGTTGCACGCTCTCTCCGACAACGGTTACGACCTTGACTTTTCAACCTGCAACGTATGCAAATGCGTGCTTGACGGGGAAGGGGTATTTTCCGAAAGGGACGGTGTCGTTTGTCCGCACTGCGCGGGCTTCGACGGCATAGTCATAGACAAAAATCTGCGGGCGTATCTTGCGGGTGAAAACCAAGATATTCCCACTACACTCAAAACAAATGCCAATCTTATCTTGAGCGACGTGGCATACTCTATGCTCGGACTCAAAATGAGCAAACACTATTTTACGGAGCAAATATGAAAAAAATCGCAACATTCATCATCGCAACGATTCTCGCAGTCAGTTTCGTAGTGGGCTTCGCCGCCTGCAACAAGACTGACAAGGACGCACCCGCCGACCTTCTCGAAATCTACACAAACGACCTTTCGCAAGGGGAGTTTACGTCCTATGAAACCGTGATTTCCGCACTTCCTGCAGGTTGGGGACTCTACGCACCCGGCAAGTCGAGCAGTGCATACAAAAACTCGGATAGCGGTTATCTTTCGGATATCGACGCTTTCGTACTCAGCAAAACCGTGGGGAGCAACACCATACTCACCATTATGAAATGCGGAGCGAGCGACGTCACTTTCCCCGAAAACCTTGCAATCAACGCGTTGAGAGTGAAAAACAACGTGGTCGTGTTGAAAGACGTCAACGGCGATATTTCAATATGCAACGTGCATAATGGCGGAGTCATCATTCCGCGCGGTGTGATTTCGGGACTCACGAGCAGTGATACCATTGATAAAGCGGTCAAGATTTTGTCCGAAGACCTCATCGCAGTCAATCCCAAATTCGACAAAAACGCAACGTCGAATAAAGATTACACCACCATTTACCGCATATCCACGGGAAGTCCCGTCGTCAGAATTAAAAACGCGGGCGGTGATATAAGTTGTCTTGCAGGTTTCGACCGCGATTTCATCGTGTCCACCGGCACGAAAGAGGATAGCGTGGAAGTGTCCAGAATTTTCAAAATCCCCGCATCCGCAACCGCTCTCGCAACCTACGAAGGCACCGAATACGGTTACTATCCCGACAACGGCAACGACGAGTATTATAACGAAATCACCTATATGGGCGGTGGCAAATTCTTCATCCACGAGGACTGGCAAGTGGACGTCGAAGAAGATAAGGACGCCGATTACGACTATCAATACAACGGCACCTACTACAAGGCATACCGCTATATCTACGATGCAAATTCCGACACGAGAAAAGCATTCGTATCCGACTACTATTTCCTTAACCTGTCCAACAAATACTACGGCTCCGAGCGCACGGGTATTTCCGCAAAATCCATTCTCAACGACGGATATTACTATGCGTCTTACTGCATAGTCGTGGATAGCAACAAAAACGGCTACTACGATCAATTCATTCTCGACGAGAAATTCAATATCGTAGCGTCTCTTTCGGGCAATCTCGGCGTGACCATCGGCGACGTTGAAAACGCAAAAGAGATTTCCTACTTCGATTTGGCACTTGCATACGTGGATGAAATCGGCGTCGTCCCCCTTCCGTCGAGCGGACTTCGCGCGGTGGACAGAAACGGCAACGTCATCTTTGAAGATAAGTCCGTAGTCGTCACTGCGGCGGCGTACAATAGCGGAATGATCATCGCATCCAAACTCAATTCCAACGGGGACGTCGTCTACGGCGCGTACAACCTTGACGGTCAAAGAGTCGCGGATTTCAAGTATACGAGCATCGATCCCTTCCTTGGATATTACACGATAGCGGTCAACAACGGCAAAGCGGTTCTTCTCTCGAAAGACGGAAAGGAAGTCGAGAAGATGAGCGATAACTCTGTGCCCCTTGCGGATATGGCGAAAACGTCGTCAAAGACGAATATCTACAAACTCGGTTGCTATATGTACACCGAAAAGAGAGACGGCACGTCCTACTTTGGCATCAAAAACCTCAATGCAAACGTTGAAAATAACGTAATCATAGGCGCAAATATGATCACGGGAAGTCTATTGTATTCCCCTGAAGGAAGCCCCGCAGACGTTTTCGTGTTTGCGAAATACAATGAAAACGACACCTTTGCGGTGTACAAACTCAAATGACGGAAATCGTAAAAGCGCAGGACGGACTCGACCGCGCGGTACAACTCATCAAACAGGGCGACTTGGTCGTTTTTCCCACCGAAACAGTATACGGACTCGGTGCGGATGCCTTTAATGCGGAAGCGGTCAAAAAGATTTTCGTGGCAAAGGGTAGACCGCAGGACAATCCGCTCATCGTGCATATCTCGTCCATTGACGAAGTGAAAGAAATCGCGACGGATATTCCCGAAACTTTCTACAAAATAGCGGAAAAGTATATGCCCGGTCCTATCTCCGTCATCTTGAAAAAGAGCGACAAAATCCCTTACGTCGTCACGGCGGGGGGAGAAACGGTCGCGGTGCGTATGCCGTCAAATCCTTACACGAGAGAGTTGATCGCAAGAAGTGCGCCGTTGGCTGCTCCGTCCGCAAACAAGAGCAAACACGTATCTCCCACAAGTGCGCAACACGTCTACGACGACTTGAACGGAGAAGTTGATCTCATCCTTGACGATGGTCCTTGCTCGGTGGGTATCGAAAGCACCGTATTCGATTTGACGACGGAAACGCCAACCATTTTACGCCCGGGTGCGATAACCGCGGAAATGCTCTCCGAAATCGTCGGGGACGTCAACGAAAACGGCAAAGTCATCAAAATCGCAAAGTCCCCCGGAATGAAATACACCCACTATGCGCCGAAAGTGGAAACCGTCGTTGCGGAGAATATCGAGCATGCAATTTGCGAATACGACAAGAGCGTTGCGGACGGCAAAAATCCCGTTCTCGTGTTCAGGGACGTCTACCGCGACAAGACGGAAGATAGAAATATCATCGACCTTGGAATCACTGCGGACGACTATGCACGCAACGTTTATTCCGCTTTGAGAAAGGCGGAAAATATCTACGATGAAATCATCGTGGAAAAACTAGACGGTAGCGGAATTGAATTTTCGGTTATGAACAGGGTGATGAAAGCCGCGTCAAACAGGGTGGTGTGATATGAAAGTCACGTTTGTTTGCGTCGGGAATATGTGCAGAAGTCCGCTTGTCGCAAGACTTTTCGAGGTGTATGCGGAATGCCATAACTTCAATTGCGAGATTGACAGTGCGGGACTTATGGACCACAAAGTTGCGCAGTCCGAAAACTCGGTTGCGGTCTTGAAAGAACTGGGGGTAACCCCAAAGGCGCACGTCTCAAAACTCATCACGAAAACCCTTGTCGACGAAAGCGATTTGATTGTCGCGATGACGGACAGAATAAGGGATAAGTTGGTTGAAAAATTCGATTGTGAAGATAAAGTCGTGTCCTTATCCGACGACAGACTTCTCGGCAAAGAAGTGGACGATCCCTACGGATTTGATATGGCGACTTATCGCGAAGTCGGAAAAGACCTCGCGCGCGCGTGTCCTTATATATTAACGCTCCTACGCGCGAAAGAATGATGCAAAATCACGAAAACTATGTTTTAACGATTGAAATCGGTGCGATTAAGCACCGATTTCGTTTATAATCCGTTCAGAAGTTCTTTGAAAATCTTGATATGTATTTCTTCGTCGAGGATTATTCTTTCGAGAAGGAGTTTTACGCTTTCTTGGGATAGGTTGAGAATGGTGCGCTCGTAGTTGAGTATCGCGGTTTCTTCCGCCATTACGTTTTGTTGCAGGAATTTCCGCGGGTCGAGAGTGTAGTTGACGAAACTTCCGTTCCAGTAAGTCCGCCCGCCGACGACGGGGTATCCGCCCAAAGCGTGAATGCACTCTCCCAGAAGATCGAAGTGTTTCATTTCGTTTTTCGATATTCCGATGAGAGCGGACGAAAGTTCGTCGTCTTTTGATATGAAGTGTTGGAATGAGTAGGTCATGATCGCCGTCGTCTCGCTCGACGGTCCGCCGAACGACGGCATAAGCAACTTGCCGTCCGCTACGTTTTCTTCCACGCGGATTTCGGGATAGGGCAGTTCACTGCCGTAAATTTCTTGCATGGCAACCTCCTGAAACAGTATACGCACCGCCACCGCCAAAGGTGAAAAAAATCGTCTTTCAAACAATTTATTGTTTTTGCTTGCCAAAAGCCGTCTACTATGCTAAAATCACATAGTAAATTTTGTGGAGGTAAAAAATGCTTAATTCGTTCTTCAACAGCGTATTGGCAGCGGCGGACTCTTTCATCAGCAACCCCGGTGGTTCGATTCCGCAGGACGTCAGACAAGCTGTCACAATGGCATTTATGATATTGATGATGATCGCGTCAATCGCAATGATCGTCATCGTTTTGATGCAAAAAGGTACTCAAGACAACGTCGGAGTCATCACCGGTGCGTCGGATACGTACTACGGCAAAAACAAGGCGAAAGGCAAAGAAGGCATCTTGAAAAAGATCACGTTCGCACTCTTTGCGTTCATCATCGTCTGCGCAGTCATAGCATTTGTCGTTGCAACCGTAGCGTAATCTCGTCACTACAACGGCTCCGATTAGCATTGAAATCGGAGCCGTTTTTTTATACGCGCTCCGTCAGACGAATATTCTCGCCGATGAGAGGCGAAAATCAAAGGACAGTATGAAATTAATTGCCGAAAACAGAAAAGCGTATCACGATTATTTCGTCGAAGATACGTATGAAGCGGGGATTGTTCTCGTTGGTTGCGAGGTCAAATCCATCCGTCAAGGCGCGGTCAATCTCCGCGACAGTTTCGCCGTGATCAAAAACGGCGAAGTTTTCGTCGTGGGTATGCACGTCGCTCCTTACAAAATGGGCAGTTATTACAATGCGGACTCCAAGAGAAATCGCAAACTCCTTCTCAATAAAAGCGAGATTAGAAAACTCAAAGCCAAAGTCGAGCAGAAAGGCTATACCCTCATTCCGCTCAAAATCTACTTCAAAGACGCTCTCGTCAAAGTCGAACTCGGCGTTTGCAAGGGTAAGGAACTCCACGACAAGAGAGAAACGATAAAGCGTAAGGAAGAGGATAGAAAACTCGACAGAATAAAGAAAGAATACAATTTTAAGTAGTCGCAAGACTAAAGAGGTAAATATGAAACACATCGACACAATTTGCGTACAAGGCGGTTACACTCCCGGCAACGGAGAACCCAGACAAATCCCTATCGTGCAAAGCACGACTTTCAAGTACGACACCAGCCCCGATATGGCGAAACTTTTCGACCTCGAGGCATCGGGTTATTTCTACACCAGACTCCAAAACCCGACCAACGATTACGTCGCGAAGAAACTCACCGAACTCGAAGGCGGTACCGCGGGCATGTTGACAAGCTCGGGACAAGCGGCAAACTTCTACGCCGTGTTCAACGTCGCGAATTGCGGTGATCACGTCGTCGCAAGCTCCGCAATCTACGGCGGAACCTACAATTTGTTTGCGGTCACCATGAAGAAAATGGGCATTGATTTCACTTTCGTCGCTCCCGATTGCACCGAAGAAGAACTCGACGCCGCATTCCGTCCCAACACCAAAGCGTTGTTCGGCGAAACCATCGCAAATCCCGCACTTGCGGTCATAGATATTGAAAAATTCGCAAACGTTGCGCATCGTCACGGCGTGCCTTTCATCATCGATAACACTTTCGCAACTCCCATCAACTGCCGCCCGATAGAGTGGGGCGCGGACATCGTCACCCATTCCACCACGAAATATATCGACGGTCACGGAGCGTGCGTAGGCGGTGCGATAATCGACGCAGGCAAATTCGACTGGATGGCGCACAAGGATAAATTCCCCGGACTCACCACTCCCGACGACAGTTATCACGGCATAACCTATGCGGAAAAGTTCGGCAAAGAAGGCGCATTCATCACGAAATGTACCGCTCAACTCATGAGAGATTTCGGCTCGATCCAATCCCCGCAACACGCTTTCTATCTCAATCTCGGTCTTGAAAGCCTGCACGTCAGAATGCAACGCCACACCGAAAACGGTCAGAAAGTCGCGGAATGGCTCGCAAACGACCCCCGTATCGCTTGGGTGATCTATCCCGGTCTCGAAGGGGACAAGTATTATGAACAAGCGAAGAAGTATTGCCCCAACGGCACTTGCGGAGTGGTCAGTTTCGGCTTCACCGGCGGTAGACAAGCGGCAGAGAAGTTCATGGGCGAACTCAAACTCATCGCAATCGAAACTCACGTCGCTGACGCACGTAGTTGCTGTTTGCATCCCGCAAGCACCACCCACCGTCAGATGACCGACGACGAACTCACCGCCGCGGGTATCTCTCCCGATCTCGTCCGTTTGAGTTGCGGACTTGAAAGCGCGGAAGACCTGATCAACGATATAGCACAAGCCCTTGACAAAATCTGATAGGAGAAATCTATGCCTATTATCATCCCCAAAGATTTGCCCGCCCACGACGTGCTAGTCCGCGAAAAAATATTCGTTATGGACAGCGCGCGTGCGGTAGAGCAGGATATACGCCCGATTGAGATCGCAATTCTCAACCTGATGCCCACGAAGGAAGTCACCGAAACGCAACTCATCAGATTGCTTTCAAACACGCCGTTGCAGGTGAATATCACCTTGATAAACACCGCGAGTTACCGCTCGAAACACGCGTCCGACGACCATATGAGCAAGTTTTACTGTACTCTCAAACAGGCGAAAAATAAGAAATTCGACGGTATGATAGTCACGGGCGCACCCGTTGAAACCATTCCTTTCGAGGAAGTCAAATATTGGAAAGAACTCACCGAAGTCATCGACTTTGCGAAGGAAAACGTCACGAGCACGATTTATATCTGTTGGGGAGCGCAAGCGTCACTGTATTACCAATTCGGCATTGGCAAAAAGGATTTGCCCGAAAAGAAATTCGGCGTGTTTGCAACCAGAGCGGTCGTGGAAAACGATTTGCTTTTGAAGGGTATGGACGACACTTTCTACATTCCCCATTCCCGCCATACGCAAGTCGATGAAGACGCACTTTACAAGTGCGACAAGGTCAAAGTGCTTGCCGTGTCCGACGAAGCGGGCGTATGCATTGCAAAAACTCCCGACAATAAATCCTTCTTCTTCACGGGACACGCGGAGTACGATAGGGATACCCTTCTCGGCGAGTATACCCGCGATTTGAACAAGGGACTGAATATCAAAGCACCCGAAAACTATTTCTCCGACGAGAAAAATATGATTGTGGATATGAAATGGAAATCCACCGCCAATTTGCTATTCTATAATTGGCTTAACTACTACGTCTACCAAGTTACGCCATACGTGTTATAAGGAGGGATTATGGACATAAAACATACCGCAACCAGCGGAAAAGCACTCATCGACATGTTGCTCGACGAGAACAACCAAGATTCAATCTTCATCTTCGATGAAAACGGCAGAGAATATGAATGCGACCAAGTCGCAATCATCCCTTACGATGATGAAATCTACGTCATCTTGAAACCAATCGACGAGATAGAAGGAGTCGCGGACGACGAGGCACTCGTATGCCATCTCATCGTCCCCCACGACAACGAAGACGAAGCAATGCTCTTGCTCGAATACGACGAAGAAACCGCAATTACGGTCTTTGAAAAATATTACGAACTTCTCGATGAAGCAGGAATAGAGTAAAAAATGCTTGCATATCGAAAAAGTTTGTGATATATTAACACGTGCGCCGGTGTGGTGAAACTGGCAGACGCGCTGGACTCAAAATCCTGTGGACTAATCATCCGTGTCGGTTCGAGTCCGACCACCGGCACCAAACGAAAAAGCAACCTTGCACACAACCGCAAGGTTGCTTTTTTTGTCATACGCCCTTTTGCTTGCAAAAAAGGGCGTATGACAAAAAAAATAATCTCACGCTTTAGCGTGAGTGTGCAAGGTTAATTTTGAGTGCCGGCAGGTGGAATGAGCAACAGTGTTGCGAAATACCACCGAGGCACGCCCCTGAATGTGACGACACCGTGCCCACGTTTGCTCGCAAACGTGGGGGTACGGAAATAAAAAAACTATCGCGCGCAAGCGTGAGTGAGCAAGGTTAATTTTGAGTGCCGGCAGGTGGAATGAGCAACACTGTTGCGAAATACCACCCGGTTGCTTATGCGTCGTTGCCGTCGGCAATTTTCGGTGAAAATTGTTCTGACGGCACTAGCAACGCAACTTCTACCGCACGAAAATTTTTTGCTACAATTCAAACATAATCTGTAACTCAATTCGTATTTCGCAAAATTTTCGTTTTGGTGTTAAAGCGGGCGGGACACCCACACCCGACCAAAACTGCGGCTTGGGGACGGAGCAAAAATACGCACAACTGCGTATTTTTGCTCCGTCCCCAATACGCATAAGTGATAGTCGGTAATTTGTCTATTGCAGTTGTTTTTGATATTTATGTTGCTATTTTTTGAAATTGTGCTAAACTAATGTTGTCACACAAACTTAATAGTCAGACGGCGAAGGTTCTTTTTATTAGGGATAAAATCGCCTTATTTTGACATTCTAACTATTGTATTTGGTAAAAATGCAAGTTCATGCAGTTAGAATGTAGACCTTTACTTTCTGATTAAGTTTGTGTGACAACAATCGGAATTTGCGTTTTTCGGTGCGTCGATTTCGATTGGCGCACTTTTTTATTTTGTGCGTTCAAAGTGTTATTTCAATAAAAGGAGAAATATTATGAAAAAATCAATGAGAATTATTTTGACGTTTGTGCTTGTCTTGGCATTTATGCTCGCATTGACGGCATGTTCTTTGGTCGCCGATACGGACTCTTTCGGTAGTAATGACGATTCAAATTCCACTTCAAATTCGAACGTTACCACAGGGGAAAGAATGGCATTATCGTCGGCTAAAAACTATTTGAGAACGATGGGTTTTTCAAAAAGTGGATTAGCAAAACAACTCGAATTCGAGGGTTACACGGAAGAAGAAGCAACTTATGCGGTTGAAAACTGCGGTGCTGATTGGAATGAACAAGCGGTTAGAGTTGCGCAAAATTATTTGAATACTATGCCGATGTCAAAAAGTGAATTGATAAGTCAACTTAAATTTGAAGGCTTTACAAATGACGAAGCGCAATACGGCGCAAACCAAGCATATCAATAAAAAATTGCTCTCGTAATTGAGAGCTTTTTTATTTGTCGTTCTGCCTTTGAATAATTAAGTGTTCACACCTGCTCATAGTGTGCGTTTTCCTCTTGGGGACGGAGCAAAAAGAGGAAAACTTTTCCGCTTTTTGCTCCGTCCCCAAGAGGAAAAGAAGCGGCACCGCTCCCGCGAGATTCCCACGCTACGCTCGGAATGACAGAATTAGTGCGTATTTTTGCTCCGTCCCCAAGCCGCATAGGGTAGTGCTTGTAAAAGTGTGCTTCGAATAAGTGTGTGCGTGTTCGCACTTACTATGAGAGAGTGAATACGCACATAATAGCGTTCATCCGCCGCTTTTCACTGTTGACAATAGGTTTTGGGGAGTTTATAATATTGTAGTAAACTTATTATGGAGGCAATATAATGGCGAAAAACAGACAACAATACGCCGAGACTTTCTCTCGTATGTTGCAATGCGCAACCGTCACTGAAAGCGGTGCCGAATATTTCGACAAGTTCCAAGAACTTTTGAAAGCGGAGTTCCCTCTTGTCTTTGCGAATCTCGAAGTGCATTATCCCGCGCGTGAAATCAAGGGTATCATTGACGACGAAGGCAAAAAAGTCGATCCCGCAAAAGACGTAAATTCTCGTGCAATACTTTTGAGATGGAAGGGTAAATCTTCTTCTCGTCCTATGGTGCTTATGGCGCACCAAGACGTCGTGCCGGCTGTTGGCGGTGATTGGAAATACGATCCGTTCTCGGGCAAAATCGCGGATGACTGCGTATGGGGCAGGGGCGCAATGGACTGCAAAAACACCCTGTTCATCACGATAAACGCCGTCGAAGAACTCTTGGAAAGCGGATTTGTTCCCGAACAGGACGTCTATCTTTCCTATTCCGACAACGAAGAAACGGGCGGTCCCGGTGCTGCGTATGCAGTGGAATGGTTCAAACAACACGATATTCATCCCGTCGTTGCGGTCGATGAAGGCGGTGCGATAGTGGAAGAGGCGTTCCCCGGAATGACAAAACCGTTTGCAATGGTCGGTATCGTCGAAAAAGGCTACTGCGATCTTAAATTCGTCGCAAGAAGCAAGGGCGGACACAGTTCTTCCCCTCCGAAGAACACCCCGATCGCAAGACTTTCCGCATTCGTCAACTACTGCGAAACCCACAATATTTTCAAACAAAAGATGACCGCACCCGCACTTGCGATGCTCAACGGTATGTCTTCGGGACTCACCGGCGCACTCCGTTTCATCACGAAACACGCAAAAGCGTTGTCCCCCGTCATCGTTGCGGGACTTCCCAAAGTTACGCCGTTTGGTCGCGCGCTCCTTGGCACTACATTGACTTTCACGATGTCCGAAGGCTCGTCCGCACCCAACGTAATCCCCGAAACCGCATGGGTGGTCGCAAACTTGCGTCTTGCCCCCGGCGATACGAGCGAAATGGCGATCAATACGATGAAAGAGATAGCGGCAAAATACGATATCGAAACCGAAGTCCTTATGGCGCGTGAACATAGCGCGGTCGTGGATATGCAAAGCGCAGAGTACAAACTCTACACCGAAACTCTTGCGAAATTGTTCCCCGACATCGGCATTTCTCCCTATCTTATGTTCGGCGGTACGGATTGCAGACGTATGCAAAAAATCGTGCCTTGCGCAATCCGTTGCACTCCTTGCAGACTCACCCCGCAACAACTCGCATCTATGCACGCATCCAACGAGAATATCGGCATAGTGTCCCTTGTCGAAGGCACTGCGTTCTTCAAAGAGTTCATCAAAAACTTCAAATAATAACCAAATATGAGAAAAGTCAATCCTGCGGGGTTGACTTTTTCTTTATATAAATCTATAATCTAAATATAGATTTAGTATGGAGATACGATATGAGCAGTATATGGCATGACGTCGATCCGTCACGTATCACACCGACGGATTTTCTCGCTGTAATTGAGATTTCAAAAGGTTGCAAAAACAAGTACGAACTCGACAAGGAAACGGGTGTCCTTATCCTTGATCGCGTGTTGCACACGTCCACTCACTATCCCGCAAACTACGGGTTCATCCCTCGCACCTATTCGGACGACAACGATCCCCTTGACGTGCTCGTTCTTTGCTCGGAGGCTATCGTGCCTATGGCAATGGTGCGTTGTTATCCCATCGGCGTGATCATGATGCAGGACGGCGGGGATATGGACTACAAAATCATTGCAATTCCATTCACCGATCCCAACTGGAATATCTACAAAAATATCGAGGAACTCCCTCCTCATATCATGCAAGAAATGGCGCACTTCTTCAAGGTCTACAAGCAACTTGAATCCAAGGAAACCACCGTTTTCCAAGTGAAAGACCGCGCCTTTGCGGAACTGATCATCAAGGATAATATCCATCAGTATCGCAAAAAATTCAACGTAAAATAATTGCAGAAACCCGTTTCCGAAAGGGAGCGGGTAGCGTTTTTCTGCTTAACTAAAGATTTATAAGTCGGAGAGGATATTATGTACGACGTAATTATCATCGGAGGCGGAATTGTCGGTACGGCGGTGCTCGATAGGCTCGCAAGATACGACAAATCCGTTTTGTTATTAGAAAGCGCAGACGACGTTGCTTTCGGCGCAACTCGCGCAAATAGCGGTATAGTCCACGCAGGATACGATTGCGATCCCGGCACTATGAAGGCTCGTTTCAACGTGCGCGGTAACGCTCTCACTTGGAAATTCGTGGAAGAACTCGACGTTCCCGCAAAGAAATGCGGTTCTCTCGTCGTCGCTCCCGAAGAAGGACTGGACGGCTTGAAGAAACTCTACGACAAGGGTGTTGCAAACGGCGTCAAAGTCGAAGTTTGGAACCGCGAACAAACTCTTGCATTCGAGCCTAACGTGTCCGACAATATCGCATATTCTTTGTATGCGCCCGAGGCGGGCATCGTTTCACCCTATCAACTCGCAATCGCACTTGCCGATAGAGGTATTCTCAACGGCGGAAAAATCCAAACCGAAACCGAAGTCGTCGCATTGTCCCGCGAAAACGATAGTTGGAAAGTGGAAACCACAAACGGCACTTTCTATGCAAAAACCGTCGTCAACTGCGCAGGCGCAAACGGTGCGAAAGTGTGCGATATGGCGGGTGCGGAACATTACGATACGGAATTTAGAAGGGGAGATTACTTCGTGCTTGACAACGTTGAAAACAAGAACGTCAACACCGTCATATTCCCCTTGCCGACCGCGGCGGGTAAGGGCATTTTGGTCGCTCCCACCGCAGACGGAAACGTCATCTACGGACCGACTTCCATTCCTACCGTCAACGGCGACACCGCGGTTACTCTCGACGGACTCGACGAAATCCGCAAGAACGTATCCTTGACCTACAAAGCGCCCCAATACCGCAAGTGCATTCGCATATATGCGGGCGTGCGCACCGTGATAGGACACGACTTTGTGATAGGCAATTCCGCTCTCGTGCCGAATTTCATCATGGCAGTCGGAATTTGCTCCCCGGGACTGTCATCCGCTCCCGCAATCGCGGAGTATATCGAAGAACTTTATCTGTCTGCTGAAAAAGCTGAACTCAAAGATAATCTCGTCGTCGAAATGCCCAAGCACAAGCGCCTTATGGAACTCGACGAAGACGAACTCAACGCACTCATCGCAAATGATCCCGCGTGGGGTAGAATAGTTTGCCGTTGCGAAAAGGTCACCGAAGCGGAAATCGTGTCTGCAATTCACTCACCGCTCCCCGCCACGACCGTTGACGCGGTCAAACGTCGCGTGCGTGCAGGTATGGGACGTTGTCAAGGCGGTTTCTGCGCGCCGAGAGTTATTGAAATTCTCGCGCGTGAACTCGGCAAACCTATCACCGAAATCAGAAAGGGATTCGGGGATAGTTATATCGCGCGTTATCCCGTCAAGGAGGTGCCGAATGACTAATCTATCATATGACGTTGCAATCATCGGTGGCGGTCCCGCAGGTATGGCAGCCGCTCTCGAAGCGCACAAGAAGGGCGCAAAAGTCCTTGTCATCGAAAGAGACGTGCGCCTTGGCGGTATTCTCAATCAGTGCATACACGCAGGTTTCGGACTTCACTATTTCGGAGAAGAGTTGACCGGTCCCGAATACGCAAACCGTTTCGCAGTCCTTGTCAAAGAAAACAAAATCGATGTCATGCTCAACAGTATGGTGTTGAATATAAGCGCGGATAAGACTCTCAAGGTTTTGTCCCCCGACGGATATATCACCGTCAACGCAAAAGCGGTCGTGCTTGCAATGGGTTGCAGAGAGCGTACCGCGGGCGCAATCACCCTTCCCGGCACCCGTCCCGCAGGCGTGTATACCGCGGGTATGGCGCAGAAACTTTGCAATATCGAAGGTTTTCTCGTCGGAAAGAAGGTGGTAATCCTTGGAAGCGGTGATATAGGACTTATTATGGCGCGCCGTATGACTCTCGAAGGCGCGGACGTGAAACTCGTTCTCGAACTCATGCCGTATTCAAGCGGATTGAAGAGAAATATCGTGCAGTGCTTGAACGACTTCAACATTCCGCTCAAATACTCCCACACCATTACAAGACTTGTCGGCAGTCCTCGTTTGACAGGACTTTACTATGCTCCCGTCGACGAATACCGCCGTCCCATCATGGAAAAGGAAGAATATATCGAATGCGATACGTTGCTCCTGTCAGTCGGTCTGATTCCCGAAAACGACTTGCTCGGCGGACTTGACGTCGAGATGTCCCCCATAACTTCGGGCGCGGTCGTCGATGAAAACAGAATGACTTCCCTTGACGGCTTGTTCTCTTGCGGAAACGTCCTTCACGTGCACGACCTTGTCGATAACGTTTCTCACGAGGCGGAAACCGCAGGCGCAAGCGCGGCGGATTATGCGGCGGGCAAACTCAATCTCACTCCCGTCGTGAACGTGTCGGGTTGCGACGGAGTGCGTTATGCTCTTCCGCAACGAGTGCATAGGGGAGATGACGGCGAAGTCCAAATCTTCTTGCGCGTAGGCGACGTGTACAAGGGCAAACGCCTTGTCGTCGAGTGCGACGGAAAGGAAATCTATTCCCGCAAAACCATGATTCTCTCTCCCGGTGAAATGGAGAGTGTGAAAGTCAAGCGCGCCGATTTGACCGGCGACGTTGTCGTGAGGTTGAAATGAATACTATTTGCATAATGTGTCCTATGGGTTGCCCCCTGACGATAGAAGAAAAAGACGGCGTAGTGTCCGTCAGCGGTAACACTTGCCCCCGCGGTAGAAAGTACGGAGAGCAAGAGTTCAAGTCCCCCGAGCGCACTCTCACCACTCTCGTGAAAATGGAAGGCGGTGGAGTCGCATCCGTAAAGACGACTTGCCCCATTCCCAAGGATAGACTGTTTGAACTCACCGATTATATCGGCACGCTCGCTATGCCCGCGACATGCAAAATCGGGGACGTAGTCGAAGTCAATCCCCTTGGAATCCAAACAGAAATCGTTGTGACGGGCAGACCGTAACGATGAAAAAGGCGCGACTCGTAAACAATCGTCCAATGTGTTTCGTCGCGCTGTCACTTGCGGTGGGTATTCTCATCGCGGAAGCGCTTTACGGTGTGAATAAATACCTATATTTGATACCGACGGTCCTATTTGCATTATCTGCGATAGGACTGTTTTCTTTCCGCAAAACTCGCAAATTCTGCTACGTAGCGATCGCTATGCTCGTAGGCTTTCTCGGAATGTGCGGAGCAAGTGATATTTACGACTCGAAGGTCGGAAGTTACGACAACGTATACGTCCATATGCAAGGCAAGGTCGATAGCGAAATCGTCGTGGGCGACCGCACGGAGTTTTACGTTACGGATATTTTCATCAACTTGCAAGAAACGGAGGGTAGGGCAAAGGTGTTCATATCCTCAACCGAAGTGCCGAATTTCGGCGTCGGTGACGTCGTGACCTTCGTCGGAGAAATCAAAAGCGTTGACCACGAGAAATTCGACACCCGCTACGCAACTGCCTATTCGTCCAAGTGCTATTACTACGTTTTCGGTCAGAGTGTTTCAAAAACCGCGGACGGCAGTGCGTTATTCCCGCGCAACTTGCAGATGAGCATCAAAAGAATGTTTGACGAAAATCTCGACGTGAATACTTCGTCCGTTTGCAAGGCTCTCGTGTTAGGGGACAAATTCGGCATGGACGACGACTTGAATGCAAACGTACAAACGAGCGGACTTGCGCACGTGCTTGCGGTCAGCGGATTGCACGTGACGGCACTTGCATCTGCCGTATACGCATTCTTGAAGAAGTTGAGAGTCAAACCAAAAACGTCCTTGCTTATCGTTACGATACTCACGTTTTTATACTCGATGCTATGCTCGTTTACGCCGTCGTCGATGAGAGCGGTCATCATGACTTTCGTCCTGAATTTCGCAAACGCATACGGCTACAAGCAAGACAACCTGTCAAGTTTGTCTTTTGCCGCGTCCATACTTCTCGTCGTCAATCCGACGAATATCATGAGCGTAGGTTTCTTGTTGTCGGTGACTTCGGTGCTTGGAATTTTCATAGCGTACAGACCTTTGAGTGGCGTCGGAATGAAGTTGGTCGAAAAAATCAGTCCCGAGAAAAACCGCGGAAAACGCTTTGTCGAAAGCCTGTCCGTAAGCTTTTCCGCGAACCTGATGAGCATGCCGCTTGCCACTTATTTCTTTGAAGCGATACCCGTATTGTACTTGGTGTCAAACCTTGTTATTTTACCGTATCTAATGTTTATCTATCTAATTTTGCTGTTAATCACCCTGTTTGCGCAAATAACTACTCTTTGGGGTGTAACTTTCATCATGCAACCGTTGCTATTTCCATTCGTACAATGGGTAAAACTTATTGGCAGTATCAGTTGGGCGCAGTTTGACTTAACAATCGGGGTGGTGCTTGTCATTTTCTATTCTCTTGCTTGCGTTGCCTGCTCTCGCTACGTATTCCTGAATAAGCGTGTAAAAGCGACGATTGCAATCGTTTTGGTCGCTTGTTTCATCGCGGTGCAGACTTTGACTCTTGCGATTGCGTAGCCCGCGCCACTGCAAATTTTATTCATCGTTTTCACTTTTTTCGGTGTTTTTTATGCGTTTGTGCGCATATCGTAAATTTATCAATCAAAAATATGTAAAAAATGATTGATTAACGCGAGCGTTTGTGTTATTATTTCTAATACTAGATATTATGAAGGGGTATGTAGAAATGCCGAGTTCGATTTTCAATTTGTTAGCATTGAGCGTTACGGGTATTTTCGACGGTATCGTGGGCTATGCAGTCCTTGGTGTATTCGCCGTCGCTATCGTGCTTGCCGTTATTTTGGCGGTAGCATCTTCTGCAAAGTCCGGAAAGGGCGATGCGGATGAAGAAATGTATGCGGAACTTTCCACTTATTACGCCGACGGTGTCATTCCCGATGCACCCACTGCGAAAGCAGAAGTCGCAGAAGAACCCGCCGTTGAAGAAGTCATCGAAGAACTTCCTCTCATCGAAGAAGTGCCCGCAGAAACTCCCGTCGCAGCCGCACCTGCACCTGTTGAATCTGCACCCGTTGCGACTCCCGAACCCGTCAAACACGAACAACTTTCCGAAGAAAATCCCATCGCGGCAAACACCGTTCCCGAAGACCAACGTCAAGGCGACTGGTCCAACTACGACGGAGAATACGACGGCTACTACTACGATCCCATCGACGCGTGCTACTACGAAGGCAAACCCCCTGTGTACGTGCAAAAGATGTACCTGCCTCCCGTGGAAACCATCGTCCGCAAAATCAAATCCCCCGCGGCACCGCTTTCGGACAAACCCCTTGCCAAACGCGCGCCCATCAAGAAGAAAGAAGGTGGCGGACTCGACGTCGCAATCATCTACGGTCAATACGTTATCGAACACAACGAAGAAGGGGAATACTTCTTCACCCTTTACGACAACAAAGATAATCTCTTGTATGAGAGTTTCAACTATGCAAACGAGCAATATTGCCGTGATGCAGTCAAGCGTTTCAAGAAACACGTTCTCGTCGGACAATTCTCCGTGGAAGGCGAACAAGGTTCCTATCACTTCGTGCTTGTCCGCAAGATCAACACCTATCTCGGACCGAAGAAAGAAACCAGAGTCGATGCAGAAGACAGCATAAAACAACTCAAATACTACGCGCAAACGGACGTCGTTCGCGCACAATAATCGACAAAAGCAATCGCACCGCAAGCAAACCGCTTGCGGTGCTTTTTTTGTCTTGTGAAGTTGCACTCACTATGAGCGAGTGCGAGTACGCACATACTTTGAAAAGAGTTAATTTTAGTTTGAGCGGTGCGCTCCCGCGAGATTCCCACGCTACGCTCGGAATGACAGGCAAAACAAAAAAGGCACGAGTTTTCGTGCCTTTTTGTTTTGTGTGAAATAATAATTATTTCGTCAATGCCTCTTGTACTGCAACCGCACATGCGACTGAAGCACCAACCATGGGGTTGTTGCCCATGCCGATGAGTCCCATCATTTCGACGTGTGCAGGGACGGATGAAGAGCCTGCGAATTGTGCGTCGGAGTGCATTCTGCCCATGGTGTCGGTCATGCCGTAGGATGCAGGACCTGCCGCCATATTGTCGGGGTGAAGGGTTCTGCCAGTGCCACCGCCGGATGCGACGGAGAAGTACTTCTTGCCGTGGTCAACGCACCATTTCTTGTAGGTGCCTGCGACGGGGTGTTGGAAACGGGTAGGGTTGGTGGAGTTGCCGGTGATGGAGACGTCGACGTCTTCAAGGCGCATGATTGCAACGCCTTCGGTGACGTCGTCTGCGCCGTAGACGCGGACTGCTGCTCTTTCGCCCTTGGAGTATGCGGTTTCCTTGACGATTGCGACTTCGCCGGTGTAGTAGTCCATTTTGGTTTGGACGTAGGTGAAGCCGTTGATACGAGAGATGATGAACGCGGCGTCTTTGCCGAGACCGTTCAAGATGACTTTCAAGGGTTGTTGACGGACCTTATTTGCGGTTTTTGCGATACCGATTGCGCCTTCAGCTGCGGCGAAGGATTCGTGACCTGCGAGGAACGCGAAGCACTTGGTTTCTTCACGGAGCAACATAGCGGCGAGATTGCCGTGTCCGAGACCGACTTGACGTTGTTCTGCGACGGAGCCGGGGATGCAGAAGGATTGGAGACCGATACCGATTGCTTCAGCCGCGTCTGCCGCGTTTTTGCAGTCCTTCTTGATTGCGATAGCGCAACCGACGGTGTATGCCCAAACAGCGTTTTCAAAAGCGATAGGTTGGATACCTTTGACGATACCTTCGACGTCGATGCCGTTGTCGGTGCAAACCTTTTTAGCGTCCTCGATACTTGCGATGCCGTATTGAGCGAGGACGGAGTTGATTTTGTCTATTCTTCTTTCATAGCCTTCAAAAGTGATGCTCATGGTATGCCTCCTTATTCGTGTCTGGGATCGATCCACTTAACCGCGCCGTCTTCGGCTTTATATCTGCCGTAGGTACCGGTGCATTTAGCGAGAGCTTCGTTGGCGTCGACGCCTTTCTTGATCATTTCCATGAAGACGCCGAGCTTGCAGAATTGGTAACCGATGATTTCGTTATTCTCATCGAGAGCGATTTTGGTGACGTAACCTTCCGCCATTTCGAGGTAACGGGGACCTTTTGCGACGGTGGAGTACATAGTACCGATTTGGCTTCTGGTGCCTTTGCCGAGGTCTTCGAGACCTGCGCCGATGACGAGACCGCCTTCGGAGAAAGCGGATTGAGTTCTGCCGTAGACGATTTGGAGGAACAATTCTCTCATTGCGGTGTTGATAGCGTCGCAAACGAGGTCGGTGTTGAGGGCTTCGAGAAGGGTTTTACCGGCGAGGATTTCAGCCGCCATAGCAGCGGAGTGAGTCATACCGGAACAGCCGAGAGTTTCGACCAAAGCTTCTTGGATGATGCCGTCCTTGACGTTGAGGGTGAGTTTGCATGCGCCTTGTTGGGGTGCGCACCAGCCTACGCCGTGGGTAAGACCGCTGATGTCCTTGATTTCCTTTGCCTGAACCCATTTACCTTCTTCGGGAATGGGAGCGGGACCGTGGTTAGGTCCTTTGGCGACGCAACACATTTCTTGTACTTCACGAGAATATTGCATACTTTGATGCCTCCTAAAAGTGTATTATTATTTTTAGTCGCGAATATTTTATCATACGAGCGAACATTTATCAACTTAATTAGGCAAAAAAAATGCGCGGACTGCGCAAAAGTGGATTTTGATTTTGAGAATTTCGTTTCAAGTGGTTAGAAGCGCTAAAACTCACCGAAAAATCCGAATATGAAGAAAAAATCAATCATAGTTGCGGATGAGAAAAATCGCAGAGTTTTCGGCAATCTAACAGGGCGAAACGCCGAAAATCATATCTCGTCAAGCCCCAACAAATAATCCGACGTCACCCCAAAACTTTTTGCAATCGAATAGATATTTTCCGCCGTCGGTTGTCTTTCCCCCTTCAGCCAAAAGGTAACGCAGGATTGCGATACTCCAATCCTGTTCGCCAAATCCTTTTGCGAGATGCCTTCGATTTTCAGCAACTCTTTGAGCCGTGACGGGAAACAGTTTTTCATATCTAAAACGATAAACTATAGTTAATATTTTTGCGACAAATTTACTATAGTGCATTGACTTTAATCTTTCTATTGTCTATAATGAATTCACTATAGTGTATTATAGTACTATTTTATAGGGAGTGGCAAAATGAAAAACAAAAAATTATTATTTATTTCATTGATCGTGATTGCGATTTGCGTATTTACGCTTGTCGCATGCAGCAACTCGTCTGACAGTCAAGTTGTGCCTGACGATAGCAAAATTTCTTTCACGATTACTTTTGACACCCAAGGCGGAAGTGAAATCGCGCCAATCAAAATTGGCGACGGCTCGACTCTAACCTTGCCTGCCGCACCAACCAAATTCGGCTATGTCTTTGACGGCTGGTATTTGGACGATGATTTCATCGAGGTCTATGACGACCAATATTTGATCTCATCGAATATTACGCTTTACGCGAAATGGGCAGACAACGGGACTCCTTTCGTTGACGTTGGTCTTGAATTTACCCTGAATAGCGACGGCGAAAGTTGGGCGGTTATCGACATAGGCACTTTCAGCGGAACGGATCTCGTCATCCCTTCAACCTATTCTGACGGAAAACCTGTCACTGCAGTAGGCGATTATGCCTTCTATGGTTGCAGTGGACTGACGAGCATAACCATTCCTGATAGCGTGACGAGCATTGGTGAATATGCCTTCTATAATTGCCGCGGACTGACGAGTGTAACCATTCCTGATAGCGTGACGAGCATTGGTGAATATGCCTTCTATAATTGCAGCGGACTGACGAGTGTAACCATTCCCGACAGCGTGACAAACATAGGCTCATCTGCCTTCGAGTATTGCAGTGGGCTGACAAGTGTGACATTTGGAGAAAGCAGCCAATTGACGAGCATTGGTTTTCGAGTCTTCTCGGGTTGCAGTGGCCTGACGAGTGTGACCATAGGCAATGGCGTGACGAGCATTTGTAGATCTGCCTTCGAAGGCTGCACTAAACTCACGAGCATTACGTTTGAAGATACGACAACTTGGTATAGAACAAATGATTATGATAATTGGGAAAACAAAACCGGTGGGACGCAGATCGGCGTCACAAATTCGTCGCAAAATGTAACGTATTTCGTGGATACTTATATTGATTACTATTGGTACAAGCTGTGAGTTGAATGGTAGTGGCGAGTTGAAACAGAGATAAGGCGTAGCCCGACGACTGTCGGGCTATGTTTTTGCAGTTTTTGGCGGGGAACGGGCGGTTTTTGATGGTTTTTTCGGGGAGCGAAAAAACAAGTTGTCAAACGTCCAATAGGGTGGTAAAATTGTATAAAATAATATAAATCAACTATGAAAGGATTATTGTTATGGTAAAACAAGGTATTATCGACGAACTCAGAGAAAGAGGACTTGTCAAGCAAGTCGTCTTTGAAGACGATCTCAAGCAACTTCTGGACAGTGGTTCGCAGTCTTTCTATATCGGATTCGATCCGACGGCGGACAGTTTGCACGTCGGGCACTTCATGCAGATGATAGTCGCGAAGCGACTTCAAGATGCAGGACATCGTCCCATCATACTTATCGGTGGCGGAACCGCCATGGTCGGCGACCCGTCGGGGCGCACGGACATGCGCAGTATGATGACCAAAGAGACCATTCAACACAATGTTGATTGTTTCAAAAAGCAGATGGCGAAGTTTATCCGTTTCGACGGAGAGAGCGCGGCGATACTCGTCAATAACGCGGACTGGCTTCTCGATCTCAACTATATCGACTTCCTTCGCGAAGTTGGCGCGAACTTTTCCGTCAACCGCATGTTGACGGCGGAGTGCTACAAGCAACGTCTTGAAAAGGGACTCACGTTCCTTGAATTCAACTATATGCTCATGCAATCCTACGACTTTCTCGTCCTCAACCGCAAGTACGGATGCGTATTGCAATGCGGTGGTGACGATCAATGGTCGAATATGTTGTCCGGAGCGGATCTCATCCGCAGAAAGGAACAAAAGGATGCATTCGCAATCACTTTCGGACTTCTCACGACTTCCGAGGGTATCAAAATGGGGAAAACCGCAAAGGGCGCAGTTTGGCTCGATCCCAACAAGACCGCTCCTTACTACTTCTTCCAATACTGGCGCAATATTGCGGATGCGGACGTCGAGAAAGTATTCCGTTTCTTGACCTTCCTGCCGCTTGACGAAATCAAAGAGCTTACGCAGTATAACGACGAGCGCATGAACAAAGCAAAAGAACGCTTGGCATACGAACTCACGTCCCTTGTTCACGGACAAGAAACCGCGGAAGACTGCTTGAACAAGGCAAGAGCGGCATTCTCGGGCGATGCGGACAATATGCCCACCGCAACCATTCCCGTCGGTATGACTTCGGTCGCAGACGTTCTCGTCGCAGTTGCAAAAGTCCCGTCCAAGGGCGAAGCGAAACGTCTCATCCAAGGCGGTGGCATTTCAATCGACGGAGAAAAGGTCATTGACATCATGGCAACCTTGACCGATTCGCAACTCGCAAACGGATTCGTCCTTCAAAAAGGCAAGAAGAACTTCTTCAAGGTATCCGTCCTGTGAACACGTATCGTGCGATTGACGGAGAATGCGAAACCGTAGTCGAGATAAAGAAATCAAAGTTTATCGCGACGGTTTTCGGTCCCGTCGATGCGGACGGTGCGGAAAATTTCGTGAAAGGGATAAAGAAAAAATATCCCGACGCAACTCACAACTGCTATGCGTATATCAGTGATATACACGGTCAAGTCACAAGATTTAGCGACGACGGAGAGCCAAGCGGCACTGCCGGACAACCAATCCTTGAAGTTTTGCGACGTCGCGGAATTGTGAAAAGCGCAGTCGTCGTCACGAGATATTTCGGCGGAATAAAACTCGGTGCGGGCGGACTTGTCGGCGCATATGCCGGGACCGCCTCCGAGGCTCTCGACAACGCAGTCATAGCAGAGTACACGAAATGTGTACGCTTACGGATAAGAACACGATACGTTGATTTTGCTCAAATTGAGAGTTTTGCTCGTCGCAAATCCCTTGAACTTGACGAAATCGAATATGCGGAAGACGTGACCGCATCAATCTGGGTTGTTGAAAGCGATGCCGAAAAAATCTCTGCCGAAATCCTTTCACTGACTTCGGGAAAAGTCGTCCCCGAAATTTCGGGCGCAGAGTTTAGAAAGGTGCGCAAACAATAACCGCTTAATCTGATGATAATCAATTTTGGTATATAGGAGTAAATATGAAAATCACTTTGGCAAAAGAAAGGAAACAAAAACCCGATTTCTCAAAACTCGGGTTCGGCAAGTATTTCACCGATCATATGCTCGTCTGGGAATACGATGCGTTGAACGGCGGTTGGCAAGAACAACAAATCATCCCTTATTCCGATTTCAATCTCGATCCCGCTTGTTGCTCTCTCCACTACGGTCAGGGTATTTTCGAAGGGTTGAAAGCATACAAAAATTACGAAGGCGGTATCACTATGTTCCGTCCGAGAGATAATTTCGTCCGTATGAACAAGTCTGCAGAAAGACTCTGCATGGCGACTTTCGACGTCGACGAAGCACTCAAAGGTCTTTGCGAACTCATCAAAATCGAACAAGACTGGATCCCCACCGCTCCCGGCACCTCCCTTTACGTTCGTCCGTTCATGTTCGGCAGTGAACCTTTCCTTGGCGTTCATCCGAGCAAGAAATTCATCTTCACCATAATTTTGAGCCCCGTTGGCAGTTACTATGCAAACGGACTCCAACCCACCAAACTTATCGTCGAAGATCACTACACTCGTGCATCTCAAGGCGGTACGGGGGAGGCGAAGTGCATGGGCAACTACGCATGTTCCCTTCTCGCAGGTGAAGAAGCGAAAAAGAAAGGTTTCGATCAAGTCTTGTGGCTCGACGGAGAAGAGAAGAAGTACGTCACCGAAGTCGGCGCAATGAATATGTTCTTCGTCATCGACGGAACGGTCGTGACTCCTATGCTTGACGGCAGTATTCTTCACGGCATCACTCGCAACAGTGCAATCCAAGTTCTCAAAGCAAACGGCTACAAAGTCGAAGAAAGAAAGGTCGCAATCGCGGAAGTCGTCGAAGCGTATAACAACGGCAAACTCGACGAAGCGTTCGGAACGGGTACCGCGGCGGTCATTTCCCCTGTCGGCACGATCGCATATGAAGACGTCACTATGACTATCAACAACGGCGAAATGGGCAAGATCACCGAATGGCTTTATGGCGAAATCACCGGCATTCAAACTGAACGAATTGCAGATCCGTTCGGTTGGGTGTACGAAGTCAAATAATGATTTGGGCGCGCGCAAACTTGCGCGCGCATTTCATAAACCCGCTAAAATCAAACAAATATAATTGCACTTGATTTGCGAAATATAAGTTATCAAAATCATCGACTATGGCAAAGAAACTCGAAGACCTAACACCCGAAGAAAGAGAGCGTAAAGCGTTCGATACCGCAGTGAAATATCTTGCGATTTCTCCGCGTAGCGAAAAAGAAGTCGTTGAGAAACTTTACTCGAAAGGCTATCATAAAAACGAAGTCGAATACGCGATTGAACGGTGCAAACACTACCGCTATATCGACGATGAAAGTTACGTGCGCTCATACGTCGATTACTACTCGGCAAAGACCGGGAAGAAGATGCTTGTCTACAAACTCACGACCGAAAAAGGCATAGATAATTCCCTTGCCACGAATATGGTCGAGGACTTGATTTCGGACGAAGTCGAAGAAGAAAAGTGCTTGAAAATGGCAACCGCATATGCCACAAAAAAGCATATATCCGAGCGCAAAGATTTTTCAAAAATAGGGGCGTATTTGTTCACGAAAGGTTTTGAGTGGAATATCATCAACAAAGCACTATCGGCACTTAAAGTGGTTAAAAACGATGAATAAACACGCTATATTGCAAAATGACGAAAACTCCATAGCACCGCTTTTCATCCCGAGAAAACCTGACGTTTCAAAGGCGGATTTCGGCAAAGCGGTCATCGTAGGCGGTTCGAAAAACTACGTCGGCGCGCCGACTTTTTCCTTGTCTGCGCTTGCCGAAATTCTCACGATTTCAGGCAAGGTCAGTATGCTTGTAGGCGCAGGCACGTCGTCTATCGTAGTGCCTGATTTTTTGGTTGACGCGGTCTATCCGTCCTTGCGCTATTCCGCAGTTTTCGGAATGAAATCAAACGCAGACGTGATGACTTTCGATGAAGAAAACTTCGCCAAAATTGTGAAGGGTAAAAGTGCGGTTGCAATAGGTATGGGGATTGGGGATTGCGATATAAAACCATTTCTCAATTATCTTCTTGACAAGACTGACGTCAACTTCGTCGTCGACGCGGACGGCTTGAAATCGGTGGACGGAATTGACTTTCGCACTCGTGCTATTCTTACACCGCACGTAGGTGAGTTTTCTCGTATGACGGGGTATTCTGTTGAAGAAATCAAGAAAAATCCGTCTGCGCTTGCAAGGGAAGAAAGTCTCAAAAGAAATTGCGTCATAGTGCTCAAAGATAGCGTTTCGCATATCACGGACGGAAAGGTTGTCTATGAAAACCGCACGGGAAATCCCGCTCTTGCAAAGGGCGGTAGCGGAGACGTTTTGTCAGGTGTTATTTGCGGACTTCTTGCTATCGGATTTTCACCGCTCGACGCGGGCAGGTGCGGTAGTTTCATCTTGGGGCGCGCCGCGGAAATCTCGAAAGTCAACGAGTATTCTTCCTTGCCGACGGACGTCGTTGCGGAAATTCCAAACGTTGTGGGCGCACTCTGCGATTTGAACAAAGGATAATTTAGGTGTCGAAAAAACCTAGCGAAACAAGCAACGCTTCGTTGACTTTCGTCATCATAGACGTCGGCAATTCGCCGACCTTTTCTTTTAGCCTCGTTTTGTCGATTGTGCGTATTTGTTCGAGTAACACTACGCTATTTTTCGATAGTCCGCATTTATCGGCGGGGATAGAGATGTGAGTGGGGAGTTTTGCTTTTTCGAGTTGGGAGGTTATCGCCGCCGCAATGACCGTCGGACTGTACTTATTTCCTACGTCGTTTTGCACGACTAGGACGGGGCGCACACCGCCTTGCTCACTGCCAATCACGGGACTTAAATCCGCATAATAAATTTCACCGCGTTTAATCATTTCCATAACACCCATTATTGACGATAACGCCAGAGTTTAACCATTGTACTCTATGAAATTCCTTGGAATTTTGGTGTTTATACGCTTGCCAAATTCGGCAAATGAAATATAATTATCTATGGATATTAAATTTTGCGCCTGCGGGCGCGTAAGAAGGTATATATGAAAATTGGTATCGTAGGTTATGGCAACCTTGGCAAAGCGTCTGAAAAAATCGCTGTCGCAAGGGACGATATGGAAGTCGTCGGCATCTTCACAAGACGTGATCCTGCAACGCTTTCTTCTCCTTTCGGTACGCCGTTTTATCGTCAAGACGATCTCCCGTCCTTCGTCGGCAAAATCGACGTTCTCGCACTCTGCACGGGATCCGCGAACGATCTCACCGCGCTCGGCTTGAAATCGGCGGAACTCTTCAACACCGTTGACAGTTTCGACACCCACGCAAAGATGAGAGAATACGCTCTCGGTATGAAAGAAGTCACCGAGAAAAACGGTAATCTGTCCTTCATCGGTATCGGTTGGGACCCCGGTATGTTCTCGATTATGAGATGCTTGTTCAACAGCGTTCTGACTGACGGCGACTCCCAAACTTTCTGGGGTAAGGGCGTGTCTCAAGGACATAGCGAAGCAATCCGCAAGATCGCAGGGGTGAAACGCGGTATTCAATACACCGTCCCCAAAGAAGACGCTCTCGAAAAAGCAAGAGCGGGACAAGGCGCAAGTTTGACCACGAGAGACAAGCATTTGAGAGAGTGTTTCGTGGTTGCTGAAGACGGCGCGGACAAGGCTCTCATCGAAAAAACAATCAAAGAAATGCCCAACTATTTCGCGGATTACGATACGGTCGTGCATTTCATAGACGAAGAAGAATTTGATCGCGATCACAAAGCGATGCCGCACGGCGGTTTCGTTTTGAGAAGCGGAGAGGTCAACGGCAAAAAGCAAGGTCTTGAATTTTCCTTGACTCTTGAGAGCAATCCCGATTTCACGGCAAGCGTGCTTATGGCTTATGCGCGTGCTTGCGCAAGAATGTCGAAGGACGGAGAAGTGGGCGTCAGAACCGCTCTCGACGTGCCTGTGTCAAAACTCTTGGACGAAGAGTGGATCGATATTGTCGGAAGACTTGTGTAAGGTGTAGCGTTGGTATATTCTGCAAGAAAAAATGAATATAAATACGTTTTGTTCGACCTTGACGGCACGGTTATCGACAGCAAGGCGGGGATCTTGAAGTGCATAAAACACGCACTTGACAATCATTCTATCCCTTGCCCCGACGAGATACTCGATCAAATGGTGGGGCCCCCTTTCCGCGTGAGCATGAACGAACTTCTCGGAGTGCATGACGAGGAATTGATAACCGCACTCATAGACGAATATCGCAAGGAATACGACGAAAGCGGTCTTTATTCGAGCACCGTTTACGACGGAGTGGAAAACCTGCTTGCCGATCTCAAAAACCGTGGTTTCGTCATCGCTATCGCAACGTCGAAACCCTACAAGTTTTCAAAGAAAATCATCGACTATCTATCCCTTGACAAGTATTTCGATTTCATCGGTGCGGCATCGAGCGACAGTTCGATGGAGGCTAAAAGCGACGTCATCGAGCACGTGCTTGAAAACTTGAAAGTGACGGACAAATCCGAAGTGTTGATGATAGGGGACAGACTTTACGACATAGTCGGCGCAAAGAAAGTCGGACTCGATTCCCTTGCGGTTTTGTGGGGGTACGGAAACGAAAAAGAGTTTGAGGAATACGGCGCGGATTATATTGTGAAAACACCAAATGAAGTCTTTGATTTCCTGACAAAATGAAAAATCGAAAACCGCCTGACAGGGCGGTTTTCTTTTGCCTTTTTTCAAGGACTTTGAAAGACTGCTTTTCAAAGGTATTGAATGAGAAGTCATCTTTGTTTTGACGTAACGGCTTTATCAAACCTTACAAAATAATAGTTATTTGATTTGCGATAAATCACAGAAAAAGCGTTTTATACTTCGATTATCACGTGATAAAATGCCGTTATTGCAATTTGTGTCATGTTGTTGTTTCGCGGTTTTTGTTGCGGTGGTTGTTCGGCTATTGCGTTTTGTTGTGTTGATTCCACGTTGTTTTTTGGTGTGGCGGGGATTACTTGGTTTCTATATATTTCAACGTTTGTGCGTTCCGTCGCTCAAAACAGTGAGATTGCATTTCGCCTTTTGGAAGGTTACGTTGATTTCTCCGCCGCTCACGTACAACTCTCCGTCTACGCAAAATTGCGTTTTGTCTTTGAGCGTCATCGTGCAGTTTTGAATGCGCTTGAAAACGATGCACCCGTCCCTTTCTTTTTTCAGTCCGATGAAAAAGACTCTGAAAAAGGGGAAGAAGATTTCTATCTTGCCGATAAGTCCGTTGTGGCGGGGACTGCGTATTGCGACAAGGTGTCCGCTTTCTTCGTCTTCGCGGTAGTCGCGGTTGAAAGGAAATCCGAAACAACGGGGAGATTTGATGAGCATAAGCAGAGTAAATTCACCTTCGTATGTCTTGCCGTCGCAGGTGATTGTCGCTCTCTCTCGGTAGACCTTGTATTCTCTCACCACGTCGAGAAGATAGGCAAGGACTCCCAGTTTCTTTTTTAGTCTTTGCTCGACTGCGTAACCGATAGGGGTAAAAGTCCCGGTCGCGAAAACGTAGGTGAAAATCTTGTCGTTTGCTCTCCCGACTATTGGGTTGTTTTTCGATTTGATTTTCGACTTGCCTTTGTCGTTCAAAGTGCCGCAGGGGTAGTAATAGACGGTCTTTTCGTAATTGCATAATTTTTGCATAATCGTGGATAAAGTTCCGTCCCCACCGCATACCGCGATTTCGTCGTAGTCTGACAAATCGGGGAGTGCTGACGGCAATTTGACTTCATCGAAAACCCTATCGTCGCCTATTATTTTTTTCACGGCGGATAGGTCGCATTTTTCAGAATGCCCCGCGTTTTTGTTGAGAATTATCAAGCAGTTTTTCATACCTTCTCCAAAATATTCTATTGTTTATTTTGCCCACGCGATACAAAAATATCCCGTGCGCGCTTTACACGCTCGCGTATTCGTGCTATAATCATATAAATTTTCTATTGAGGTATATATATGGCTTTCAAAGGAATGGCTCAAATCAACAAAAAAGACTTGTGGACTATCCCCAACATCATCACCTATTTCCGCATACTCTGCATCCCCGTGTATATCGTGCTTATGGCACTTGCGGGAATCCGTGCGGACGTCACCCTTTTGTACGCTGCACTCGGCGTTTTCGTCATCGCGGCGGCAAGCGACCTTGTTGACGGTTGGATCGCAAGAAAATTCAATATGACTTCGGGTATCGGTATGGTGCTCGATCCCTTGGCGGACAAACTTATGCACGTTAGCGTATTGTTCTGCCTTTCCCTTTGCACCGGGCTCACCCCCTTGGGCGAAGCGACCACGACTATCGGGGTTGACGGCGGTTGGTATCTCCACTATGCATTCGTCATTCTCGTGCTTGCAAAAGAAGGATTTATGGTTTGCCTTGCTCCCTTGGTGATGAAGAGAGGTGCGAAAGTGCAAGCAAACTGGATGGGCAAAGTTGCATCCGCGACCATCTCGTTCGGCGTGATACTCTGCTTCTTCCATCCTTACGTATATCTCGCGGATTGGGGCATACTTGCGTGGGGCGTTGCGCTCAGCTACGGCGCACTCTTCGGCTACATAAAGGAAGTCGTGCACCAAATCAAACTCATCGACGCGGGCAAGATGGAAAGAGTCACCGACGAAAGCGTCAAGTATACCAATGCGGAAAATACCGTCGTCATCAAAGAGGGCGGAGAAGAAAGCGTCGGCACTTCGACCATAGATCAAGACTAATAAGAGAAAAATTTATCGACTGCGTGGCTTAGGTCGCGCGGTTTGGACTTTAATATAACCTACGGACAAGGACTAAAATGGAACAAAAAAAACAAATCGAAATGGAAAAAACTTACAATCCCGAATTTGAGAAACGTATATACGAATTCTGGATGAGAAACAAATGCTTCGAGGCGCATGCTAACCCCGAAAAAGAACCGTTCACAATTATGATGCCCCCGCCTAACATCACGGGACAACTCCATATGGGACACGCTCTCGACCAAACCGTGCAAGATATTCTCACTCGTTTCAAACGTATGTGCGGATACGAAGCGCTTTGGCTTCCCGGCACCGACCACGCGTCTATCGCGACCGAAGTCAAAATCGTCGAAAAGATGAAGAACGAAGAAGGCTTGACGAAAGCGGACGTGGGTAGGGACGGGTTCCTTGAACGCGCTTGGGCGTGGAAAGAGCAGTACGGCGGAAGAATCGTCGAACAACTCAAACGTCTCGGCTCGTCTTGCGACTGGTCGAAAGAGGCGTTCACTATGGACGATAATCTCTCTGCGGCGGTTCGCGAAGCATTCGTCAGATATTACGAAAAAGGACTCATCTACCGCGCAGACAGAATCATCAACTGGTGCCCCCATTGCAAAACTGCAATCTCGGACGCTGAAGTCGAATATAAAGAACAACAATCGAACCTTTGGTATTATCGTTATCCCGTCGTCGGCGAGGACGATTATATCACCATTGCCACCACTCGTCCCGAAACTATGCTCGGTGATACCGCGGTCGCGGTCAACCCCAAAGACGAGAAAATGGCGAAATTCGTCGGCAAAATGCTCAAGTTGCCGTTGACGGACAGGATTATCCCCGTCGTTGCGGACGACTATTGCGAAATCGGTTTCGGTACGGGCGCGGTCAAGATCACTCCCGCACACGACCCCAACGACTTTGAACTCGGACTCAGACACAATCTCCCCGTCATCAGAGTCATCGACGACGAAGGCAAGATGAACGAAAACGCAGGCAAATATCAAGGACTTGACAGACTCGAATGCCGTAAGGCAGTCGTCGAAGACCTTGACAAACTCGGCTTGCTCGAAAAGATCGAACCGTACGCGCACAACGTCGGCGAATGCTATCGTTGCGGTGAAACCGTCGAAGCAATCGTGTCGAAGCAATGGTTCGTCAAGATGAAAACCCTTGCAGAACCCGCTATCAAGGCGGTCAAAACAAAGAAGACGGAATTCGTGCCTAAACGCTTTGAGAAAATCTACTTCAACTGGATGGAGAATATCAAAGATTGGTGTATCTCTCGTCAACTTTGGTGGGGACATCGTATTCCCGCTTACTACTGCGAGGACTGCGGTGAAATGGTGGTTGCGAAGACCGCTCCCGAAACTTGTCCCAAATGCGGTGGAAATCACTTCCATCAAGACGAAGACGTGCTCGACACTTGGTTCAGCTCTGCGCTTTGGCCGTTTAGCACTCTCGGTTATCCCAAAAAGACGAAAAACCTTAAATACTTCTATCCGACTAGCGTTCTCGTGACTGCATACGATATTATCTTCTTCTGGGTCGCAAGAATGATGTTCAGCGGTATCGAATTTATGGGCGAAGTGCCTTTCAACGAAGTGTTGATACACGGTATCGTGCGCGACAGTCAGGGTAGAAAGATGTCGAAATCTCTCGGCAACGGTATCGATCCTTTGCTTATCATCGACAAGTACGGCGCGGACGCACTCCGTTTCTCCCTTGCATCCGGTATCGCACCGGGTAGCGACACTCGCTATACCGACGCAAAGACCGAAAGCGCAAGAAACTTCATCAACAAACTTTGGAACGCATCTCGTTTCGTGCTTATGAACATAAATCCCGACGACGACCTGACTTTCCCGTCGAGATTGAACGATGCGGACAAGTGGATTCTCACCCGCCTAAACGACGTCGTGAAAGAAGTCACGATAAATCTCAACAAGTACGAAATCGGTATGGCGGCGGCACGTCTTTACGACTTCACTTGGACGGAATTCTGCGATTGGTATATCGAGATGAGCAAACCTTTGCTTTACAGCAAGGACAAGAAAGAACACAATCACGCGATTGCGATGCTCGTCTACACGCTCACGCAAATTCTCAAACTCCTGCATCCTTTCATTCCGTTTATCACCGAAGAAATCTATTCGAAGTATGCGGAGAAGGGCGACATCCTTATGATGAGCGACTGGCCGACCTACAACAAGAAATTCTCCTATCGCAAGGAAGAGAAGAACTTTGAAGGGCTCCGCGAACTCATCGTCGCAATCAGAAATACGCGTGCGGAAATGAACGTTTCTCCCGCAAAGAAACTCACCGCATACGTGATTGCAAAGGACGTCAACTTCATGAAGAAGTCCGCGGTATACCTTGAAAAACTCGCGGGTATTGAAAAGGTATCATTCATCGCAGACAAGAGTGAAGTGACTGAAAAGATCACCGCAGTCGTGACTCACGATGCGGAAGTGCTTATCCCCTTGGGCGACCTCATCGACTTCGCAAAAGAAAGAGAGAGAATCGAAAAGGAAATCGCGCAGGCGGATCAAGAAATCAATAAGGCTAACGGTCTTTTGAATAATGTCGGATTCACCTCCAAAGCACCCCAAAAACTCATCGACAACGAGAAAGAAAAACTCGCAAAGGCTCTCGAAAAGAAAGAGAAACTCCTTGAAAAACTCTCGATGCTCGATTAGTCGGAGATAAGATGAAATATATCAAACAAACTTACTGCTACTACTTCGACAAATGCCCGTACCTGTGGTTGATAACCGTGGTGCCGTCTTTGTTGTTGGCGTTTGCGCTCGCGCCGTCGGATGCGTTGTATTATCTCTTGCAATACGACAATCTGACGACGACTTCATTCGGCGACTTCTACATGGCTATGCACCCGATACCTTTCTCGTTCTTCTGGGTTGGGTTTATCGGGCTTGCGCTCATGGTGTTTTCGGTGGCGATTTTGTTCGGCACGATTGACCGCCATATGAGAATAGGGGAGTTCACGGTATCATTCAGGCGCGCGAAAACTCGTCTGAATTACAACGTGCTCACTTCTCTCAAATTCACGCTTGCGACGACGGTCATCGTAGAACTTGGCAACCTTGCTATCACGATTGCCTACTACGCCTACGCAATGATTATCGGGGAAGGAGTGGCGTGGCTCGTGTTGTCCACGATAACAATGTGCCTGTTCGGTTATTTGGGGCTCACAATGCTCGGCGCAATAATGTTGTGGTCGCCTTTCATGCTCCACACCGGACTCAAAACTTCCGAAGCGTTCAAGATGGGTTGGCGACAGATGAGCGGTAAGACAAAATATGCGGTTGCGGTGATGATTTCGGGGATACTTCCGTTTCTCGTCGCAATGCTACTCACCGGACTTTTCAACACTGGTGAAATCGTCAGAGTGGTGCTTGACGGCGTGATGTTCACGGTGGTCATACCCCTTTATATGTCCATGTCCTACGTTGTATTCTACGACGTGACGGGCACCGAAAGAATGGACCTTGAAACGCAAAACATTTGGTCGAAGCGTTTCTTCAACAAGAAGTCGAAATGACGGAATAAGCAGTTTATATCCGTGTTTTTGCAACTTAACGCGGATTTGTGAGGAAATATGGAATTCAAACATTCTGCCTCGATATTGTTCAGCAATATGGGGTACATACTCAAAATACTCATCTGGGTTTTCATTGCGGTGTTCATCACCGTCGGTATCGGCACGGCTATCATCACTCCTATCGGTGAGGCGATAACCGCAAAAACGGACGTCAGTGAAGAACTTGTTTTCATCAAAGACACCACCGAGAATTTCTTGCACGAAGGCAACGGAATTTACGATTTCATTTTGCAATTGAAAGACGGCATAGTCGGGCTTATAGATGCGCTTGCGACTCACACTTCCGCTTTCGTAGGCTTGATTTTCGCACTCATTTTCTTGTACCTTTTGTACGAGTTTATCATCGGACTCAGTTTCTATCCCGTCGCATACGTCGTGGATAACCTTATGTCCAGCAACACCCGCTACGGCTTTTCTTCCGCTATGGCGGCAAACTTCAAAAAGACGTGCAAATATTCCCTTTGCAAAATGCTCGTCTGCATTCCTATCGACGCAGTGATTTTGGGGATTATGATAGGGATGGGCTACGGCTTGTTCCTTGCGATCAATATGTTCGCACTTCCTTTGATTCTCATTCTCGGCTTGCTCCTTTGCACGTTGAGAACAACTTTGTTTTCGGGTTGGTTGCCGAGACTTTTGCACCATCCCGAAGAGGGTATCTACACCGCGTTTTCGAGAAGTCTGACTTCGGTCAAACGCAACTTCAAAGGTATGTTCAAGGGCATTATCATCACCTATTCCATTGCCTATTGTTGTATGGCGGGATTCACCATTCCGACTTTCGGAGTCATCAATCTCGTCATCCCGTCCCTTTACTACTTCTTGCTCCGCACGATCGAACTCGTTGGCTACTACAAGCAAAACAGTATGCGTTTCTACGTCGATTCGACCAACGTCATCAACACCGTCGAATACGGCTACAGAACAGATAATCAAGAATCCGCAGACGAGAGCAATATGGTTGAAATCGAAAACGATTACGACACCGACAATTCCGAGGTGAACGATGAAGAATAAGGACAACGTGGTTTTCGGCTCGTATATGTACTTCGGCGGGGTGTTGACCGCATTTCTCGTCGTGGGTATGCTTGCAAGCATCGCGCTTATCGTTATGGATATAGTCCTGCTCGCAGGGGAGAACAAAACTTCAAGCCCAATCATCGTGGGCGTATCTCTCGGCGCGGCGGCTATCATTCTCGTTGCGGTGTTGACGGTGCTCATCAACAGTCGCTACGTCTTCACCGACGATACGATTGTGGTCAAAACTTTCATCTTTACGGACAGAGTGAAATTCGCAGACGTCGACGGTATCAAACAAGACGAAAAGGACGGCACGATTTATGTGCATGCAACTCCCGACAACAGACCGCCCGTCGTATTCAGACTCAATCTACCCGAAAAAAGCATTGAAAAGGCAAAGGAAGTCTTGCTTGAAAAGTGCAACGTAGGTATCGACACTTTCAAGATTGAAAAAAAGAAGAAGTGATATGAAATTCCAAAAATTCGACGACAAAGCAAAATCGCGACTTGTGATTTATCTCAAAGGGAAAAATCTCATTGGTAGCGGTTTTTCTTATTATAGTTTTCTTATTTGGTTTCCCGACCTCGAATACGTAGAAGAAGACGACGTTTTCTATATGCGCGCGACTTTGCACGACGACGAAGTATACTACTGGAAACCGCTTGTGAAAGAAGGGGACGATAGGAATTTTACTACGTTATATAAGAATTTGCCCGACGACGCTTGCTTTGCGTTTTTGACAAAGGAAGACGCCGCCATGCTCCCCGAAACCGACTATGCGATTTCGACTGATAGAGATTGGTCGGAGTATATCTACAAGAGTGAAGATTTCATTTCACTGATTGGAAAACGCTACCACGCAAAACGCAATCATATATCGAAATTTTCATCCCGCTACAAAGTGGAAATGAAAAAGTATTCGGCGGATGACAAGCCCGCACTCACCGCATTTGAAAAGCGTTGGTACGACCTGCATCCCTTTGAGGGTGGTTACGACGAGAGCGCTAAAGAAGAGATGAGAATTGTTGAAGACTGGTACGAAGCGGCACTGAAAGGTGAACTTGTTTGCGACGTTTTGTACGCAGACGGAAATCTTGTCGGGGTGAGTATCGGCGAGATTATGCCGTCGGGTAATGCGGTGGTTATGTATGAAAAAGCGGATATCGAATATGACGGTGTGTATAGCTATTTGGCGCATGCGTTTGCTGAGAGAAATTTCGGGAATTGCACCTACATAAACCGTCAGGAAGATATGGGACTAGAAGGACTTCGCAAATCAAAACTTTCCTACTATCCCGAGTTTATGCTTGACAAATACATCGCTAAACGTGCGTTTCGTGCAAATCTTGACGGAAGTTTGCCAAAGTCAATGACCGCTCCGCACGCGGACAAATTCCCCGACGTCTACTACACGAGAAAGATGACTCTCGACGATTTCGACCTTGCGTATTCTTTCTACAAAAACGGTATAGCGGGACTTGAAGACAAAAAGTTTTTCATGAACTATAAACCCGAAGAACTCAAAGGAGTGTTGTCTGACGGATATATGCTCGGTGTGTTCGACGGTGATAAACTCATCAGTCTTTGTGCGGTCGACCTTGACAAGACCTACGGCAATATGCTCGCGGAAATCTGCTGGGACGCGGGCGGTGCGCAATATTACGAACTGTCGGGAATTATGACGGACGAAGAATATCGGGGCAGGGGCGTGAGTCACTTTTTGACTTTGCAAATTCTTGACTACGCGCGCACCTATCTTGCGCCTTGCGTGCTTTGTGCGGTCGTTCAATTCGACAACGTACCTTCCCTTGAAAACCTGAAAAATTCGGTTTTGTCGAGAGCGGAAGAAAGGCATATCGGGAATACGATTTCAAATATCTCACCCTGCGTTTTGATTGACCGACGGAAAGCAAAATAGCACTCGTGAGCAAAAGACAAGGTTATTCAACGGTTTTTCCACTGTTTTCAGTGAAAAAAATCACTTTAGGCAAGTAAATCGCTTGCCTTTTTTATTTGACTAATGCGCGTATGCGCGTTATAATCGTTCTATAAAGAGAGGTATATATGATAAATCTTATTAGTGAAAACGTATGCTACGCGGGCGGTACTCTCGTGAAAAGCGTGCAGTGTGCGTCCAAAACCAAGACTATGGCGTACTCCATTCTCTCCGCGCACAACGTCGGCGCGACGAATGAAAATCTGCAAGTGAAATTCGATGCAATGGCATCTCACGACATAACCTACGTCGGAATCATTCAATCCGCGCGTGCAAGCGGTTTGAAAGAATTTCCTTTGCCTTACGTTTTGACCAACTGTCACAACTCCCTTTGTGCCGTCGGCGGCACTATCAACGAAGACGACCACGTTTTCGGCTTGTCCGCGGCGAAAAAGTACGGCGGTATATTCGTGCCTGCAAACGTTGCGGTCATCCACAGTTATATGCGTGAAAACTTCGCCGCTCCTGGCAAGATGATTCTCGGCAGTGACTCCCACACTCGCTACGGCGCACTCGGCACTATGGCGATAGGGGAAGGCGGTCCCGAACTTGTCAAACAACTTCTCAAGAAAACTTACGATATAAAATATCCCAAAGTCATCGCGGTCGAACTCAAAGGCAAAGTCAGAAAGGGCGTAGGGCCTCAAGACGTCGCACTTGCACTCATCGGCGCGACTTTCAAGAACGGTTTTGTGAAAAACAGCGTGCTTGAATTCGTCGGCGACGGCATTGCGAATTTGTCCGTTGAATTCAGAAACGGCATAGACGTAATGACCACCGAAAGTGCTTGTTTGTCATCCGTTTGGACGACGGACGAAAAAGTGGAAAAATACCTTGAACGCTTCGGCAGAAAGGACGAATATATACAAATCGCACCCGCGGACGGCGCGCTTTACGACGGCGCAGTCGTCATAGACCTTGACAAAGTCGAACCTATGATCGCACTTCCGTTCCACCCGTCCAACGTCTATAAACTTGCGGACGTCATTGCAAATCCCATTGAAATTCTCGGCAAAGTCGAGAAAGAAGGGAACGAACTTCTCGGACTGAAAGAGGGTACGTTCAAACTCACGGACAAGGTGAAAGACGGCAAAATCTATGCGTCTCAAGGCGTTATCGCAGGTTGTGCGGGCGGTACTTTCGACAATATCTACACCGCGTCGACCATTCTTAAAAACAAGTCGGTCGGCAACGGCGCGTTCAATCTCACCGTATATCCCGGCTCTCAAACCGCAAATTACGCACTCATGGCAAACGGAGCGTCCGCATCCCTGATTGCAAGCGGAGCGGTGTTGAAACCCTGTTTTTGCGGTCCCTGCTTCGGCGCGGGGGACGTGCCTTGCAACAACGGATTTTCCATTCGTCACACGACGAGAAACTTCGAGCGCAGAGAAGGTAGCAAACCGTCGGATAATCAAATCGCATCTGTCGCGCTTATGGACGCTCGTTCAATCGCGGCAACCGCGGCAAACGGCGGAATACTCACTTCCGCACTCGGTCTTGACTACGACGATTTCGTCCCGGAATACGACTATCCGTCCGCAGTCTACGATTCAAGAGTGTATAACGGCGTGGGCAAACCCGATCCGTCCGTTGAACTTGTCTACGGTCCGAATATCACGGACATTCCGCAAATTGCCGAACTCAAAGACAATCTTGCGTTCAAGGTGTGCAGTGCGATATACGATCCCGTCACCACGACCGATGAACTCATTCCGTCCGGGGAAACTTCGTCCTATCGAAGCAACCCTTTGAGACTTGCGGAATTTGCGTTGTCGAGAAAGGATCCCGAATACGTCGGCAGGAGCAAGGCGGTCAGGGACGGAAAGGATAATAGTGTGTTAGATGCACTGAAACTCATCGGTGCGGACGAAAATAACACCACTATCGGAACGGCAGTTTTCGCCACCAAACCCGGTGACGGAAGCGCTAGAGAACAAGCGGCAAGTTGCCAACGCTTCTTGGGCGGCAGCGTGAACGTGGCAAGAGAATACGCAACGAAGCGATACCGTAGCAACTTGATAAATTGGGGAATGTTGCCCCTTCTCAACGACGGAGAAAACTTCGAAATCGGCGACGTGTGTTATATCCCGTCGGTCAGGGAGTTTATCTCGTCGGGTAGCGCGGAAGTCGTCGGCAAAATCGTGAGAAAGGGCGCGGTCAAGGACGTAACCTTCAAAATGGACTCTCTCACGGACACCGAAAAACAAATCATTCTCGACGGTTGCCTTATCAATTATTATAAGCACAACTGAAATATGATTTATTGTAAAGGAAAAATATAGATTATCACATATAGCGTGCGATTCGGTAGCACGATAAGAGCGTAGGCTCAACCGCAGGAGCGGAGATACAATGCCAATCACAGAATTTTTGGAATACAATGCGGAGCATTTCGGCGACGACGTCGCTCTCGTCGAGATAAACCCCGAACTCAAAGAAAAACAACTTCTCACGTGGAAGGACTATAGACTCGTCGAGACTCTGCCGTCGGGTGAACACCGTAGGGAAATCACTTGGCGCAAATTCGAGTCGAGAGCGAATAGATTTGCAAATCTTCTTCTCGCACACGGTCTGCGTAGGGGAGAGAAAGTCGCCATTCTTCTCATGAACTGCCTTGAATGGTTGCCCATATACTTCGGCATTCTGAAAGCGGGCGGAATTGCAGTGCCCCTTAACTATCGCTATACGGCGGACGAAATCAAATATTGTCTCGACCTTGCGGACGTTAGCGTGCTTATCTTCGGCAAAGAGTTCATCGGACGTGTGGAAACCATATGCGGTGACGTGCCCAAAATCGAAGGTATGATGTATGTGGGTGAAAACTGTCCGTCCTTTGCGGATAGTTACGACGAAGGAATGAAAACCGCGTCGAGAGCAAAAGTCAACGTCACCATTACGGACGACGACTATGCGGCAATCTATTTCTCGTCGGGTACTACGGGTTTTCCCAAAGCGATACTGCACAAGCATAAGGCACTTATGCATTCCGCGATAACCGAGCAAAAACACCACTCTCAACAAAAGGACGATTGTTTCCTTTGCATACCCCCGCTCTACCATACGGGCGCGAAAATGCACTGGTTCGGCTCACTTGTGTCGGGGAGCAAAGCGGTTCTTCTCAAAGGCGTATCTCCGAAGTGGATATTGCAAACCGCAAGCGACGAGAAATGTTCAATCGTTTGGCTACTCGTGCCTTGGGCGCAAGACATACTCGACTCCATAGACGACGGAAGCGTAAACCTTGCGGATTACGACTTGTCAAATTGGCGACTTATGCATATAGGTGCACAACCCGTACCGCCAAGTCTTATCGAGCGTTGGAAGAAGGTTTTCCCCAATCACCAATACGACACCAACTACGGACTCAGTGAGTCGATAGGCCCCGGATGCGTGCATCTCGGCGTTGAGAATATAAACAAGGTCGGCGCAATAGGAAAGGCAGGTTACGGCTGGCAAACGCGTATTGTGGACGGAGATAGAAAGGACGTAAAACGCGGTGAAGTCGGTGAACTCGCAGTCAAGGGCGACGGAGTTATGGTTTGCTACTACCGCGATGAAAAAGCGACCGAACAAGTTTTGGCGGACGGTTGGCTATTTACAGGCGATATGGCGGTTGAAGACGAAGACGGATTCATTTTCCTTGTCGACCGCAAGAAAGACGTCATCATCACAGGGGGAGAAAACTTGTACCCCGTGCAGATAGAAGATTATCTCCGTGCGTGCGAACGTATCAGAGACGTAGCGGTCATAGGACTTCCCGACGAAAGACTAGGCGAAATCGCGGCGGCGGTCATCGAATTGAAACCCGAATATAAGGACGTCACGACAGAGCAGGATATTATTGATTTTTGCTCCGACCTGCCCAGATACAAGCGCCCGCGCAAAATCATCTTTGCGGACGTGCCGAGAAACCCCACCGGGAAAATCGAGAAACCCAAACTTCGCGAGAAGTATTGCGGTGAAGTCGCTCTCGTCGCTCAACAAATCGGGAAGACTTCAAAGAAAAAGAAATAAATTTCAAGAGGCATATATGAAAAAATTAATGTTAGGAAACGAAGCCATCGCTCGCGGTGCGTACGAGGCGGGAGTCAGAGTCGTGTCTGCTTACCCGGGTACGCCTTCGACCGAAGTCAGCGAATATATCGCGGGCTACGACGAAGTCTACGCAGAGTGGGCTCCCAATGAAAAAGTTGCGTTTGAAGTCGCAATCGGTGCATCTTACGCGGGCGCAAGAAGTATGGTGTGTATGAAACACGTCGGCGTAAACGTGGCGGCAGACCCTATGTTCACCGCGTCTTACACAGGAGTTAACGGCGGACTCGTACTGCTTGCCGCAGACGACCCCGGTATGCACTCCTCCCAAAACGAGCAAGACACCAGGCTTTACGCAATAAGCGCGCACCTGCCTTTGCTCGAACCGTCTGACAGTGCGGAAGCGAAAGCGTTCACGAAAAAGGCGTTTGAAATCTCCGAAAAATGGGATACACCCGTCATCGTCCGCACTACGACAAGACTTGCACACTCTCAAAGTTTCGTCGAAGAAGAGGACAGAGCAGACGTCGAAATCAAACCCTACAAAAAGGATATAACCAAATATACGATGATGCCGTCGAGTGCAATAGGCAGACACGTCGCAGTCGAAGACAGAGAAAACCGCTTGTCCAAATGCGTCAACGATTGTCCTTTGAACGTAATTGAAACGGGGGATAAGTCGCTCGGTGTTATTTGCAGCGGCGTCGTCTATCAATACGTGAAAGAGGCACTCCCGAGTGCAAGCGTGCTAAAACTCGGCATCGTCAATCCGCTTCCTATGAAGAAAATCAAGGAATTTGCGGATAGCGTGGATAGGCTCGTAGTCGTCGAAGAACTCGAACCCGTCATCGAAACCGCGGTGAAAGCGTACGGCATCGAATGCGAAGGTAAGAATTTGTTCTCTCGTCAAGGTGAGTTGTCAGTCGCAATCATCAAGGAGAAAATTCTCGGCGTAAAGACCGAAATTGAAAAGATCGATTTGCCCGTCCGTCCCCCCGTCATGTGCGCGGGTTGTCCGCATAGGGGAGTTTTCTACGTGCTTTCCAAACTTAAACTCACGGTTTCCGCGGATATAGGTTGCTACACTCTCGGAGCGCAAGCGCCCCTTTCCGCCGTTGATACCGTCGTTTGTATGGGCGCAAGCATTGGTATCGCTCACGGTTTTGAAAAGGCGGTGGGCAGAGAACAATCCAATCATACCGTTGCGGTCATCGGGGATAGCACTTTCATCCATAGCGGTATCACCGGACTCATCAACGCGGTCTACAATCAATCCAATATCACTCTCATCATTCTCGACAACTCAACGACGGGCATGACGGGACACCAACAACACCCCGCAACGGGACTCACTCTCAAACAACAGCCCGCACCCGTGCTCGATATAGTCGCACTCTGCAAGACTATCGGAGTCGCAAACGTGCAAGTCGTGGACAGTTACGACCTCACCGCAGTCGAAAAAGCGGTCAAGGAAGAATTGAATCGCGACGGCGTATCCGTGGTTGTTGCAAAACGTCCTTGCGCTCTTCTCAATCGCAACTATCCGCCCGCTCTTCACGTCGAAGACTGCAAGAAGTGCGGAGCGTGTTTCAAACTCGGTTGCCCTGCAATCGAAAAACAGTCGGACGGCTCGGCAAAAATCAATCCGTCGCAATGCGTGGGTTGCTCGCTTTGCAAGAGCGTCTGCAAATTTAACGCTATAAGGGGGTAACTATGAAAGCTAATATTCTCATCGTAGGCGTAGGCGGTCAAGGTACTCTCCTAGCGTCCAGAGTGCTTGGCGCACTTGCAAATATCAACGGCGACGATTGCAAATTGTCCGAAGTCCACGGAATGTCTCAAAGAGGGGGCAGTGTGGTCACTCACGTCAAGATTGACGAAAAAGTTACGTCGCCCATCATCGGCGTCCGCGATGCAGACGTCATACTCGCTTTTGAAAAACTCGAAGCACTCCGCTATACCAATTATTTGAAGGAAGGCGGAACTATCATCGTGAATACGCAAGAGATACTTCCTATGCCCGTCATCACAGGCGCAAGAAAGTACCCGGAGGGAATCGTCGAAGCCCTTTCCGAACGCGCAGGCAAAGTCGTCGCAATCGATGCGTACGACGTCGCTGAAAGCATTGGCAACCCTAGAGGTGTTAACGTCGTTATGCTTGGCGCGCTCGCTAAGAGTGTAGACGTTCCGTTTAGTCAAATAGATACGGCACTGAAACAAACAATCAAACCCAAACTTTATGAAATAAACCGTATCGCCCTAGAAAAGGGTTACGAAATTTGACGAGGAAATATGAAATACTACAACGAAAAAATAGAAACAATGAGCCGTGAAGAAATGACGGCTTTGCAATCCGAACGACTCGTAGACGTCGTGAAAAGAGTGTACGACAACGTGCCGTACTACCGCGCAAAAATGGATGAAATCGGTCTGAAACCCGAAGATATCCACGGCATTCAAGACATAGCAAAACTCCCTTTCACGGTCAAACACGACTTGAGAGAAAACTATCCTTTCGGCACTTTCGCGGTGCCTATGGACAAAATCGTCCGCGTGCACGCGTCGAGCGGTACGACGGGCAAACTCACCGTCGTCGGATATACCCAACGCGACCTTGACGATTGGTCGGAATGTGCGGCAAGAAGTCTTGTGGTTGCAGGTTGCGACAACACGGACATTCTTCACGTTGCATACGGCTACGGACTCTTCACCGGCGGACTCGGACTCCACTACGGCGGAGAAAAACTGGGCGCAACCGTCGTCCCCGCGTCTGCAGGCAACACGATTAGACAACTTCAACTTCTCAAAGATTTCGGCGCAACCGCCGTCGCATGCACGCCGTCCTATGCTCTCGTACTTGCCGAAGAGATGAAAAAGGCGGGTATGAAAAAAGAAGACTTCAAACTCAAAGTCGGCATTTTCGGCGCGGAGCCTTGGTCGGACGAGATGAAAGCAGACATCGAAGAAAAACTCGGTATCAAAGCATACGACATCTACGGACTCAGTGAAATCAGCGGTCCGGGCGTGGCAATCGGTTGCGGAGAGAGTTTCGGACTTCACGTCAACGAGGACTTCTTCTATCCCGAAATCGTAGACCCCGAAACGCTCGAACCCCTTCCCGACGGAGAAGTGGGCGAACTCGTTTTCACCACTCTCACCAAAGAAGGCATACCGCTCATCCGCTATCGCACACGCGACTTGTCCGCGCTTATGCACGGCACTTGCCCCGTCTGCGGTCGTACTCTCGTCAGAATGAAACGAGTCAAAGGCAGAAGCGACGATATGCTCATCATCAGGGGAGTGAACGTGTTCCCGTCCCAAATCGAAAGCGTGCTTATGAACGTGAAAGAAATCGTCGGCTCCCACTATCAAATCGTCGTCGACAGAGTGGGCAATCTCGACACTATGGAAATCCAAGTCGAAATGGCTCCCGAATATTTCTCGGACGAAGTCCGCAAAATCGAAGCGCTCCGCAAGAATATCGAGCACGAACTTCTCGGCAATCTCGGCGTCGGCGCAAAAGTCACCTTGGTTTCTCCCGACTCTCTCCCGCTTTCCAGCGGCAAGACGGTCAGAATTGTAGACAAGAGAAAAATATAATGATATAGGAGGATATTATGCTAGTAAGTCAAATTGCGGTTTTCCTTGAAAACAGAAGCGGACGTCTCGGCGAAGTACTTCGCGTGCTTGCAAAGAGCGGTATCAACGTCAAATCTCTCAACATTGCCGACACGAACGATTTCGGTATCGCGCGTATGATCACCGAAAACGACGAATTAGCCGTCGAAACTCTCAAAGCGGCGGGCTTCACTTGCTCGGTCAACAAGGTCATAGCGGTGGAAGTCGAAGACCGCCCCGGGCAACTTGCGACCACTCTCGAAGCACTTGCGGGCGCGGGCGTCAACGTCGAATACATCTATTCCCACAGTATCGGCGACGGCAAAACCTATATCCTTATCAAACCCTCCGATATTTCCTTGGCACAAAAGGTGCTTGCCGACAATAAAATATAGGCGGGTCCCCCGCCGGGGACGACGGAGGGACTTTGGAAATCACGAGAAGAGTTTATCTCGACAAAATCAAAAATAACCTATCCGCTTGCAAGAGCAAAGTTATGCTCATGATAAAAGCGGATGCGTACGGACACGGTGCGGTAGAAGTCGCTTCCGCCCTTGAAAATGACGTTGACTACTTCGGTGTCGCAACGGTCGAAGAAGGGCGCAAAGTGCGCGAAAACGGTGTTAAAACGCCTATTTTGTGCGTTGACGTATTGCCTTGTGAATTTTCTACCGCAACAAAGTACGGCTTATCGGTGTCGGTGGGGGATATGAAAACGCTTGCGTATCTTGCAAGCATACCCCCTGCGCACCGTCCGAAAATACACTTGAAACTCAACACGGGTATGAACCGTTTCGGGTTTTTAAAAGACGAACTCGAAAGCGTTTTGCACGTTGCAGTGGAAAACAAAATCGACGTTGACGGCGTCTACACTCACTTGTATGCACCCAACGTAACCCAACTCGATTTGTTCGATGAAGAAATCGCAAGAGTTAAGTCGGTTTATCCAAATGTTATTACGCACGCTTGCTCGTCGTCTTCTTTGAGTCTCAACCGCTACGATATGGTGAGAGTGGGTATAGGTGTCTACGAGAATACCGCAAGAGTGGAAAGCGTGGTGCTAAACTCCTTAAAAATTAGAAAGGGCGACAGGGTAGGATACGGCGACAATTTTGCCGATAGCGACGGTTACGCGGTTTGGATTTCGGGCGGTTATGCAGACGGCATAGTGCGCTCTCAACCCGTGCTTGTCGACGGAATGATATTTATCGCGGTCAGCGTATGTATGGACGTCTTCGCGGTGCTATCCACTGTGCCGATACTAAAAGGCGAAAAAGCGATACTAATCGGGGATACACTCACCGAAAAGGTCGTTGCAAATATGACGAATAGGTCGGTCTACGAAGTTATGACCGCCTTGAAGGGCAGAGTTAAAAACGTATATGACGAAAGCGGAAGCAAGAAAAATCGCAAAAGCGAATATTGCAAAAATGACGGATGCCGAGCGCGATTGGGCGAGCGGTGCGATTATTGATGCGGTTTCTTCTCTCGACGCTTTCAAAAAGGCGAAGTCCTTGTTCATATACCTTGGCACGAAAACCGAGCCCGATACACACGAAATAGTCGGTCTTGCGCTTGCTATGGAACGCACCGTTGCAGTTCCAAGAGTCAGGGGAGATCAAATGGATGCGATTTCGATCACGCCCTTCACCGATTTCAAAACGAACAAATGGGGCATTCTCGAACCTGTCAAAGGGCATCTGACCGAAGAAACCGAAGTTGCGATTATCCCCCTTGTTGCGTTCGACGGACTCAAACGTCTCGGACACGGCGGTGGATATTACGACAAATACCTTGCGACTCACAAATGCTTGAAAATCGGACTTGCTTTCGATTGTCAGTGCGTTGAAGGGCTCGAAACCGAAAAATACGATATTCCCCTGGACGTCCTTGTGACCGAAAAGAGAATTATCGTCCGCCCGAATAAAGTCAAAGAAAATATCTACGGAGGGGAAGAATGAGAGTTATTGCCGGCAAATACCGTGGAAAAAGACTTATATCCCCGTCCGACGATAAGGTGCGACCGACTACGGATAGGATAAAAGAAACCGTATTCAACGTGCTACAATTCAAGGTGGAAGGCGCAAAAGTGCTCGACTTGTTTTCGGGGAGCGGTGCGCTTGGTATCGAATGCTTGTCAAGGGGTGCGGAAAGCGTAGTCTTTGCAGACAAAAGCCCCGCAAGCGTGGAACTCACCAAAAAGAATTTGCAAGGAGTTGACGGTGATTATAGAGTGATATGTGCGGACTTTATCGGCGCACTCAACTCACTCGGCGGAAAATTCGACCTTATCTTTCTCGATCCGCCTTATGATACTAATCTTGGCGAAATCGCAATCGAACTGATTGTGAAAAAGGATATGTTATCCGATGACGGAGTGATCTATTTCGAGCACTCGAAGTCGAAAGAGTACGTCCCGCCGAAAGGCTACAAAACTCGCACAAAACCTATGGGTTACACAGTGTCGGAGTTCATCTCGCACAAGTCCGTTGCTATGTTGACCGGTAGTTTCGATCCCATAACGAAAGGGCATATGGCACTTCTCGATTACGCACTTTCGCGCTATGACGAAGTGGTCATCGGTTGTCTTGTCAATCCCGCCAAAGAATACTTGTTTTCCGCAGAAGAAAGGGTTGAAATCATCAAATCGGCGGTTGAAGGTGTTAAAAACGTCAAAGTAGCGTATAGCGAAGGTACGGCGGTCGACCTTGCAAAAGATATGGGCGCAACCGTATTCGTGCGCGGAGTACGCGATGAAAACGACCGCGCGTATGAAGAAGAAATGAGAGAATACAATCTTTCTCACGGCGGAATCGATACGGATATAGCGGTCATAGACGGATATAAATCCGTGTCGTCCACGAAAGCGCGGGAAGAAATTTTGAAATCGGACTTCCGTTTGTTGCCCGCAGGTGCTATAATGACTGTGCAGAATATCATCAAAAATAAAAATATAAACGAGTAAGAGGAAAATTATGGATACTTTGGATTCTTTGTTGAACGAAATCGAAAGCGAAATTCTCCGCGCCAAAAAGGCTACCTTTTCAAGTACGGATATCGTCGTCAATCGTCAAACCATGCTCAACCTTTTAACTAGACTTCGCGCGTCCTATCCCGTCGTCGTCAGAGAGGCGGAACAAATCAAAAAGGATAGAGACGAAATCCTTTCCAAAGCGGAAGCCTATGCCAACGATACTATGGACAAGGCGGAAGAGAAGGCAAGACAAATGATGAACGAAACCGAAATCATCAGACAGGCAACCCGCGACGCCGAAGATATGCGCGCCGAGGCGGAAGAGTCCTATCGTAAAATGGATTACGAATCCCGCTCGCTCGCATTCAATATCCTTGACAGTGCGGAAAAGGCGATGCGCGAAAGCATGTCCATCATCAACGAGCGCAAACGCAAACTCATCGAAGAATAGTCATTGCAGATAGGTTTTCAACGCCTGTTGAAGTAGATTGAGAAAGTGAACTGTCCGCGCGATTTCGTCCTTGTCGGAGTGATTTGCGATCGCTTCTGCAACCGAAATCGCGAGCGTATTCATTGAAAAAGCGGTTTCTTTCATATTACAATATATTTACTTAACAAAAATGTTGACAAAATAGATTATTTTTCTTGACAACGCAAGGTCAAAGTCATATAATAATCTCATCTTGTGCGGCCATGGCGGAACTGGCAGACGCGTACGTTTGAGGGGCGTATGGGAGACCGTCCGAGTTCAAGTCTCGGTGGCCGCACCAAAAAAGACGAACATTGTTGTTCGTCTTTTTTTTTGCGCTCACCGAGACTTGATGCAACTTCGTTGCACTTGCACCTGCGGTGCAAACTCGGACTCCGTCCATCGTGACGCTCCGCTATTACGCTCGTTTCACTTCGCTACAAGTACTCGGTGGTCGCACCAAAAAAAAAGCACTTTCGTAAGGAAGTGCTTTTTTTAATGATATACGTTCCTGACGGAACGCATGATATATGGCGTGCGCCATATGATATACGCTTTGCGTATGATATATGCCTGCGGCATATTTTTGATTTAGTTTTTGGAACGTATATCATATCATGCTTGCTCGGAATGTGATGGAAATCACTCCGCGGACATCTATGTTTTAAGTTATAGCAAAGTTGACAAAACAAATAAAAGTGGTTACACTTAACGATGCAATGAAGGAGTGCAATTATGAATAATGATTTAGTTATTAGGTTGTCAAGGAAAGATGAATGCCGAGAAATTGAAAATTTGGTCAGAGAATCTTTTTGGAACGTCTATCGTCCGGGATGCCTTGAACATTTTGTTTTGCATGAAATGCGCAACCATAGCGATTTTATTCCTGAATTGAATTACGTTTTAGAAAAGGACGGAAAAATAATCGGACAGAACGTATTCGTCAATGCGGTAATTAAAGGGGATGACGGAAGAGATATTGCCATTGCTACAATGGGACCTATTTGCATAGCACCCGAGTTCAAACGTCAAGGTTACGGAAAAATTTTGCTCGACTACACGTTGGAAAAAGCAAAAGAATACGGCATAAAAGCGGTGTGTTTTGAAGGTGATATTGCTTTCTACGGCAAAAGCGGATTTGATTTTGCAAGCAAATTCAACGTTCGTTATCACGGATTGCCTGAAGGGGAAGATTCTTCGTTTTTCTTGTGCAAAGAGTTGGAAAAAGGGTATCTAGACGGCGTTTCGGGAGAGTATGCAACACCTGAATGTTATTTTGTTGACGAAAATGATGCAGAAAAATTTGACAGAGATTTTCCGTATAAAGAGAAGAAAAAGATCGAAGGACAGATTTTCTGACGTGACAAAGCCGTTTGCTTTTCAAGAAAATGTGACAAATATCGTATATTCTCTTGAAATGGGCGGGCGTTTGGTGTAAAATCATCGTAGAGGTAACTTATGAAAACGTATAGAGTTGATATCAAAGGTTTTGAAACCGATTTGCCCATTCTTCCTCTTCCGTGCGGAGTGGAAATTTGCTTTTTCAATCTTCACGGAGATAGCGAACTCACCGAGCATTGCGGAAAAGAAATCGCGAAACTCCTTGACGGTGCGGACGTCATCATAACCGCGGAAAGCAAAGGTTTGCAACTAGCGCACGTTACGGCACGCGAACTTGGGCATCGCTATTATGCAGTCGCAAGAAAGAGCAAGAAACTCTATATGCAAGACGGAATCGAAGTCGAATACGGCAGTTCGATCACCACGGGCAAGGCACAATGCTTGTATCTCTCGAAACACGACGTTGACCTGATCAACGGCAAGAAAGTCGCAATCGTAGATGACGTAGTGTCCACGGGCGCATCCCTTGAAGGACTTGAAAGGCTTGTCGAAAAAGCAGGCGGTATCGTCTACAAAAAGGCGTTCGTGCTTGCAGAAGGGGAGGCGGCAAACAGAGAAGACGTCGTCTACCTTGCAACGATACCCCTTCTTTGATTTGAAATAGCGTTTGAACTGCGTTCGTGATGAGCGCAGTTTTTTTATTGAAAGTATAAAAGTGATTTTTGTTTTTGTTGGATATGTAAAAGAAAACCCGCCGAAAACGGCGGGTTTTTGGTTGTAACACAAAACCACCAGATAGTCTGGTGGTTCAGTAGAGGTTTACCGGTGA
>CAZJZV010000003.1:0-64466 GCA_964550635.1 uncultured Bacteroidaceae bacterium
TTTTAACAACAATGGCTGCAACCCCTTTAAGACAAAAATAGAGCCGCGTGTTCAAACGCGACTCTGATTGGCGGAGAAGCAGGGATTTGAACCCTGGCTACGATTCTCTCGTACTACTCCCTTAGCAGGGGAGCCCCTTCGGCCTCTTGGGTACTTCTCCATAGGCGAGGTGAAAAGCGGACTTATTCACATATAGCGTTGATATAATACCACAAACGACTCGGCATTGTCAATAAAATTAATTTGATTACTATCAAAAGATGGGAAGCGGATGCGGCGGAAGGTATGCGATGGTTTATGGATATGTAATAATGGTTTTGAATAGTGCTAAAAATCTGCCAAAAAAATTACACAAGTGTGTAAAAATGGTGGAGTTTTGTAAAGATTGTGTAAAAATTTTGGTTTTTTCAAACTTTTTGTTGAAATTAGGTTGCGTTTATGGGGTGTATCTAATATCATTGTTTCAAGAAAATTACAGTAGGTACTAAGGAGTTTTTTATGGGACGCAATTACAAAAGATGCGTTGGTAAAATTATCTCGGCATTCGTTTTGGTTTTTGTGGGCATTACCGCTATTCTATCCACCTCAATTGCAGGATTAAGCTCTATATATACATGGGATTCCGGGCAGGGTGAAGTTGGCTCCTTTGACTTCCAAAATAAGACTACCTACATGAATCTTTTCCCTGAAGAAGACCTTATCTATCCCGGGGATAGCGGGAGTGCGGTATTCTCCCTTCCCAACTTCGCAGGATTTACGCCCGTATGGAGCGTATCCGAGACAAACGAGAGCAATATTCCCGTGGTTATTTATATTGGCAACGTATATTATTCCAAGTACGATTTTGAAGACAGTGCATACATAAAAATAGCAGACGGCAGTTACGTATCTTGTGCGGATATATCCAATGACAAGACCACGTTGCTTACCAAAGTACAAGACGGGGCGGAAATAAACTGGATATGGCCGAATAAACTATATGAGTTAAGCGGAGAGAGTTACGTGGAGAGTACTTCCACTGCCGCTACCGAATATATTGCACATAACACTACGTTATGTTCCGCCGTATACTCTTTTGACGAAGCCTTTGCGGATGCGTTGTCTGGTATTACGGTTGGCGGATTTGCGCATGCACCCAAGGCATACGTTACGTCTAATGAAGCCGCCGAAACGCAAACGGTATTAATGATAGACACCACCACGCCGATAAATTCCGATAACAAGATAACCTGCACGAACGGTTTGTATTATGCCAACGGAACGGCTATAACCCTTATACAGAACGGTGTTGCGGTTACCCCTGATGCGGAGACCGCCATATCCAAGGATGATTATTATGCATTCCTTGTAACAGACAGTGGGACTCTTACCATAACCGCATTTATGAACGGATTAGGAGAAAGTTATGCGGATAGATACCGTGTTTCCATTGAGGCATACGGCATAACCGAAACCGATACGGAAAATGAATATACCCTTGCGGACGAGAATCCCAGATTCCGCATAGTTAAGGTATACCCCACCGCAGACGGCAACAGAGCAACAATAAGTCTGAAATTCTCCGCCGTTGTTTCCACGGACTAACCGAAAAACAAAACTAACGTACATAGCAAAACAGACAACCGATTTGGTTGCCTGTTTTTGTATTGTGCGGATTAGGCGGGGTGTTTTTTGGAGTGGGTGGGTTTTAGCCACAGGGTGCCTTTGTTGATTGCGGTGAAGACGATTAAGATAATGGCAAGGATAAGTGCGGAGATGGTGCCGCCGCCTATTTGTGCAGAGAATATGGCGTCGACGTTTTCTTTTTCGAACACCGAATTTGCCAAAGAGCAAGTCACTGCGGAGCAGATTAGAGACGCGCAGATAAACAGCGCGACGAATGCCAAGGCGACGTGACTGAGTTTGGATTTTTTGTCGAGCATAGCAAGGCAGACGAACATGCCCAAGAACAGCAATGCAATCGGGACGACGAAGTATCCCAAAGCAAGTGCGCCCGAGTTCGTATATCCGATTTCTGCGATGACAGCCTGCCCAATCACTGTTTCGTAGTAGTAGCCGTAGTATGGGCTGTAATAGTTGACGTATTCTTTCGGGTGCTCGAAGTGGAACGCGTCGGAGTCGCCTTCAAGATATCCGCCGTAATGCCCCGGATTAACGTACTCATAATAATCGCCGACAAGGTGGTGGAGATATTCAATTGTGTGTTCGGCATACACGTCGTAAACGCTGTCATTGCCAACCATCTCGTCCAATTCTTCGACGTCGGCGGCATCGAAGATAATTTGGATGGGTGCGGAATTGTTTACGGGGAAGTAGAACGTATAGTTGGAGTCGTCGTATTCGACGTTAAACTCTGCGGAGATAGAAGGAGCGAAACAACAACCCGCTATGATGATGGAAAGGGATACGGCGATGGCTTTCGGGATTATGAGTTTCAATTTGCCGTCTTTTTTGAGTTGCACGGCATTGGAAACGAGCATAACTACGAGTGCCAAACAGGCAAAGAAGATTGTTGCAATCAAACCGCCTGCGATTTCGAAAGTGCCGATAAGAGCCGATGAAGAATAGAAAATTGCCAATGCCAAGAACAGATACATTGGGAATAGTATTGCGCAACTGAATTTGAACTCTTTTTTCAGAATTGCGAAAATTAGAGATATGACGGACAACACCAGCATCACCGACGAGAACAAAACGTTGATCAAGAGCATTGCCGCGGGGAAAGAGAAAGTGCTTTTCCCTGCGAAGTCTCCTTCAAGACTATATCGATATTCGAGTTCCAAAAAATAGATTTCTTTTTCTTGTTTTTTAAGAGCATTATAGACGGATTTTCTGATGACGCCACCGTTTTCAAACAGTGATTCGTTTTCCTCGTCGAGTTTTTCGTAGAGATCCGCCAATTTTTCTTCCGCTTCTTCCTCGTCGTAGTTTCTAGAAAAAGCAGGGAGCAGGGACATGACGTCCGTCGGGAATATGCTTACTTCCTCGTACGCAAATCTGTATTGCGGAATGGTATAAACGGGGCAGAATGCCAAGATGAACATCAAGGCACAGAATGCGACGATCAAAGCACGTTTGAAAATCGAGCGTTTATGCTCGTCTTTTGAAGCGGTGACCACTTTATCTTTGAAAGATTGATTGGTCGGGGTTGTTTCGGGTTCGCTGACTTCTTCCAAGATTATCTCTTCGTCGGGTTGCACTTCAATGAGTTCTTCTTCTGGTTGAGTCGCTTGCTCTGTGGGGTGAACGGATTTGCCGCAGAACGGGCAGAAAGCGAATCCGCTAATAGTTGGTTTTCCGCAATGCGGACAAACGGACATGTTATCCATAGTAATCCTCCTTAATGTATAATCACTAATATAATTATAATACTATGCCATATAATAGTCAACAGTGTACAAAAAAATTGCATATACCGTGACGTATATGCAATTTTATGTTTTTATTCGGTTTTGCCGGTTGTGGTTAGGACCAGACGGTGCCGTTGTAGGTGAAGGTTTTGGAGGTGGTTAGGGGGGTGGTGGAGTTGTCGGCGTTGACTAGGAGGGCAGTTTTGGCGATGGAGGCGGTTTCGTGGTATTCGGCATTGAGTTTGTTCCATATCTCCGTACCTGCGGATGCACCGTAGCCTTCGGACGTCGTTATGGACAGGACACTGTCGCTTGCGACGGTTACCGTTGCGCCGTTTTCGGCGTGGATTTCACCGCCGAAGCCGGAGTAGTAGTAATCCGAAGAGAATAAACCACTGTCCTTTGTAGACTTTTGCAAATTCATGGTGCCCGCAAGGGTGAAGATAGCGTCTCCTTTGCCGTCGGGGTATGCTCTTATGCCAGAAAAGGGAATACTATCATTCCAGTCGCTATCCTTGTAGAAGGTGAGTTGAGAGTCAATTTTGTTCGACGTATCAAGATTGAGTGTTGTGCCCGGGGCGATGTACAAAGACGAGCCGGGGAGGAATTTGAAACGGGACTTGACGGTGGCGGTGCCCGAAAGCAAGTTCAAACTGTAACGATAGTTGACGGGGAAGAATACACCCGACGTGTCTATAGTCGTAGGCGTAAGGAAAACTGTCAGCGACATTGACAAGCTACCCGACGTGACGTCGCCGTGGATATTGAGAGTGGTTTTTCCGTTTTCGAGTCCGCCCGCGACGTAGATTTTTTCGATATAACCGCTCGTGAGATTAAGAAGCGCTTTCGACGTTGCAATCATTATTGCGGTCGTTGAGTTGTGTGAGCTATTTGCATATAAGTCTGCATATGCGACGACGCTACTTCCCGCATAGATGAGTTGACGGCATTGCACGTTGGGCATTTCGTACTCGTTGAAAGGAGAGATTTTACCTTTGTCATAAGAACCGACCGTGGACGTGCCGCCTCTAAAGTCGATGATGGCGAAAGGTGCGTACATGGTCGCTCCGCTATTGATTGCGAGAGTGCCTTCGCCCTTGATATATCCGCGCACACCGACGTTTGAACCGCTATTGAGATTGATAATTCCGTTGTTGATGATTTGGCTATGGATTCCAGAGGTGTGCCCGTTCAAGTTTTGACCTTTCGCGCCGAGCATACCGCGGATGATGAGATTGCCGTTGACGTTTACGGTTACACCTTCCAAGACGGTGAGTTTATATTTGATATAAGAAGCGTCGTTGTCAACGTAGGTCTTTGCGCCTTCGCTATACGTGGGGGTTTTCGCATCGCCGGTATCGGCATCGTAGCCTGTGATGCTGAAGGTTACACCGCTTGCAAGGCTTGCGTTGCTTGCTATGAACGCATTTCCGAACAGGGTGATCGTTCCGCTCGTCACGAGAGAGAGCGCATCTTCGACGGTGTAGTGAGTGCCGCCGAAGTCCACGCTGTAGACCTTGAAGGTGACGACGGTTGATGCGGAAGAGTAGTTTGTGGTTTCGGGCAGGGACACGCGCACGCGGTAGACACCGCCGTCCACGACGTTTGTTTTGGATGCGGGGGAAGTGATTGCGTAGGCAAACGAACCGCCGTCCGTATTATTGTGGGTGAGATTTGAGCCGATAAGGCTTGTGTGGTTGATTACGCTACCCGTCCAATCGGTGCCGACGATACCGTTCCAAGTCGCGCTCGCGCTTTCGGTGGGGGAGATTGTTGCGGTCGCCTTTGCAAGGTTGATTTTGACGTTCACGTTGTAGGGCAGATAGTTGAGAGTATCCGCGCAGTAGGTTGCGGGATAGCCGACGCTATTCTTGTCGCAAGTGGGGGTGACGGTTGCATCTTGCCAAGTGAAAGCGGTGCCTTCGAGAGAGTAGTTTGCAAGGGTCGCGGTGGGGGAATAGGTGCCCGCCAGAGACAACTTCCCGAGAGCGACGTTTACGGCATCCGCGGAGTAGGTCGCCTTTTCTACGGTGAGAGTTTGCGCGTCTCCTATCGTCACGACGTAGTCGTTGAGAGTTGCGCAGGTCACGTTGTAGGTGTAGGAGCCGACGTTTGCGCCCTTGTAGTAATTCGTGGTGAAGTCGACTTTACCGTCAAGGATTGCGGTCGTATCGCCTGCGACTAGTCCCGTTGCGTTGTAGGTGAATGCGGGCACGTCGTCTCCGTACTTGATTGCGGAGTGGGAATTTGCGGTGAGAGTGAGAGCCGCTTTTGCGACGGACAGAGTCGCGGGAGAGTAGGCAAATTCGTAGTTGTCTGCGGTGAGCCCGCTCAAGGTCAAGGGGAGATTGCCCGCTTGTTTTTTGGTGATATAGGGGCAGGAAACGGAGAGCGTACCGCCGATGACGGATTCGCCGTCCGACTTCTTGAATCCGCTATAACTCACGGTGAAAGACGGGAAGTCGTCGCCGTAGGTTATTTGAAGAGTATCGTTCAAAGTGACGGTTAAAGTTGCTTTTTTAATTGTTACAACACCGCTTTGTGTCGTAACCGCATATTTTGCGTTGCCGTCGTCGATTGCGTTTATCGTGTGGTTTCCGACGTTTTCGGACGGGAGCGACGAGAAGGATACGGCAAGCGTATCACCGCTCACAACACTGCCCGAAGTCACTTCGTAGGAAAGGGTGATTTGGTCGCCGTAAGTCACGGTCAAGTCCTTTGCCTTAACAGTGATAGGACGCGCGGCCAAGGTCATCTTGACGGCGTTTGTCGCAACGGTATAGTTTCCGCTCGTGACGGTCGCGGTTGTGGAATACTCTTTGAGAGCGTCCGCATTCGTTGCGGTGTAGCCGACGGGCAGGACGGTGATGAATTGTCTTGCGTTTTCGTCGTCAATCGTGTAGCCCGAATACGCCGCCGCTCTGTCACCGTACACAGTTGTGTAATTTCCGCCGGATACGTTGACGGACTTGGGGTTGACGGTGAGAGTGCCGTTCACGGTCGTAACTTCGTAGTTGGAATTTTCGGTGTAGGTCACCGAAAGAGGATAGGAGCCTGCATTCGAATTTGCCGCGGGCATAGCGACGGAGATTGCAAGCACGTTAGCCGTTTCGTCCGCGGGCAAAATGCCGTCTCCGCCAACGGTGTAGGTCTCGTCAACCGTGAATGCGCTTCCGTAAGTGGCGGAGAGATTTTTGGCGGTCAGGGTGACCTTTCTCGCCTTGATCACGAAATTGAAACTGCCTTGATATGGCGTCTTGCCTTCTTCTTCAAGGGTGTAGTTTATCGTGTAGGTGCCTGCGTTCACGAACGTGGGTATGTTGGCGGTCGTCGTGCCGTTATATGAGTAAGTCGCGGTGACGTCGGGAGCGGCGGTGACGGTCGCGCCGTGGGCCGCTCCGTCGTAAACGTGGGTGAGATTGGTGACGGTGTGGTCGATCGGGATCTCTTTGACAACTACGTTGAGAATGTAATCGAAGACGTAGAGATTGCTCACGTCGGTGCCGTCTTTGTTGACTGCTTTCAGGTCGGACGCCGTGAAGTCGTCCGCACTGTCGTAAGTGCCGATTTCCGCGGATTTTGTGGAAATCGTACCGCTGAATACGTCCCCTGCGAACGCTCCGCTCACGTACGCGGTGATGCTGAACGAGTAGGGATTTTCGGTCTTTGCAACGTTGGTGTTTTCGTGGGTGATAGTAGCGGTGCGCGCGGTCAAAGTTATATTTCCGTCCTCAAACGTGAAAGCATAGTTTTTGTTCGTCATCGACACCGAAAGGGTGGCGTTTTGGCAGTCCCCCGCCGTGTAGTCGGTCGTGTAAGTCGGGGTGGGATTGTCGCCGTTCACAAACTCGCCGCTCGTGACGGTGTAGGTGAGTGCGGAGAAATCGAGAGCATTGCCGTAGACGACTTGCGTATCGTCCGCTTTCACGGTGATAGCGCGTTTTTCGACGGTCAGTGTGCCTTTCACAACCGTCAAATCGTAGTTGCCGTCGGAGATAGTGGCGGTTATGTCGTAGTCGCCCGTTTCGCTTGCGGAAGTGTATTCGCAAGAGTAGGTGACGGCGGGAGTGTACGCGTCGTCCGCATATGCGGAAGTAAACGCGGGAATTTCGTCACCGTAGGTGACGGATTTGTCGTCTATCGTCAGAGTGATGGAACGTTTTGAAACGGTAAGGGTGCTTTCGCCCGCGGAAAGCGTATAGTTGTCTACTCCGTCCGCAAGGGATGCGCCTACCGCGTAGTCCCCGCCGATTGCAAGGGCGGTGAAGGTTTCTCCCGATTTGTAGACTATAGTTTCGCCTTTTGCGATATAGAGATAGGCAACGTCCGCGAAGTCGTCCGCTTCGTAGAGTCCCGACGCGGTGTAGTTGAATACGGGGGCATCGCCGTATACCGCGGTGATTGCGTTGATAGCGACGGTGAGCGTCGCGGGGTTGACGGTCAGGAGACTATCGTTTGCGCTCACTTCGTAGTTGAGATAAGCACCGTGCGTATCGTTTTCAAGAGCGGGGGTGATTGAATAGTCGCCCACGTCGTCGCCGATTGCGTAGTCCGTCGTGAGTTTGACGGAAAGAGAATCGTAAGTCGTGCCGACGATTTGATATTTCGTGCCGTCAAGCGCAAATGCCGTATCGCCGTAGGTCGCGGATTGCGCAAGGGCGGTGAGGGAGATTTTCGCTTTCGCTATGGACACGTCGAAACTTCCGCTCGCTTCATTATGGTTTGCGCGCGCGATTTTATAGTATACCACGTAGTCACCCGCGTTTCTCAATGATAGCGTAGTGCTATACGTGCCGTCTAATGCGGTCGAATAGGTCACACCGCTTTCGCTTGCCAATGATTCGGGGATAACGCTATGCGCCGTGCCGTCGTATGCAAGATTGAGTTTTGCGGGTGCGACGTAGTCTATATCCGCTTTGTCAATCGCGATTGCGGTTGTGAAAGAAACCGCATAGTTTTGAAGGACGTCGTTTGAATTTTCGTCGACAATCGAAAGAGTTTTTTCGACGTCGCTATCCGAGTAGTCACCCGCGGATGCGGACTTCGTCGAGAGAAAAAGGGACAGGACGTGTCCTGCAATCAATCCGTCGAAATCGCTTGTCGCATAGGTTTTCGTGAATGCGTTTCCGTCGTAGGTCTTGCTTCCGCCAAGGGTGGATTTCGCGGTCACGGCTTTCTTGCCGACAATGATTTTCGCGGTGATACCTTGGTCGGTTTCGCCCTTGATTTCGTAGTTGTCCGCGGTGAGTCCGCTTGCGGACACGGGGTATTCGCCGACAGGGGACAACGCCACGTAACTCGTGCTAAACGAGAGTGCCGTAGAGTTTATAACGCTTTCGTCGTCATCGTAGACAAAACCGTTGAAAGCGAAGTCGATTTCGGGAAGATTGTCGCCGTAAACAATGTTTATATTCTCAAAACTTGCATATAAAACTGCTTTTGTGATGATTATCGGCGTGACGGCGGAGGATTTGTTGCTCGTCAAAACACCGTCCGTAGCAACCGCTTCACAACGCACGGAATGGTTGCCCGCGGGAAGATCGGATACGGTGATTTCATTGCCTTCACCGATTTTTTCGTCGCCGATATACCAAGTGAAAACGTAGGACACACCGTCGTAGTCGTCAGTGACGGTAGCATTAAGAGTTACGCCGTCGCCGTAGGTCGCGGTGAAAGATTTGTCGCCCGCGTCGGTCACTGCGGGGACGGACGGAGCAATCAACGAGTAGGTCGCAAAATAGGTTTCGTTTGCGCTTATCGTCGCACCGCTTTCAAACGCTTTGCCGTTTGCGGTTTTCCAACCGATGAAAGTGTAGCCGTCCTTTTCGGCAGGGTTTGACGGAGGAGCGATGAGGTCGCCGTCCCCGCCTTCAATCGTCTTGACGACGGTGTCGCCGTCTTGGAATTTCACGGTGTAGGAGGTGTTTCCTATGCGCGCGTAGATTGTCGTTTCTTCGGTCACGACAAGGTCGGTCAGGTCGGTTTGCCAACCAAGAAAACGCATGTCTTTTTCAAGCTTGCTCGCAATGGTTTCTTCGCTTGGCGGAGTCACGACCGAGCCGTAGGGCAGGGATTGTTTTTCAATCAGGGTGACTTCGTCGAGCATGAAATAGACGTTGTATTTTTTCGCCGTCCATTGCGCGTACAAGGTTGCGCCGTTTTCCACGAGTTTGCCGAGTTTCACTGTCCCTTCGCGGTCGAGCGTCCAATACGCAAAATCGTAACCCGTGCGAATAGGCGGAATAAGTCTGCCGATATTTTTCGGGTTTATCGTCTTTTCAACGGGCGCGGAGCCGTCATTGTAGTCGAGCACGACCACGACGCTTTCGGTTTGCTCCGTTTGGATTTCGTCCGAATTGCACGCCACGAGCATACATATGCACGTGATAGTCAGTGCGATAATCAGTGCGAGTTTGAACAGTTTGTTGTTTTTCATAGTACCCTCCTCTCCCCTGAGTAGGTATGGTTGGATGCCATAGTCTTTAGTTTTTAGGTTTTGATTCGCTCGTCCCGTCAAACATCACGAATCTAAAGTCTTGCGTGCCTGCCGCGAGCGGTAGCAATTCGCCTTGACGTTTGAGTTTTTCGGTCTTTTGCGGGTCGCTTGTTTCGGCGTTTTTGAGAACGCCTATATTGATATTGTATTGTTGCATTTGTTCGGACGTACAATGGCGCGTATCGAGCACGGAGTAGTTTTTGCCGCCGCCGTAGAACGCTATCCCGCCGTGTACGTAGGTCGTATCGTTGTAGTTGTAGAGAATGTGCTCATACCCCGACAACGCCTTCACCGCGCTTATCATCTCGCCCACGTCCAAGGACAAGAACGCAAGGTTTTGTTGGGATGAGTTTATGTTCGTTTCGATGAGCGTCGAACTGTCCACCGAACTCAAATCCTTCCAGTTGTCAAGGACGACGTCCCCAACCATATGCAATACGGCGGGGTAGCTCGTGCCCGCAAGCCCCGTCCAACCGTTGAGATTGAAAGACGATCCGCCGTCGAGCATAACCCCCGAGAAGTGACTTTCCATACCGATTGCGAACAGTCCGCTTGTGGATAGCGTGCTATCTTTCAGTGTGACGTCGGTGAGAACGTGGTTATTCACGAAATATTCGTCGTTGATATAGTCGTCGCAAGCGGACGAGTTGTAGGCGGTATACTCATTGCCGTTGCCGTCGTAGAAGGACGGGGAAGTGGTTTCGGGGTTATCGCCCACGAGTTTTCCGCGCTTTATGCGGTTCGTGCCCGTCTTCAAGATGAACTCTCTCGCGTTTTGCAGACGGCATCCGTCTATCGTTACGTAGATTTTTTCTTGCTCTACGTTCACCGCGCCGTTCAGGTCTATTCCATATTTCCCGTGCGCGCGCACGACCGTCCTACCGTTCTTGATACGACAATTCTTGATGGTAGCGTCGTTCATCAGTTCAAGGGTAGTGCCGGTATTGTTGAGCAGATTGAGTTCGATGCGGTCGTCGTTATATAGGGATTCGTCGTTGCATCCCGCAAGCACCACGTTGTCAAGGGTGATGCCTTTCTTGCGGATAAGGAAGCATACGTTGTCCTGTCCCTTGACGGACGCGACGTCCACACCGCCTACGCTCGCCGCCACGAAGTTCAAAGGTCCTCTGAACACCGCGTAATCGCGCAGATTGCCCGTCGAGTCGAACATATGGGTGATATATTCCGCATTGATGACGTGTCCGTTGCCGTATGCGTTTGCGTTGAATTCGTAGCAGTAGCGGAGTTTCGCCATTGACTTTGCGTTGTCGCCGTACACGTTATAGTAGTATTGACTGTCGAAAGTGGTGTCCATTTCCTTAGTGGAAGAAAGGAGTTTCGAGCGCATAGTTGCGTCGTTATATTTTGCTTTTCCGTTTTCGTCGAAGAGATTTTCGCCGAGATACACGTCGTTTTCAAGGACTATTTGTTCTCCGTTATCGCTTGCGCGCATAAGCCCCGCGTAGTCGGACACGTACACGCCGTCAACCGCGTTGAAAGTGATGGTGGCGGGTTTGACGTTGAAACGCTCACCGTATTTCCAACTTGCCGAAATCGTGACGAGTCCGTTCCCCTTGACGATAAATTCGATGCCCGTAGGTTTCGCGATTACGCTTGCCAAACTTTCGTTGTCCGAGCGGAAGATAAGGTCGTCGAAAGAATTGATTTCTTCCACCGCCTTGTCGCCGTTGAGTACGCTGTTATAAAGCTTTGCTTTATAGTTTGCTTCCACCGCATTACCGCTTCCGTCGTATCTGCGGTTTGCAATCGCGAGAGCGCCCAGTCCGTAGGTCGTGATAGACTCCTTGAACATCAACGACGTGTAGGGTTTCGTGACGATGAGCGTCCTTGTTATCACACCGCTTGCGACGACGGTATCTCCGTCGAGTTTGTTCCAATTTATGCGGAGAGTGGTTTTGCCTGATTTCAATGCGCTCAAGGTGCAAACGTCCGCATTTTGTTCGTCAATCCCCGCAATAGTCGTATCGTCGACGCTCCAATCGTAAGTCAGATTATCGTCGGGCTCACAGGACACGGTAAATTCCGTTTCCTTGTTTTCGAGAGCGACGAGGTCCGCTTTTCCGTCGAGATTGCCGAATGAGTTGACCGCAAAATCGTACTGCGAGAAAGCGACTTTGAAGAAGTATTTAGTGCTTTCCCCAATCGACACGCTCCAAAGCACCGACTTTTCTTCGGTTACGGCGTCGTCGAGAGTGACGTCGATTGCGTATGCGCTGTCCCCGACGTCAGTGAGTTTTTTGACGGAGTAAGAGCAAGTAGTGATACCGCTTGAAAGGGTGATATTTTCCGCCAACGTACTTTTTGCGTCGACGTACAGGGTGAATGATTTAGTATTTAGCGGTGCGCGCAAAGTATGTGCGTCTGCAGAAATCGTCGCACCTTCGTTTCCGTTGACGGAAACCGCGTACGGATTTTCGACGGACAGTTCAATCGTCTTGACGTCCACGTCCCCGAATGCGTTGACAACGCTCATAGTGAGAGTGGTATTCGTTTCAAAATAGGCGGACGTTTTTCCGCTGACGGAATTGAGTTTGACCGCGTTTTCGTTTGTGACCGCGTATTTAGGACGGATATTCGTCACCGTTTGCGGATAGTATTCTCCGCCAAGCACAAAACTTCCGACCGAGAGCGTTGCGGAATACACGTTATTTCCCTTATCCGTCAGGGCGATTTTCTCACCCGAAGCGTCCTTTATCACAGGGGAGTAACTGATGACGCCGCTTGACGCTACGTTGAAAATCACGCTATCCGCATAACCGCCGTCGTCGCTGGTGTAGGTAAGTTTTGCAACCCCCACGTCGTTGAGTGCGAAAGAGCCGTCCTCGTTTTTGCTGACAATATCCGTTGCTTCCCCGGTATTTGCGTCGGTGATTGACAGGGAGAAGTTTCTGTTTTTAGCCTTATAGGGCAGGACTTCAACGCCGAGGTCGCTTTCATACAACGGGGAGGCGTAGTTTGCAATATCGAATGAGAAAACGCCGTCGTCTCCTTTATTCGTGATTGAAATACCGCTTGCGGGAATGGCGGCGGATACGACCGATGCGCTCGTTATTGCGAAGAGTGCAATCAGAAACAGAAGGGGTAAAATTACCATAAGTGCGGTCACCGTCTTTTTCATATCAGTCCTCCGAGTCGAGATTTGCGTAGGTTTTCTTCAGGTTTGCGAAGAAGTAACCCACCGCACAACAAAGCAGTCCGAAAGGCACGCATAAAGCAATAGCGTAACTTGACGCTTTGTCCGCCACTTGCACCTGCTCTCCGCCGAAAAGGGGAGCGAATGCGGTGAATAGCAGAGCGAATCCAATCACGAAACTCGTCGCCAAACCGAGAAGAATGACGACGGATACGGTTGAATTGTTTTCTTTGATTTCTCCGTCTTGCGCGCGCGAGAAATGGGGGTGGCGCAAGTCGAGCTTGGTTGCGGTTATTATCTGCGCAACCGCATAAAACGATGCCGCAAGGAAGGTGAGAGTCGCTTTAACTCCGCTTTCTATGCCGGTAGCGTAAAGGACGATACACGCAATAAGCGCACTGACCTCCGCCACTATCGCGCAGAAAGTGATTTTCGCGCCGAGAATTTTCGCGGGGGAGAAAGGCAGAGTCTTTTGAGTCATACACATATATCCGTCGCGAGAAATATTCGTCGAGCAGAAAGTGTTTGTGAGCATCGAGTAGAGAATGACGATGAAAGTGCAAATCTCAAAGGACAAATTCGCATTTCCGAGAAGTCCCGCCACCATACTTTCCGCCATTTGCGCGGAGTAATACGCCATGACGGGCATGACCGCCGCGGTCGTGAGATACATATATGCGTAGGACGGAGTGCGGAGCACGAGCAAAAATTCCTTGTCGAGCAACGCGCCGAAACGGGATAGTTTGACGAATTTTTCCTTTTGTTTGGGTGCGTGCGGGACGTGAATAGACAGGTTGGAGTGCGAAACGCGTATGAATATTGCATGCACGACCAAAAGGCATATCGCAAGTGCGCCCACTGAAATTCCGATGAGAATGCCGATGTTTTTCCCTATATCCCTGCCGAGCATGAGAGATGCAAACAAATTGGCGGGGTAGTTGAATTTTGTGAAGTTGATGATGCCGTTCATCACGTTTTCATTGAATAGCGATGAGATTTTGCCCGTCGCAAACAGACTTTGCGCCACGTCGAAAACGAAAGAATACCCCCAACAAAACAGGGCGGTGAGTGCGGTCATCGTCGCGAACGCAAGGATATAGTGTGAGTTGACGAGCCGTTTGAGATAGTAGAAGGGCAGGACGATAATGGATGCAATTCCGAGCGGAATTATGGGTATGAAAATCGCAACCAAAAACGTGCCTATAATGCGGGGTACCGTCACGACGTCCGCCACAATCAAAAACGTGAAGTTGAGAGTGGGTACGCAGATGAGAGCAAGCAAAACTTGCTTGAAAAACACCGCGGTCAGTTTTGAAAGGAAGATTTCCGTCCCCGAAAAGGGCATAGTGATGAGAATGTTCAGGTCGCTGTTTTCAAACAACTCGTGACTGAGAGAAGACACCGCACTCAAAACGAAAATTATCATCAACATAAAGTAGCCAAGGGACATAATTTCATACTGACGCGCCTGAATATCCAACACGCGATTTATCTTTATGGCGGTGTAGGTGTCGATAAACTTCGATGCGACGAAAACGAAAATCGCAACCATAGCGCCGATGAGCGCAATAGTCAAAAATGCTCTCGCAAGGACGGGCGCAATCTTATTTCGAGAGCGCGCGGGCAATGCGTCGAGCATTTGTTTTTTCAGAAGAAGTGCGTATTTAGTCATTCTCGTTATCCTTTCTTGCGCGAGTTAGGAAGTATTCTTCGAGATTGACGTCGGGGTGGTCGTGCGCAAAGTCGTCGAAATAGAAGTCGTCCGTTTTCACTCCGTCCTGAATGATGACCGCGCGGTCGCATAGTTTTTGCACGGAGTTTATGTTGTGGGACGAGAAAAGGATACAATTTCCTTCGGATGCATATTCTTTCATAAATTCGCACACTCTTGCATTCGTAGCGGGGTCCAATCCGATCATAGGTTCATCGAGAATCCATAACGCAGGATTGTGGATAAGACTCCCCATCATACAAATTTTTTGGCGCATACCGTGGGAGTAGTCGTTGATTGTGTCGAGAAGTCTGTCCCCAAGCCCGAAAACTTCTTCGAGTTTTTGAAGTCGAGAACGCCTGTCCACAACGCTCACGCCGTATGCGTTCGCCATAAAATTGATATATTGAATGCCCGTGAGTTTGACGAAAACGTCGTGCTTGTCGCTCACGTAGCCGAAAGTGCGTTTTGCCTTGACGGGTTCTTTCGCAATGTCGAAACCGTTGATTGTGATACTTCCGCTTGAATAGGGCAGTATGCCCGTGACGCATTTGAGAGTGGTGGATTTCCCCGCGCCGTTGTGACCGAGAAGTCCTACGATTTCACCGGGGTAACAAGATATGCTCAAATCGTCCACTGCTTTTCTTTTTGCAGACGGATATTGCTTGCAAAGATTTTCAATAATTAAAGACGGCTTTTCGTCGGAGTGTTGATTTTTCATTTTTTTCTCTTTGGTTATGCATATTATGCGCCGTCGCGCACCAATTTATAAATCTCCCCATACATGCCGTCGCACAGTGTATTAAATATATCATATATATTATTTATGGCAGAAATGTTACATTTTGTTACATATGGGCGCGGTCGGGGGGGTTATACTTAAAATAACGCTATACTTATGGTTGAATTTTCCGTCCGACCGACGAAAAAACGGGTTTTCAAGAATTTTCTTGAAAGTCGTGAAAAAAATGAAAAATCATGAAAAATCATGAAAATACGCGGATAATAAATTGAAAACGAGTAGGAGATTTATATGACAAGAGCAAAGGAAATCTATTTGAATTTTGAAAAGAAGGCAAGGGAGTTTTTATACACCGACGCTTATATCTTGTTGGTGCTTGCAATCGTGCTTATCGCATGGCTTGCGCAAAATTCCACCTTTGGCTTCGTTGCGCTCATTCTCGTGTCTTGCGTTGCGCTTGTCGTATCCGACGATATAATCCCGCTCACCGTCAACATTTTCGGCGCGCCCCTTATGATTTTCGACGATAGCGTTTCGTCCTTTGTCTATCTTTGGCCGACGTTTATACCCCTCGTGCTTGCGATAGCGGTTTTCGTCGTGCGCAACGTGAAAAACAAAATCGCACGCAAAAAATTCGTTATGGGCAAAATGTTCTTCCCCCAAATCTGCGTGAGTATCGCCCTGCTTTTAGGCGGTGCGGAAATTGTCGAAAAGAGCAACTATCTCGACGCACTTCCCATATGTATAGCACTTGGAATCGGTGTTCTATTCGTCTATTTGCTCTATTGCAACTTCGCCAAAACCGAGAATAATATCGACGTATACGCCTACTTTGCAAAGGTGCTTATGTTCATCGGAGTGGCGGTGGGCATCGAACTTGTCGCACTCATCGTCCGCACCGGAGTGAGCCCTAGCGGTTGGAGCGCGTACGGCGGTTGGAATACCGGTTGGGGCAACCGCAATAACGTCGCAACTTTCCTTTTGATGTGCGCACCTATGGGGATATATCTTTCCACCAAAAGACGTTTCCCGATAGTATATATTTTGATTTCCACGTTTGAATACGCTTGCCTTATTATGACCTTGTCCCGCGGTGGAATTTTGTTCGGCGCAATAGCGGGGATTTTCGCTCTCGTTTTCAGCATCGTCAAGGCAAACGATAGGAAAAAACAAATCATCTCGTGGGCGGTCGTTGTCGTTGCGGTAGGCATCATACTTGTCGTTTTCAAGGACTTGACCGCGGGCGTCGTCGAGAGCATACTCAACAGAGTGAACGTGGAAGGGGACTATACGTCGGGCAGGTTTGACCTGTATAGAGAAGCGTGGGAACTCTTCAAACAATATCCCGTCGTCGGCGGCGGTATGGGACACGTCGGCACGAACGCAGGTATGAAAAACGATATGGGACTATATTGGTTCCACTCCACGCTTTTCCAAATTCTCGGTTGTATGGGACTTGTCGGCATGCTTGCCTACGGCTACTACTACGCCACGAAAATCTACCTTCTCATCAAAAAACGCAAAAGCACTTTTGCACTGTTCATCCTTGCGATATGGATAGGATTTGAAGGTTACTCCATGATAGATACCGGCACGATGACTCCCTTCCCCAACATGATGCTCATCATGATCACCACCTACATGCTGGAAATCACCGAAGTCGGCAAATCCGAATGCCCCATAGTCGGCATGACCGAAGACACCTACAAAAACGCAATCTACCGCCGCGAACTCCCCGCAGAAAACACCCTCCGCATAGATCCGCATAGGGTTGACTAATTGCCATAGAAAAGCATATAATTGGCTTGAAATTGTGTTTGGGGAACAACATGTTTACTGTAAATAACGTAACAAAAATTTATAAAAGCAAAAAACGCAACGATTGTCTTGCTCTTGACGGGATATCATTTCAACTACCTGAAAAAGGGCTTGTTTTTATAATCGGAAAAAGCGGGAGTGGAAAGTCAACGTTACTAAATTTACTTGGCGGGTTAGATTGCCCCACCTCAGGGGAAATACGTCTTTGCGGAGAATCCATAACACAATTCAGTGAAAAACAGAGGGTTGCCTATCGACGCTCCGAAATAGGTTTTATTTTTCAAGACTTTCATCTCTTGGACAACTTGACCGTGGAAGAAAATATTAGGCTATCCCTAGAACTTGAACGCACTAACAACTTGAATTTAATAAATGACATTTTGGGGAAAGTTGATCTATATGGATACAATAATCGTTATCCCAAAGAGCTATCCGGAGGAGAAAAGCAGAGGGTTGCCATTGCTCGTGCTCTAGTCAAAAATCCCACTGTAATACTTGCGGACGAGCCAACGGGGAATCTTGACAGCAACACCACAAAACAAGTCATGGATTTGATAAAAACCATCTCAAAAGAAAAGCTCGTCATAATAGTGTCGCATAATCTATATGATGCATACGACTATGCAGACAGAATTATTGAGTTGGCGAGCGGCAAGATTTTGAACGATTTACAACGCAATCCCGACTACAAAGACGAGGTGCAAGTGGTAGAAGACAAACTAGTGTTGCCAATGCATAAGAAGCTTGGCGACGCCGAGCTTGACACAATCCTCAACGAGTGCAAATCGGGCAACGTCACAAGTATAACACAAAATGCGGATAAATTCATCAAATCGCAAAACGAGCAGATTATCAATGCAAAACTGAATGTTAAAGATACAAATCTGTCGCTAAGAAGCACTTTTAACTTCTCGTTTCTTTTTGCTAAAAAACGGATATTTAGTTTTGTGTTTTCTGCTATTCTTGCAAGTTTGTTGATCGTTGTGCTTGCCATATCGCAATCCATTTCAAATTTTGATAGTGTAAAAGCCATGAACGAAGAATTGTCAAAAAGTAGAGCGGTATATTGTATCAGAAAAGACCTCGACGCCTCCTTTGGAGAAACCGCACTCAAAGAAATTACGGATGAGGAGATAACGCTTTTTGAAGATTGCGGCGCAGACGTTTATAAACTCTACAACGACTCGTTCCCATTTTATGAGGACTACACTCACGGTGTCGCTAAAAATGAAATATCAACACTCGGGACAAAAAGCATATATACAAAAATAACCTTTGGCACCCTACAAACGACAGAAGAATATGCAAAAAAAATATTAAATTTAGATACCCTTGAAATTTTCACCGGCGTTGATGGCAACCAAATTGAATATAAACCCGACGGCATTTACGTAACCGATTATATTGCCGACTGCATGCTCTATTACGGATGCATCCACTCTTATCAGGACGTATTGGGGGCAAAAACGCAAGGTGCTTGGCTCTATGCGTACGTCAATGGAATTATCAAAACAAATTATACCACTCGCTTTAAGGATATTCTGGATAATTTAAACCACATAGATTTCAACAATCCGACGGAGGAATTTCTCGAATTTTACGATTACATATCTCAAGTGCTTGCGGTTGGATATACCTTTGAAAAAGACTATAAGTCCGCATTTGCAGAGGGAAATTCTGCAAAATCTTGGGCATGGGTTTTCAACCTTGATATAGATGGTTATGATGCGTCGGAAGACGTTAGACACGTATCCGTCGTGTCTTATTTCAACGAAACTCTAGGTGAAAAAGAAATCGCAATGGATTTTGAATTGTACAACAAAATCTTTGATAAACGTTACACCTTGACAGACGTCAATGAGGGGAAATTTGTTCCTCACACCGTTCAATATACAATGAGGAATGAATATGGCAAGCTTTTGTACAAAGACAACCTCACAATCGCAAAACTTGGCAAATATAGTGGATCCCCGATAAGAGTTTCAGATAGCGTGTTTAAAAACACGAAATATGCCGTTCTGCATCCGTTTACATTATACGTGGACACACCGGACTTGTCTTCGTGCATACAAGTTGCCGATGAAAACGACTTTACTTCAAATTCCGTCCGGTTACAATCTCTGAAAACAATGACAAAAGCCGTTTCTGTTTTCAATGAATTTTTTGAGTTTATTGCGCTCATATTAATTATCTCGTGTGTATTTATTTTGATTAGTTTCGGCGTGAAAAACGTAAAAAGCAACATCTATGAAATAGGCGTTCTAAAGGCATTGGGAACAAAATCTGACAATCTTATGCTGACTTTCTTATTGCATACTGCATTTATTTCAATTATGATAATAGCATTTGTTTTTGTCGGCTATTACTCCCTTTCATTTATTGCAAACGACATTTTGATAGACTCTATTAAACAACTTGCAAAAAACCAAATAATCAATGAAATCAAGTTTATTTCATTCGATATAAACCTGTTTTTAATAGACTCGCTCATCGCCCTTGCAACGTCGATGCTTGCAACGATAATACCCATAGCAATGCTAAAAAAGATAGAGCCTATATCCATAATAAAAGCAAAAGAATAGTCGCCTTCCATGCACTTAAAGCATATATAATCTTTAATGTAGCGGATGCGATGCTAACTGCAAAGAAGAGAAGGAACGAAAAATTACACGAAGATGCGTGGCTTTTGTGAAGTGCGGAGAATTTTTGAGTGGGGTAGGTTGGGGGTTGATTTCCGCGGGGGTTTGGTTTATAATAGGTTTACTATGACAACTGCATTTTCTTATCCGTGTCAAAAGGTCGTGAAAAAGTATTCGAGCGACCCAGATATTGCTCCTATCGTTAAGGACATCGAAAACGCCCAACAAGGCGTGGTTTCCTTTTCAAAGGAAGTCAAGAAGTATATGTTGGGATTCATCCACGAGAAGTACGACAACAACGAAGAAGTGAATTGGCTCATCAACATTCTCAAAAACAGCAATCGTTACGAGTCTTTCAACTATCTCGAGATATTCAAATTGCAAGACGAGTCGTATTTTTGGTATGACTTTTTGAACTGCTACGCAGTGTGGAAAATCATCGGCAAGACCTATGGTTACTCCACCGAAGACGAAGCGATAGAAGTGTTGATACGTCTTTGCAAAAACGACGTCGAAGTCTTCAAAGAATACTCCGAACTTCTCGCAAAATAACCGTTTAGATACCCTAAAATCAACGCGGTTGGATTGCGGCTTTCGGGTTTTGAGATCCAAATTCGGCGCAGTCAAGACTTGTCAAAAGCAACAAACTACACAAAAGTAAGCACACCGTCTACGGTGTGTTTTTTTGTGGGAAAGGGGGAAGGTGCAATTTTAGTGTTGATTTAATGGGGGTTTTGTTTTATAATGACTATATTATAGTCGAAAGCGGTGCGCGCTTGCGCGCGGCTTTCCAAAAATCGCAAAGAAGGATTTAGAATGACAGTCAGAACAAGATTTGCCCCGTCTCCTACGGGTTTCATGCACATAGGCAATTTGCGTACGGGTTTATATGCGTATCTTTACGCAAGAAAGCACGACGGCACTTTTATTCTTCGTATCGAAGACACCGACCAAGAGCGTAAAGTAGAAGGCGCGGTTGAGGCTATTTATCGTATTCTCAAGACCGCGGGGCTCGACTACGACGAAGGTCCCGATAAGGACGGCGGTTACGGTCCCTACGTGCAGACCGAAAGAATGGGTATGTACAAGCAATACGCGGAGCAACTCGTTGAACTCGGCGGCGCGTACTACTGCTTCTGCGACAAGGAGCGACTCGAATCACTCAAAGACGAAAACGGTCAACATACCTATGATAAGCATTGTAGGAATATTCCGCTCGAAGAGGCAAAGGCGAGAGTGGCGGCGGGAGAGCCTTACGTCATCCGTCAAAAAGTCCCCGAAAACGTAGTTTCATCTTACACTGACCTCGTGTACGGTGAGATTTCCGTTTCGACCGACGACATAGAAGACGGCGTGTTGTTGAAGTCCGATGGACTGCCCACTTACAACTTCGCAAACGTAGTGGACGACCACCTTATGGGCATAACGCACGTTATGAGAGGTACGGAATATCTTTCATCCACTCCCAAATACAACCTTATGTACGATGCATTCGGTTGGCCTCGTCCGACCTACATTCACCTACCGCCTATCATGAAGGACGCGCAGAGAAAACTCTCCAAACGCTACGGCGACGCAAACTTCGAGGACTTCCTTGCAAAGGGCTATCTTCCCGACGCAATCGTCAACTATATCGCACTTCTCGGATGGTGCCCCAAAAACAACCGCGAAAAGATGACTCTTCAAGAGATGATCGAGGAATTTGACGTGGACGGTATCAGCAAGAGCCCCGCGATTTTCGACGAACAGAAGATGAGATGGCTTAACGGCGAGTATCTCAAAGCGATGACGGACGAAGAGTTTTTCGACGTTGCGAAACCCTACATTCTCAAGAGCAAAGCGGGCGGAATTTTCAATGATTTTGAAATCGCGCGCCTTATGAAAACGAGAGTGGATATTCTCGGCGATATTCCCGAAAAGATTGATTTTCTCGTTGATTTCGGCGAATACGACGTAAATATGTACCTGCATCAAAAAATGAAGGTCGATTTCGACGTCGCGAAAAAGTCGCTTGCCGTCGCATACGACGCACTCAAAAATCTCGACGATTGGTCCGAAGACGCTCTCCGCGAAGCGATGAAATCTTCCGCAGAAGCAAATTCGCTCAAAGGCGGTCAAGTTATGTTTAGCGTCCGCGTCGCTCTGACCGGTCAACCCTCAACCCCCGGCGGTGCTATCGAAATGGCGGTCGTGCTCGGCAAGGAAGAAAGCCTGAAACGACTTGCGTTTAGCATCGAATATCTTGAAAAATCCGTCGGTTAAGACGAACAAAAGGCGTATATGAAAAGCAAAATCGTAGCACTTATACTTGCCGTATTGACGGTGTTCGCGCTCTTCGCGGGGATTTCGTTTTCGGACGAAGTCGCCTATGCCGAAGTCTACGGCGGAAAGGATACCGCAGACGAAAGTACGTTCTGGTATTACGGCGAAAACCATTTGAACGTTTCCGCAATGAAAGCGGAAATCGCAACGTGGGATTTGTCGAAAGCGGAAAACCCCGTCGTCATCGCAGTTGTGGATACGGGTGTGAATGCGACTCATTCCGTATTTTCCACGGCGGACGTTTTATATAAAAAGAACGGCGCAGTCGTCGGATACAATGCGTATAACGCGGTCGCGAACGACAAGCCGACCGACGCTCAACTTTCCGCAATCGATGACGATTCGTCGGACGGACACGGCACTACAATCGCAAGTTCGATGGCAATTCTCATCAAGGAATTGGGACTCGAAGACTATATCAAAATCTATCCCATCAAGGCATCCAACACCACGAAAGGACAAAGCACGTTCAAACTCGAAGCCGTCAACAACGCAATAGACTACGTTCTCAAAGACGAAACGATAGGTTTCGACGTCGTCAACCTTGCAATGTGCTCCTATGAAAAGGAAGATTGGATAAAATATCAAAGCAAATATATAGAACTCTCGTCTAAATGCGTGGTCGTGGCGGCGGCGGGCAACGGCGACAATAAAAACGGTTATTCCACCGCGGAAAAACTCGGTTATCCCGCGTCTTATAACGGCGTGTTATCCGTCATGGCGTACGGTACGAACGGCGAAAAACGCGCGTCGAGCAACTACGGCGCATACGACGTCATCGCACCCGGTGAGAATGTCTACACGGCGACGGGGACGGACAAGACCTATCGCGCGTCGTCGGGTACTAGCGCGGCAAGTGCATTCGTGTCCGTGGTGTCCGCAATCGTCCGCTTGCGCTCGGATATCGAAGGCAACGACGTCAATGCAAACGTCATCGCAAGTCATATCCGCAAGTCCTATTCCACGACGATTGATTTCGGCGATTTCAAGTTGAAGAAGTTCAACGCAGCGAAATGCGTGAGCGATCCGTTCTCTGACATGTACGTCGAACCCAACGGAATTTCCATATCTGACGACGGCGCGTTGAGCGGAGATTTCACCGATCTATACAAAAACCGCAACACGCTAATATCCCTGTCCGCAACGCTTTTGCCGTATGGGGACACCAATCCCGCGCTTGATAGCACGATCGTTTGGACGCTCACCGAAGTGTTTACGAGAGTGGTTGAAGGCACCGAAGACGACGAAGAACCCGAAACCGAAGATTACGAAGGCGTTCCCGTCATCATAGGGGAAGGGAAAACGCTCTCATATAAGCCCGAAAAGGCAGGGAAGTATATCGTCAAGGCGACCGTCACCATAGGTGACGAAACCTTCTCGGATAGCAAATCGTTCGCCCTTCACTACACGTCCTACGACTCTATAGCAGGGGACGTAGAAATCGTCTACGTGGACGACGTTACGAGCGAAAACCCCGCAAAAAACGACGTCATATATGCGGACGAAACCAAGACTTTCACGATGACTTATCTCGACTGCGTGGACTCCACCGTCGAAGTCAAGTGGTACATCAACGGCGAGTACGTCGCATCGGGCAACACCTTTGAATTTGCGCCGTCGAAAGCGGGGAATTACACCATAACCGCACAGTACGGCGATTATAGGAAGGTGGAAAATTCCTTCTCGATCGAAGTGAAATCGACGATACTCCGCCCCGTATATCTTGCTTGCACGATAGTCGGATGCGCAGTTGTCGTTGCAATCGTCGTAACGGCGGCGGTATTGTCAAGCAAGAAATCCGCAAAGCGCAAATCCGAAAACGACTGACAACCCCATTCCAAAACAAAAAAATCCCGTTGTATTCGCAACGGGATTTTTCATAAGCACACGCGAAAAAAAGAGCGATTTGATGATTAGAAAAAATCTATTTGCGGAACAATGTCAAGGTGTTTGCGGAACAATACAAGGCGGATTTCGGGCAAAAAGTGCCGTTTGCGGAACAATACAACGAAATATTCAACGAAAAAGGAAAAAGATAAAACGTGCGAAAAGGCGCGGTTTCGACCGCGCCTTTTTGTGGGGTAAGTTGTGTTTTGATATGCAAGTAGTTTTGTATTCTCGCGGGTGGTTTGTTCTCCGTGAAAAAACAATCTTTTGTTATTTTTCTTCTATGAAGTGGATATAGTCGATACTTCTCAACGCTTCTATGATTTGTTCGTGAGTCTTGTATTTTTTCAAGTCCTCGTTTTGTATGGACAGTTTCAGTGCGTACACGCTCAACCCGGAGTTCAAGAATGCGGAATTGAGTTCGACGTCGTCGATATGGATGCCGAGTTCGCGCAGGGTGTAGGTGAAGGACTGCAAGTCGTTGCGGTTTTTCAATTCAAGGTGCAATTCGAAGTGCGTCGAGCGTTGTTTGAGATAGGTTTCAAGCGCGGGGAAGAATTGAAGTATTATTATTCCCGCGACTGCAAGCGCGATTGCAACCGTATACAATCCCGCCCCGAAAGTCAGTCCGAATATGGTGCATAGCCAAAGCCAAGCGGACGTGGTCAATCCTTTGATTTGGTTTTTCGCGCCGAAACGGATTGAGTTACCGCTGAGCAGTGCGCTCCCGATTATCGCGCCAAGAGAGCAGAATGGGACGGACGAACCGAAAGCGCAATCCATAATCATACACGCGGTCGATGCAAGGGATAGAAGTATAAAGGTTTTCATACCTGCGGTGTGTCCTTTCGTGGTGCGGTCGCAACCGACGTAGAAAGAGAAAACGAACGGCACGACTATTCTCAAAATGATAGAGTAGACGGACACAGTCCAAGCCCATTCGCCCATGAGTTTTGCAAGCGGATCGATATAGTTCATGATAGCCTCCTTAATTACCTTTTTGTTCTTTGCCTGAAGTTGAGCAAGTAAAATTCATCCGCCCCCTCGTCGAAAGCGCGCTCGTCGTCTGCGTGCAGGGGAGCGGGATAATTTGCACGAATAGCGTTGATTTTTTCGATGAGAATTTCGATGTCGTTTTTGGTTTCGGCGGAATTGATTTCTTCGGTCGGAATGACCGTATCAATATTTGTTGAGTACGATTTGGATAGATAAAGTGCCAATTTTGCGCACGCAGGACCAATTAGTTCATATAGCACGCTCGATGCGAGAATGATAGTTTCCATAGCACTCCCGGTGTCTCCGCCAATCGTTCGCGACGCAAGAGAGGCAAGACCTATCGCCACACCCGCCTGCGGAATTAGGGCAAGTCCGAGATAGTTTCGCACCCTGCTTTCCTTTTTCACGGCAAGGCAACCAAGGAATGAGCCTGCGTATTTTCCCGCGATTCTTACGAAGAAATAGACAACCCCGACGACGAGTAGCGAAGTCCCGCCGATAGCGCCGTTTGCGCCGAAGAGCGCGCCCAAATCGAAGTTCACCCCCGACCGCACGAAGAAGAGTAGGAGTATGGGCGGAGAGAAGTAGTTGAGTTGTTTGAAGAGTCTGTCGTCCTTTGCGACGTTGCGATACACCGTGCCCATAACCATGCATCCGAGAAGGGGGGATACGTCCATAAAGGCGCAGATTCCGCAAAATGAGAAGATGACCGCTATTGCAACGATAAGCCTGTTGTCCGACGAGCGTTTGGGGGACACGAGAAACTTGAGCAAAAATCCGAGCAGTCCGCCCACGACGAGAGAGATAAGGTTGTAGAGTATGGGCAGGAGTATGCTTTTTGCGGTTACCGTCCCCGAAAGGGAAGCGGTCGCCACCGCAATCGCCACCGAAAAGGCAACCAGTCCGACGACGTCGTCGAGTGCGACGACTTGCAAAAGGGTGTTGACGAAATCACCTTTCGAGTTTGTTTGTCTAATGGTCATCATAGTGGATGCGGGAGCGGTCGCCGCCGCGAGCGCGCCGAGCACGATAGAAAACGCAAGACTGAGTTTCAATATGAAATAGGTGGTCAGGAAGACGAGTATGGACGCAAGAAGCGCTTCAAACACCGTGATGACTACGTTTTTTGCGCCGTCGTGCTTGAGAGTGTCGATTGTGAAAAATTCTCCCGTCCCGAATGCGATAAACGCAAGCGCAATATCCGCAAGAAATCCCATATCGTCCACTATCGACTTCGGCACGACGTCGATGCAGTAAGGTCCGATGATTATCCCCGCGACGATATATCCCGTCACCGCGGGCAACTTGCACTTTTTCGCAATGCGCGCCATGACGTATCCCGCGAGCAACATAACCGCTATGGATATGATAACCTGTGCCGTTTTCGGAAATCCGTTCAGTAACATTCTTTTCTCCTAAAATTCGATTTAGTCTTGATTGATTTGCTACGATATGTTATGCTTAATGCAACATAAAGTCAAATTATGATAATTTATTAGAACATAACGCAAGATTATATGAGGATACTATGGCGCTTATTGACGACAAGCTTGAAACCTTTATCACCGTATGCGAAACGAAGAACTTCACGAAAGCAGGGGAATTGCTGTCCATGACGCAACCCGCAGTATCTCAACATATAAAGAAATTGGAAAGTGAAATCGGCGCGCCCGTTTTCATGCGCAAGAAAGGGGAAATCGTCTTGTCTCCCGAAGGGGAAATACTCCTTTTATACGCAAAAAGGATACGCGCGCTTTGCGATTCCATGAAAGACAAGGTCAAAAACGCACGCAAAAACGTCGTCAAAGTCCGCATAGGTATCACCCATACCCAAGAAAGCGGAATTATGGTGGAAGCGTTGTCGAAACTTGCGCTCGGCGATGATAACTTGAACATAACGTTTATCACTGACAACATAAAAAATCTTTATGATATGCTTGAAAATTTTGAGATAGATATGGCGATTATCGAAGAAAAACCGACTTCCGCCGATTTTCGTTACACCGTCATCGACACGGATATGCTCGTGTGCATAGCCTCCCCTCAAAACGCTGTATCCAAAAAAGCGTCCATATCCCTTGACGAACTCAAACGCCAACATTTGATTTTGCGTTTGCCGTCGTCGTCCACGCGCGAAAAATTCAATGCGTCCCTTGAGTCGATAGGGGAGAGCATTGACAATTTCGACGTGCTCATCGAAGTGGACAGCATCGCAACCATCCGCAATCTCGTCAAAAAGAACGTCGGAGTATCAATACTTTCAAGGGGTGCGTGCCTGAAAGAAATCCGCAAAGGCTCGCTCGTCGCACTCCCGATAGCGAATTTGAGCATGACCAGAGAAACGACGATCGTCTACCACAAAACTTTCACCGACACCGACATGATCGAACGCATCGCCAAAGCCTACTCCGACGTCACCGCCACTTCAAGATAAAACCACACAACAGCACTTCAAATAAAATCCACCAACCCAAAAAGAAAACCTATGCAAGCATAGGTTTTTGACTTTTATTCATCGCTTTGACCGTCAGGAGCGGTTCACCAACTCACCGTTGATGAATTCTAGATTTTCGACTCTGCCGTTAGCATGATAATAGGTGCCTTTTCCATGCCTTTTATCGTCTTTCCATTCGCCAACGTATTTGTCGCCGTTCGTCAAAGTAAAGGTGCCTTTACCGTGTTTTTTGTTGTCTTTGATTTGTCCTACGTACGTGTTGCCATTTGATCCAAATAAAGTGCCTTTACCATTTGGTTTGTTATCCTTCCATTCGCCGACGTATTTGCTTCCATTTGCCCAAATAATAGTGCCTTTGCCGTTGAAAAGGTCGTCTTTGAATTCCCCGACGTACTTACCTCCGTCTGCATAGTAAAAAGTGCCTTTGCCGTTGAAAAGGCCGTCTTTGAATTCGCCGACGTATTTGCTTCCATTTGCCCAAATCATAGTGCCTTTGCCGTTGAAAAGGTCGTTTTTGAATTCGCCTACGTACTTATCGCCGTTAGTCCAAGTAAAAGTGCCTTTTCCGTGTCGCTTACCGTGTTTCCACTCGCCCTCGTAGGTGCCGTCCGTCCGTTCGTCATTGTTCATATAATTCATGGTACCGCGCCCATGAGGTTGGTCGTTTTTGACGTCCCCGAGATAAAATCCGTTTTCGTACGAAATAATTTTTTGCATTATAGAGATCTCCTTTCGTGCGTGATAACGGTAGGTAATTTGAGTGTGAGTAAAAAGCAACAGAGTCCCCTACCGTGCGAGCGTATGCGCTACGCGCCCGCTTCCGATAATATTATAGCATATACGGCGAGATAATCAAGAGGAAATCTCGGTGATTTTCGGGAGTATTGATATTTATCAATAAACGGTGAAAAATTTGGCGGGTAGGGGTGCAAATGCTTGACATCGCGGGGAAGAGGGGGTATAGTTAAGAAAAACGAACTTTTAAGTCGATACAGAGAGATTGACAAGGTTTTGAATAAACGCCGAATATGACGGTTCATATTTTCGCACGCTCAAAAGGTCTTGTCTTTCTGCAAGACCTTTTTTTGTTGGAGTTATGATGCAACGGAAAACGCAAATTATGGACGACCGTGCGATGGCAAGAGTGCTTGCGCGTATGACGCACGAGATTATCGAGAAAAATCAAGGCGTGGACGACGTCTGTCTTTTGGGTATCAAGAGCAGGGGTGTACCGCTTGCCGAAAGGATTGCCGATAACGTGGCGAAATTCGAGGGCAAAACCGTGCCTATCGGGAGTCTTGACGTGACGAGAAACCGCGACGATTTGTCCGATGAAGAGAAACAAGCGGTGGTTGCGGATTGCGATATTCCTTGCGATTTGAAAGATAAAACCGTCGTCATCGTGGACGACGTGCTATACACCGGCAGGACGGTGAGAGCGGCGCTCGAATGCGTGTTCGATATTGCGCGTCCGAAAGCGGTGCAACTTGCGGTTTTGATTGACAGGGGACATAGGGAATTGCCCATACGTCCCGACTATATCGGCAAAAACGTACCCACCGCGGAGCGTGAAACCATATTGGTAAATCTGCTTGAAACGGACGGTGTAGACCAAGTTTTCATCGGCGAAAAGTGAGCGAGAATATGGATAATTCAAACATAAAATTCATCGGACTGAACGAAAACGAGATAAAGTGCGCAAAAGAGTATTTGGCGAGGCTTTCCATTGACGAAAACGGAGAATATGCGGTCGTCAAAGGCTTTTGCGACGTGCACGTGCATTTCAGAGAACCGGGATTTGCCTACAAAGAAACGGTGAAATCGGGAAGTCTTGCGGCGGCGCGCGGCGGATATACTGCGGTGTGCGCAATGCCCAATCTCAATCCCGTCCCCGATTGCGTAGAGAGCCTGAAACTCGAAAATGAAATCATCAACCGCGACGCAGTGATAGGGGTGTACCCCTACGGCGCGATAACCGTCGGCGAAAAGGGCAAAGAATTGTCCGACCTCGAGGGCATGGCGGAGAATTGTATCGCTTTCAGCGACGACGGAAAGGGCGTGCAAAACGACGAACTTATGGTTGACGCTATGATGAGAGCGAAGGCACTCGGCAAAATCATAGTCGCCCACTGCGAAGACGAAAAACTGCTCTGCGGCGGTTGCATACACGACGGCGAATACGCAAAACAAAACGGATTTGTCGGCATTTCGTCCGCAAGCGAATACGCAATGGTGGAAAGGGATTTGGGACTTGTCGAAAAGACGGGTTGCGCCTATCACGTTTGCCACATTTCGACAAAAGAAAGCGTTGAGTTTTTGCGCAAGGCAAAGGCGAAAGGACTCGACATTACGGCGGAAACCGCTCCCCATTATCTCACATTCAACGATAGCAATTTGAAAGACGAAGGAAAGTGGAAGATGAATCCGCCTATCCGCAGTGAAGAAGATAGACTTGCACTTCTTGCGGGCATTCAGGACGGCACGATAGATATGATAGCGACCGACCACGCTCCGCACTCCGCGGAAGAGAAGAGCAAAGGTTTGAAAGGCAGTTTGTTCGGCGTGGTGGGACTTGAAACCGCATTCCCGATATTGTATACTAAACTAGTTAAGGGCGGAGAAATCACCCTTGAAAAACTCGTGGAGTTGCTATCCGTCAATCCGCGCGCACGCTTCGGCATATGCGACGACGGCTTTTCGGTGTGGAAACTCGACGAAGAATACGAAATCAACCACGACGACTTCCTGTCGCAAGGTAGGGCGACTCCCTACGATAGGGAGAGAGTTTTCGGCAAATGCCTTTGCACCGTATTGAACGGCAAGGCGGTATATCAAGATTAAATTTTGACGGAGGATAAATATGGCAAAACGAAAGGACTTGAAAAAGATACTTATCATAGGCTCGGGACCGATAATTATCGGTCAGGCGGCGGAATTTGACTACGCGGGCACGCAGGCTTGTCTTGCGCTCAAGGAAGAGGGCTACGAAGTCATACTCGTCAACTCCAACCCCGCGACAATCATGACGGACACGACGATAGCGGACAAGGTGTATATGGAGCCGTTGACTCTCGAATATCTTGCCAAAATCCTGCGCTATGAACGCCCCGATGCGATTATCCCCGGCATAGGCGGACAGACCGGACTCAATATCGTCATGCAACTCGAGAAAAAAGGCGTGCTCGAAGAATGCGAAGTCGAACTTCTCGGCACTAGCAGTAGCAGTATCGAAAGAGCGGAAGACAGAGAGTTGTTCAAGGAAATGTGCGAATCCATAGGCGAACCCGTCATCCCTTCTCAAATCACCTACAATCTCGAAGAAGCGAAAGAAGCGGCAAAGAGAATCGGTTATCCCGTCGTATTGCGCCCCGCGTTCACTTTGGGCGGCACCGGCGGCGGTTTCGCGAACGACGAAGAAGAACTCGTTGAAATCGGTATGAACGGTTTCGCGCTTTCCCCCGTTCATCAGGTGCTTGTCGAAAAGAGTGTGAAAGGCTACAAGGAAATCGAATTTGAAGTCATGCGCGACTCCTACGACAAGGCGATCACCATCTGCGGAATGGAAAACGTGGATCCTGTCGGCGTGCATACGGGCGACTCTATCGTCGTTGCGCCCATACTCAGTTTGAGCGACAAGGACCGCAAAATGCTCAACGATAGCGCAATCAAAATCATAAAAGAATTGAAGATAGCGGGCGGTTGCAACGTGCAGTACGCATTGAACCCCGAAACGAGCGAATATTTCCTCATCGAAGTCAACCCCAGAGTATCGCGTTCGTCCGCACTCGCAAGCAAGGCAAGCGGTTATCCTATCGCAAGAGTCACCGCAAAAATCGCGGTCGGTATGAGCCTTGACGAAATCCCCGTCGCGGGCGGTTACGCAAGCAAAGAACCCGAACTCGACTATATCGTAGCGAAATTCCCCCGCTTCCCCTTCGATAAATTCACGTCCGCTCCCAACACTCTCGGCACGCAGATGAAAGCGACCGGTGAAGTTATGGGAATAGGCTCGAACCTTGAAGAGTGTATGTTGAAATCCGTCCGCTCTCTTGAAATCGGATGTTGCCATTTCCACATGTCCAAATTCGACGATATGACGGACGACGAAATCAAAGAATATATGTCCGAATTTAGAGCGGATACGGTGTTCGCGGTTGCGGAATTGTTGCGCCGTGGCGTGAGCGTGAAAGAACTCCACGAAATCACCAAAATCACCGAATTGTTCCTTGAAAGTTTCGAGAAAATCGTCAAGGAAGAGAGCGTTTTGACGGCAAATCCTTTCGACGTGGACACTCTCAAATCCGCAAAGAAAATGGGATTTTCGGACAAGTATATCGCAAAACTCTGGAATGCGACCGAAAAAGAAGTGTCCAAATTCAGAAAGGATAACGAAATAAGACCTGTATTCCGTATGGTAGATACTCTGCATACGGGCAAATATATCGCGTATCTCTATTCTTCGTATAGCGGAGAAAACCAATCTCGACTTACGGACAAGAATAAACTCGTCGTGTTGGGCGCGGGACCTATCCGCATAGGACAGGGCGTAGAATTTGACTACTCGACCGTCCACGCAGTGCAGACAATTAAACGCGAAGGCTACGAAGCAATCATCATAAACAACAACCCCGAAACCGTTTCGACGGACTACACGACCGCGGACAAACTCTATTTCGAGCCGTTGACGACCGAAGACGTCATGGAAATCATCGACTACGAGAAACCCGAAGGAGTCGTCGCATCTCTCGGCGGACAGACCGCAATCAACCTTGCCGCACCCCTTATGAACAACGGTGTGAAAATCGTCGGTACGGACTGCGATGCAATCGACAAGGCGGAAAACCGCGACTTGTTTGAAAAACTGCTCGTTGAACTCGGCATACCCCAACCCGCAGGATGTGCGGTCACCAAAATCGAAGACGGTGTGGCGGCGGCGAAACGTATCGGCTATCCCGTGCTTGTGCGCCCCAGTTTCGTGCTCGGCGGAAGAGCAATGCAAATCGTCGCGAACGAAAAGCAACTCCGTCAATATCTCAAAACCGCTGTTGAAATCGACGAAGACAAACCTGTTTTGGTGGATAAATACATCATCGGCAAGGAAGTCGAAATCGACGCAATTTGCGACGGCATAGACGTTTTCGTCCCCGGCATTATGGAACTCGTCGAAAGAACTGGTATCCACTCGGGCGATAGCATTTCCGTCTATCCCACCTTCTCGATTAGCGACAAGGTGAAGGGAATAATCCTGCAATATGCAAAGAAACTCGGACTCGGCATCGGCATAAAAGGTCTATACAATATCCAATTCATCGTGGACAAGGAAGACCGCGTGTTCATCATCGAAGTCAATCCGCGTTCGAGCCGTACCGTGCCTTTCCTGTCTAAAGCGACTGGATATTCTCTTGCGGATATAGCGACCGAAGTCATCATGGGTAAAACCCTCAAAGAGCAGGGCATATTCAAAGTCTATCCCGACGAGAGAGAAAGATGGTTTGTCAAAGTCCCCGTGTTCTCGTTCAACAAGATTAGAGGGCTCGACGCGTATCTTTCCCCCGAAATGAAGTCCACCGGAGAGGCGATAGGCTACGACGACAAACTCAACCGCGCGCTCTACAAAGCGTTGCAGGCGGCGGGTACGAAAGTGCAAAACTACGGCACTGTGTTTGCCACCATCGCAAACTCGGACAAAGAAGAAGCACTTCCCTTGATCAGACGTTTCTACAATCTTGGTTTCAACATTCAGGCAACCGCGGGCACCGCAAAATTCTTGAAAGAAAACGGAATCAGAACGCACGTGCTCGACAAGATTAGCGAAGGTAGCGACGACATTCCCGAAGCAATCCGCCAAAGAAAACTTGCGTATATCATCAACACGAGCGAAGTCGGTCAAGTGGGTAGCACCAACGACGGCTATATGATCAGAAAAATCGCGACCGAAAACAACGTCAGCATATTCACTTCTCTCGACACCGTCAGAGTGCTTCTCGACGTGCTCGAAGAAACCACTCTCACCATTTCCACGATAGACGCCTAAGGAGAAATATGAAACAATCCATATTCACGGTAAAAGAGAATATATCCATCGCGCCAAGCGTCTACAAAATGATTCTTGCGGGCGACGTATCTCATATCACCGCAAGCGGACAATTCGTCAACGTGCAGATTGACGGATTGTTCTTGCGTCGTCCCATATCCGTGTGCGACTACGACGACGAAACTCTGACTCTCATCTACAAAGTCGTGGGCAAAGGCACGCAGATTATGAGTGAAGCAAAGGCGGGCGCAACGTTTGATATATTGACGGGACTCGGCAACGGCTACGATCTGTCGTTGTCCGGCGAAACACCCCTTTTGATAGGCGGCGGAGTGGGCGTGCCCCCTATGTATAACCTTGCGAAAAAACTCGTAGAGCAGGGCAAAACCCCCGGTGTCATCCTTGGTTTCAACGACGAAAAGGAAGTTTTCTACGAGAAAGAATTTAAGGCACTCGGACTGAAAACCGTTGTCACCACCGTCAACGGAAGTTACGGAGTGAAAGGTTTCGTGACGGACGCGCTAGACCTTTTCGACGGCTATTCCTACTTCTATTGTTGCGGTCCTGAGCCTATGCTCAAAGCGGTCTACAACGCCACAAACACCGACGGACAATTCTCGTTTGAAGAGCGTATGGGTTGCGGTTTCGGTGCTTGTATGGGTTGCTCGTGCAAGACTTTGTACGGCAACAAGCGCATTTGCAAAGACGGTCCCGTTTTGCAGAAAAAGGAGATTATATGGCAAAAATGAACACTAAAGTCACGCTTTGTGGAATTGAACTCGACAATCCCGTTATCCCCGCAAGCGGTACTTTCGGCTACGGATACGAGTTTAGCGAACTCTACGACATAAATATTCTCGGCACGTTTTCTTTCAAAGGCACCACCCTTGAAGAGAGATTCGGAAACCCTACGCCGAGAATTGCGGAGTGTAGCGCGGGCATGATAAATTCCGTCGGTTTGCAAAATCCCGGTGTGGGCAGAGTGGTCGCGGAAGAGTTGCCAAAACTGAAAAAGGTCTTTGGCAAAAAGGTCATGGCAAACGTGAGCGGTTTCTCAATCGACGAATACGTCAAGGTCTGCGAAAAGCTCGACAAGGAAGATATGGTCGGTTGGATCGAAGTCAACGTTTCTTGCCCCAACGTGCACGGTGGCGGTATGAGTTTCGGCACGGACGCAAACAACGTGCGCGCGGTAACCGAAGCGGTCAAAAAGGTGACTTCAAAACCCGTCGTCGTCAAACTCACCCCAAACGTTACGGACATCGTGTCTATCGCGAAAGCGGCGGAAGACGGCGGCGCGGACGGCGTTAGTCTCATCAACACGATGCTCGGAATGAGAATAAATCTCAAAACGAGAAAACCCGTCGTTGCAAACACTATGGGCGGTTTTTCGGGGAGAGCGATATTCCCCGTCGCACTGCGCATGGTATATCAAGTGGCGAAAGCGGTGAATATCCCCGTCGTCGGAATGGGCGGTGTGTCCTCTGCGGATGACGTCATCGAAATGATGCTCGCAGGCGCAACCGCAGTTGAAGTCGGCGCGGAAAATCTCGTCAATCCTTATGTTTGCAAAGAAATCGTCGAGAGTTTGCCGATAGCTATGGAAAAATACGGAATCAATTCGTTGAACGAAATTATAAAAGGAGTTAGATAATATGGGTAAAGACGTAATAGTCGCTTGCGACTTCGACAGCGCACAAAAGACTTTCGAGTTTTTGGACAAATTCACCGACAAGAAACCTTTCGTCAAAATCGGTATGGAATTGTACTATGCGGAAGGTCCGAGTATCGTCCGCGAAATCAAGAAGAGAGGACACAAAATCTTCCTCGATCTCAAACTTCACGACATCCCCAATACCGTGAAAAAGAGTATGGCGGTGTTGTCAAGGCTCGACGTGGATATGACCAATCTTCACGCGGCGGGCACCGAAAATATGATGAAAGCGGCAATCGAAGGACTCACCCGCCCCGACGGCACTCGTCCTTTGCTCATAGCGGTCACCCAACTCACGTCCACCGACCAAGAGAGTATGGAGAGAGATATACTCATCAAAGAGCCTATGCAAGAAGTGGTTATGCACTACGCCGAAACCGCAAGAAACGCAGGACTTGACGGCGTGGTATGCTCCCCACTCGAAGCGGACGCAGTGCATAAGAGAGTGGGCGCAAACTTCTTGACCGTCACCCCGGGCATCCGTTTTGCAGACGGCGAAAAGGGGGATCAAAAACGCGTTACCACCCCCGCGCAAGCAAGAGAAATCGGCTCTGATTATATCGTAGTCGGCAGACCTATCACGGCGGCGGACGATCCCGTTGCGGCGTACAACAGATGCTTGAAAGAGTTTTTAGGAGAATAAACGATGAAAGATTTAGAAAAACTTATCGCAAAAGATTTATTGAAAATTAAGGCGGTTTTCTTCCGTCCCGAAGAGCCGTTCACGTGGGCGAGCGGTATCAAAAGCCCCGTCTACACCGATAACCGCTTGACCTTGACCGCCCCCGAAGTCAGAAGGGACGTCGAAAAAGGTCTTGCCGAACTCATCAAAGAAAACTATCCCGACGTCGAAGTGCTTATGGGCACGTCCACCGCAGGCATAGCGCACGCCGCTATCACGGGATATATTATGGATTTGCCTATGGGTTACGTCCGCGGCGGAGCAAAGGACCACGGCAGACAAAACCAAATCGAAGGCAAACTCGAAAAAGGACAAAAAGTCGTCGTCGTCGAAGACCTTATCTCGACGGGCGGTAGTTGTATCGAAGTCGTCAACGTGCTTCGCGAAGCGGGCGCGGACGTTTTGGGTATCGTCAGCATTTTCACCTACGGTATGAAAAAGGGTATCGAACGCTTGAAAGAAGCGAACGTCAAAAACGTGTCCCTGACCAATTTCGACGTCATCGCCGAAACCGCCGCAGAAGAAGGATATATCAAGGCGGAAGACGTGGACAGACTCATCAAATTCCGCAACAATCCGCAGGACGAAAGTTGGATTAATTGACGTGCTTTTTTCGGAGGCATTCTCGTGAGAAGTTTGATTGACATAACCGATTTTAGCAAAGAAGAAGTCGAAGGACTCATTTCGACGGCAATGGATATAATCGAAAACCCGTCCGTCTACGCCGAAAAGTGCAAGGGTAAAAAACTTGCGACTTTGTTCTACGAGCCGTCCACAAGGACTCGTTTGTCTTTTGAAGCGGCAATGCTCGAACTCGGCGGAAGCGTGATAGGTTTTTCCGAGGCGAGCAGTTCTTCCGCGGCAAAAGGGGAGAGCGTAGCGGACACCGCGAAAGTCATAAGCGAATATGCGGATATTATAGCAATGCGTTCCCCCGTCGAAGGTGCGCCCCTTGTCGCCGCATTGAATGCGTCAATCCCCGTCATCAACGCGGGGGACGGCGGTCATTGCCACCCCACGCAAACACTTGCCGACCTACTCACCATACATAGAGAACTCGGCAGACTCGACGACTTGACCGTCGGTTTTTGCGGGGATTTGAAGTATGGCAGAACGGTGCATTCATTGATTGGCGCATTGTCGAGATACGCGGGCATCAAAATCGTGTTGATTTCCCCCGAAGAGTTGAAACTCCCCAAATACGTCAAGTATAACGTCCTTGAAAAATGCGGTATGCCTTACGTCGAAACCGAGAGCCTAGAAGACTCCATTCCCGGCCTTGACGTGCTGTATATGACGAGAATACAAAGAGAGCGTTTTGCGGACCGCGACGAATATGAGAGATTGAAAGACTCCTACGTCCTGACCGTCGAAAAAATGCAACTTGCAAAGAACACTTGCGCCGTATTGCACCCGCTACCGCGCGTCAACGAAATCAGTGTTGCAGTGGACAAAGATCCGCGCGCGTGCTACTTCAAACAAGTCGCAAACGGAAAGTATATGCGTATGGCGTTGATATTGAAACTTCTCGAAGAAAAAGCGAAAAATCCCGTCAACGAACTCACTCTCGAATACGAAAACTACGAAATCGGTAAATACGAATGCCACAATCCGAAGTGCATCACGCAAACCGAACAAGAACTTGCCCACGCATTCAAATGCGTCGACGAAACCAACTCAATCTACCGCTGCATCTACTGCGCCCAAAAACCCACCGACTAAAATAAAATCAGTCCTGCTTTTCCTCCGACGACGTATCCGAGTCGTTGGGGGAGTGGGAGTGTTCGTGGGATTTGCGGATGGCGGTTTGGGCTTGGACTTGGCGGATGGTTTGTTTGCTTGCGATGGGGAGATCCACCGTGAACACAGTGCCTTTGTCGTCCACGCCTTTGCAGGAAATCGTACCGCCGTTGCCTTGGACGGTGGCTTGTGCGATTGAAAGACCGAGACCGAAACTATTGCCGTCGGGATTGGCTCTTGCGCCGTCCGAGCGGTAGAAGCGATCGAAGACGTGAGAAGCGTCTTCTTTTGAAATAACTTCACCTGTATTTAGCACTTCAAGGTGCGCTTTTTTGCCGACCGTGACGAGACGGCAACCTACTTTTCCGTTTTCACCGCAATATTTGAGCGCGTTGTCGAGAAGGATGATGACAAGTCGCTCAAGCGCGTTTTTATCGCCGTAGACGGTCAGACCTTTTTGCACGTTTGAAAGGAGTTTAACGTTTTTCTCAAAACACATAACTTCAAACTCAAGGCACGCTCCTTCGACGACTTCGCCGAAATCGAAGAGTTCCTTGTTGAAATTGGAATGTTCGAGACGACTGAGTTCGAGCATATTTTTGATGAGAGAATCCATTCGCGAAATCTGTCCGTTTATCGAATCGAGCCATTTCGAGTTGTCTGCAATCGTGGTGGACGGCTCCGATTCCATAACGGATAGGTTGGCGGAAATGACGGTCAAAGGGGTTTTCAATTCGTGGGAAGCGTTTGCAATCAAGTCGCTTTGCTTTTTGAACGCGTTTTTGATAGGCGCGGTCGTGACGGACGAATAGAGATAGGATAACAGCGTCAAGAAAATAATGGATATGAGATAGAGCATGACGAGCATCATCCCTATGCGTTGCATGCCGAGTTTTGCAATGGTGCGGTCGAGGACTGCGTAGATAGTGCGACCGTTTTCGGTTTTCGTGGCGACGTAGAAATCTCTATTGTTATAAGAAAACCTGCCGTCGTCCGCCTTTCTTATTGCGGTGCGCACAATACCGTCCGCGTCTTCGCCGTAGTATTCGACGTCCCCAGAGTATGCGGGATAGAAAACCGCCTTATCCCCGATGACGAAGAAAACGAAACATCTCGTCGGGCCTACTTCATCGGGGCGCTCGTTGACGCTGCCGAGAAGTGCGTCGAGATTATCTTGTGCGGAAATCTGTTGGTTGATTGCGTACAAACCGAAAAATCCTCCCATAAGAACAAGGAGGAGAAGTCCCGCCGTAAGCGTCGTGTAGAGCGTATGCCGTATACGCAATTTGTTGATCATTTCATCCATATCGGCACTTTATCCTACGGCTTTTGAGATATTAAAGCCGTTATTTGTTGGTGAGTCTATATCCGACGCCCCTAACCGCCTCTATCGAAAAACTGGTGTTAAGGTGGTTGAGTTTCTTGCGGATGAACGAGATATACACTTCGAGGTTGTTGGACTCAAAGTCGCTATCAAGCCCCCACGCTTTCAAAATCAAGTCCTCTTTCGAGGCGACGAAATTCGGATATTCGAACAGGTAGCGAAGAATTTCGTATTCCTTTGCGGTCAGGTTTATCTCTCCCTTGGGAGTGGAAAGGGTGTACGACGAAAGGTCGAGAGACGCTTCGTTATAGGTGAGTTTGTTGTCGGTGACGAGTTTTCCTCTGCGCCTGAGCAGCGCGCGTATTCTTGCGGACAATTCCGCAAACGAGAAGGGCTTGCTGACGTAGTCGTCCGCTCCCTTATCGAGTCCCAAAATCTTGTCGTTTTCATCGGATAGCGCGGTGAGCATAAGCACGGGGGTTTCCATTTTGCGCTTTCTGATTTCGGTCAAGACTTCAAAACCGTTCATTTTCGGCATCATTACGTCGAGAATGATGAGGTCGTAGAGCCCTGACAGTGAAAAACTGAGTCCGTCCGCACCGTCGTATACGGTGTCGACGTCGTAGCCCTCTTTCATAAGCATTTTCGCAAGGGCGCGGGACAATTCTTTTTCGTCTTCAACGAGCAATATTCTCATAGTATCACCTCTTTGCGCAAATTATCGCAAAGATAGGTTAAAGTTATATTAAACTTTGTTAACCGTATAGTTTTGAAAGCGCAAATCCCGCCACTCTTTTGGGTAGGAATTTCGCAAGCATAACGAACAGTGCATACTTCTTTCCGCCGACTTTGTAGACAGGCGGATTTTTCTTTTTCGAGAGTGAGTAGATAGCTTTCGCGATGACCACGGGGGACATGCCGTTTTGCTCGTCGCGCTCCATTTGAGCAACGGAGCGACTTATTCTCTCGCCGTATACTGCGTTGTCGTCCGCATTTTTCTTTCTGACTGCGGTGAAGTCGGTTTTGACGTCCCCGGGGAGTACGGAAGTTACCTTGATCCCGAAAGGTGCGACTTCGATTCTCAATGCTTCGGTCAGGGACGAAAGGGCGGATTTCGATGCGGAATAGAATCCTTGGAAGGGTATTGATAGCGGTGCCGCAACCGAACTGACGTTGATAATCGTGCCCCCGCCTTGCTTGCGCATTTGGGGAATCACCGCTTGCATAACGTAAGTCGCGCCGAAGAAATTGACGTCGAAAAGGCGTTTCATATTCTCTTCCGAAGTGTCTTCGATAGAGCCTGAAATTCCAAATCCCGCATTGTTGACGACGACGTCGATGCGCCCTTCTTTCTGCACAACGAAGTCCACTGCGTTTTGGACGGCGGTTTTGTCCGTCACGTCCACTTCGACGCTCTCGAAACCTTCCGCCTTTCTGCGCGCGAAAGAGTAGACCTTGTCGCCTTTATCTTGAAAATACTTTGCCGTAGCGTTGCCGATACCGGCGGATGCGCCCGTGATGATTACTATTCTCATATGCACCTCTTTTGTCGAGAATATTATATCATCGTCCGCCTATATTGACAAGTCGAAAGTTTTACGGCGCGGAAATTTGAATAGGTGTGGGAAAAACATAGGTTTTTGGCATTTTTGCCGTTGACTACTCGCGCGCAAGCGTGTATTATTAAATGTATGAAAAGATATATTCCGTTGATTATCCTATTGATTACGGTGCTTGCGTGCGCGCTTGTGACGAGCGATGTCACCGCAACTCCCGCATATGCGGACGACTTTACGGTCGTCGAGTTTACTTTTGATTCGCAGGACGGACAGACGGAATATGTAGGCGACAACTTCATCGCAAAAGTCAGAGACACGGGCGAAATTCTTTTCTCGGGTATGTATAGCGAATCCGCCGTCATGACCGCTATCGAAGAACAAGTCGGCACGAATTATGCGGTCGTCATTCCGTCCCCTATCGTTGAAATATCCTTGCAAGGAGACAAGACCGAAAGCGAATTTTCTCCCGTGGTGCATCCTTTCTCATTGACGGGCACCGCAAGTCATCCGTTTTGGAGAATAGGGGAAGCGTTTTCTCATGCGGACTCCGAAAACGGCTTTGAGTGGAGATATTCAACCGAAATTACCGACGGCGCGGAAGTCGCATTCGGCGGGACTGCGTCGAGCGTAGGTTTCGGCGGGGGTAGGTCTCACGGTGTGTATACGGTGCGTTGCAAAGCAACGGTCGGTTTCAAATTCGGAAATTCTACCGTTTACGCGGCGGACGTTTCGGACGGAGTCGAGTTGACGATAACGAAAGCGTCCTCCGAGCCCGACCTTTCCGCTCTCGAAGAAGAAGTGGAATACGGCAAGAGCGTGAAAGAAATTTTGGCGTCGAAGAACACTCCGTCGGGGGTGTACAACTGGTCGCTCGAAAAGGGCGAGTTTGCGGACAACGTGCCCGACGTCGGCAATTACGCTTATTCCGTCGTGGTGAAAAAGGGCAGTTATGCGGACGGCAAATTTGTTGCGGACGACAACTTCTCTGAATATAAAACCACTCTCGCGGTCAAAATCAGCGCAAGAAAAATCTACGTCAAAGTCGCGGACGTCAGTATGGTATGCGGTGGAGCGGTCCCTGCACTTTCCCTTGAATTGTACGATTCCACGCTTGCAAACGGGCATGGTATAGACGACGTAGGCATAGCGATTGCAAACGCGGACTTTTCGGCAGGAAAGAGAAATCTCACATTCAAGCGTAGCAACGAAAATTACGTTGTTTACTACATGTCGACGAGAAACGACGGACTTTCTCCGCAACTCATCGTCTATCCCGACAGACTGGAATATAGCGACGACAATTTCAAATATACGGCAACTCGTGCGAGCGGCTTCGATTTCGACGACGTCTTGACGAAAGTCGAGAGCGACGACGGCATAGCGTTGCAAATTCTGCGCGGTGGAGAAGAAGTTCGCTACGACGATATAACTCTCGTCTTGGAAAGGACGGAAGGCTCTAATGCAATCGGCATAACTCTCGGCGGTGGCTTCAATGCGAAAAAGATTGATTTCGACGGCGACGGCCGTATCGTATTGAACGGTTTGGGCGGCACTTTCAACGTGCGCACTTCGGACTCAATCGACGTTGATTACGTCAGTCTTGCAATAGGACTCGGCGGTTGGGTAGCGGCGGTTTTGATAGGACTTGCCCTGTCTCTTATTCTCATCAAAGGCAAGAGAAAATCGCAAGGTAGCGACAATGCAACCGACCTTGAAATTGCAACTGCGGTTGCCCCGCAAAACGCAGAAAAAGAAGAGGTTATTTCCTGCGACGAAGAAAGCGCAACGAAAGAAACTGTCGTAGAAACGGTGGCAGAAGAAACACAGAAAAACACCGTGGCAATCGCAATCGAAAGTGTGCCTGCGGTCGCCGACGAAAGCGCCTGCGAAAAGGAAGAAAACGCAGTCAAATCCGTGCCGTCCGCAAAGAACGAAACGAGTTGCGAAAACGGCAAAAACGAACATAAACATAAGTTTAACACTGAAAATCATAGCGATAAAACCGCGAAAGAGATATATGATGAACAAAACAAAGAGTTGTTCGCAAGCGTTGGTTTCTTGCCTACACCCACCGTTGAAGAAGCGTTTGAAGGCGCGCTTGAAGACGATATAGACGTTCCCGATTCCGACGACGAAAACGACGGCGGAAAGATAACTTTCTCGTCGAAGATGACAAGCGCGTCCGTCCAAAATCAAGCGATTTACAACGCTCTCAAAAACGAGATTTTGTCCTATCGCGGTGTGAAGAGCAGAGTCGTCAACGGCGGTGATTATTTCCGTCGTCCCGGCAAGCAAATCGCAAAAATCATTCTCATCGGCAAGACCATTAGGCTCGCTCTCGCACTCAATCCCGCCGACTACGATTACAACCTCTATCACCAAAAGGATAGGAGCGGTATGAAGAAGTATGCGGACACTCCTATGTTCGTCAAGGTGCAATCACCTCTCGGAGTCAGGCGCGCGGTTGCTCTCATCGCCGACCTTATGGAACAAGAAGGATTGAAGAAAAACAAAAAGTACGAATATCAAGACGGTATGTACACCCTGACTTTCGGCGGTAAAGACGAAGAATGAAGGGCGTATCCGTCGTGCGCAATAGGACGAAAACCGTCGTGATAATCGCAACTTGCGTTGCGCTCGTCGTGCTATCATCGGTGTTGTCCATTCCCATTCCCGTCGGAGTCCCCGTGACGTTACAAACGTTTGCGGTCGCTCTCGTCGGGTTTTTATTCGGAGCGAAAATCGGTGGAGCGGTCGTCGTTTGTTTCATCCTTATCGGGATAACAGGATTGCCCGTATTCTCATCGTTTGGTGGCGGAGTAGGCGCTTTGGCGGGTGCTACAGGCGGATTTATTTTCGGATTTATACCTTTTATATTGCTTGTGGGCGCAGGGCACAATTCAAAAGCGAAATACCCCTGTGCGCTATTAGGGCTTTTGACGTGTCACGCGATCGGAGTTTTGCAATATGCGCTAGTCACTCATTCCACTCTTGAAACCGCAATAGCGGTATCGTCCTTACCGTTCATTTTGAAAGACGTAGTTTTGGTTTTGTTTGCGGAGCAGGTGTCAAGGCGGGTATCCGTCAGACTGTCTTCGTTTGGCGTTTGAGAATTTGCAACTATCAGGATAACCGAAAAATCGGCGCGAAATTTGGTATATCTTGACAGGTGTACGGTTATCTGTTATAGTATTGGATAGGTGGATATATGAGCGATAAAAAAACGGATTTGCGCATAAAGCGCACTCAAAAAGCAATCATCGATGCCTTCTACGACCTTCTCGAAGAGAAGTCTTTCAACAATATCACGATTATTGATATTTGCGACAAGGCTCTCATCAATAGGGGGACTTTTTACACGCATTTTGAAGACAAATATCAACTGCTCGACAAGTGCATTATGGACATAATGTACGGCTTTGACGACGAAGTTGACAAGGTGCACGGAGATAGCGACCTCATCGTCTACTACCACGACGTGCTCGACGTGATTATGGCTTACCTGACCGCACAGCGCAAGTATCTCAAGACGATAATCACCAAAGCGGACTCATCTCTCGTCTTTGACAAAGTCCATGCGATATTGATTGACAACATAGTGAGAAAGGTGGGCAAACTCCCGGTGAAAGACCGTCCCGTCCCTGTTGAGATATTGGCGGAATTTTTCTCGGGCGGAGTCATCCAACTAGTGAAATGGTGGATACTCGGCGGAGAGTACACCGTCGACGAAATCAAAACCCAACTCACGAAAATCATCGACTTGACCATTCTCGATTTCTTCGGGACGGGAAAGAAAGAAGAGTAGCGCGCATAGGCTGAGAGAAATCAGCGTTTGCACAAAACGGTATTTTAATAGCGGAAATTATGGAGATAAACTATGAGTTTTGTAAATTCGCAATCAGTCGACCTAAAACGCATAATCGCGGAAAACCCCGTGTTTGCTCACCGCGGTTGTTGGAGTTTCGGTGCGCCCGAAAACTCAAAGAAAGCGTTTCGTCGCGCGGTCGAAGCGGGTTTTGGAATTGAACTCGACGTTCATCTTCTCGCAGACGGCACGGTCGTCGTGTTCCACGATTTCAGTTTGTTGCGCATGTGCTTCCGTTTTGGCATACTGGAGAATATGACGAGAGAACAGGTGTCGAAATGCAGACTGCATTTGACTCCCGAACGCATCCCCACTTTCAAAGAAGTGCTCTCTATCGTCGGTGGAAAAGTGCCTATGTTCATAGAACTAAAATGCAACGGCAATGAAATCGAATTGTCGGATGCGGTCGTCAAAGAACTTGCCGACTACGACGGTGAATTTGTTCTCATCAGTTTTCATGAAAAGGCTACCGCCTATCTAAAAAGCAAGGGCTACACGGTCGGACAACTTTGCAATCATCCGCCGAGAAAACTCTCCTACGTTCCCGATTGCATAAACTCGAACATCTTTGGCGCACCCCTGACGAAGTGGGGTTGCAAGAAGCATCCGCCGATAATCCCTTGGACAATCGCGAACGTTCTTCTCGAACTGAAAGCCCGCGCCATAACCCCCTGCGCAATCTACAACACCAAGTGGTTTTTGCGCTACCGTTTCCGCTACCTTTCCGCCCGCCTGAAATCCAAAAACCAAAACCAATAATCACCAAAAAAATGCAGTCCACACGGACTGCATTTTAATTCTGTTGCGAAGGAGTATTTCGAGTTGTAGATTTCTCGGTGCGCTGTGGCGGGGAATTGGCAAATTCTTCGCTTTAATGCGCAAAAGCGGAATAAAATTTCTTTACAAGGGGTGGGGGAAGTGGTATTATAATATACGGTAAGAGGTGAAGTATGCTTAATTTATATCAAGTGCTTGCAAAACTGAAATCGGAAGAAGAATTTCGCGTGTTTTTTGAGGATCTATGCACCTTTCAAGAGGTGGATAAAATGGAGCAGAGAGTGCAGAGTGCACAGTTGCTCATAGAAGGGGACACGTACAATCAGGTCATCGAAAAAACGGAAATTTCTTCTGCGACTTTGTCAAGGGTGTCGAGATGCATACAACACGGTAGCGGTGGATATAGCGAACTTTTGAAGAAGATGATCGAGGAAGAAAAATAGTCCTTTCGGCAAGAAAGAAAACCATACGACAAAATACGTCGCGCAAACGAAAGTATGCGCGATTTTTTTTTAGTATTATGCGGATATGAAGAAGTTAGCATTGCCGCGACACCGCGCGAAAAGAGAAAAAACTTATCTAGTTTCTCCTGAAACGGCGGTCAAGTATGTGATTGAATTTTTGTTTATGATACTGTTTTTCTCGTCGGGGGAATTTGGGTTTGCGCTCTCTCTCGGACTGTTCGCGGGGCTAGTGTATGCAAGACAAAATCTTGCCGTCGTCGCTCCCTTATTCGTGATTGCGGGGTGTGTTTTTATAAAGTCGTGGTGGCTACTTTTATACCTTGCGACTCCCTGCCTTATTTTCTTCGTTTTGTACTTCGTATATTGGAAAATCAGGCGCAACGTGCAAAGCGTCGTAGTGGTGATTTCGGCGGTAGTTTCCGCACTCCCTGAAAGCGTATGCACCCTTGTTTTCGGGGGTGAGATTTGGACGTTTTGCGTGAAGATTGTCGTTGTCGCAATTATGGCATTATGTTGCACAACGGCAGGTTATGCAGTGCTAATTCGTGGTTTTAAGTGCCGATTTACGCTTGATGAGAAAATTTGTTTGGGGCTTATCGCGGTCGTTTCGGCATACTCCGCAAGGGGTGTGGACGTGTGCGGTTTCTCCCTTGTTTATCTGCTTTTTCCCTTCGTGCTTTTGACCTTTATAAGCGCGGGTAGAACGACTGGCGCACTCGTTTCGGGAGTGCTTTTTGGCGTGGGTGCGTCTCTCTCGCAAGGGAGTGTTTTGCCCCTTGCGGAGTTCGTTGCGATCTCATTTTCCGCTTGTGCGGTGGGTGTGCTCGGACGGTACGTTTCCGCAGTCGTGGCGGGAATTGCCGAACTTGTTTTTTGGCTCCTTTCGGCGGGGTGTTGGCAGGGTGCGATTTTGCTCGTTGCGGGCGGACTCGTCTATTCGATTTTGCCGTCGTCCGTGCGCAGTCGTTTCGTTGCGGACGTCGAAAACAGGGCAGACGTGCTTTGCTCCGTCGTCAACCGCGACAGGAGCGAGCTTGCGGAAAAATTATCGTCCGTCGGGGAAGTCTTTGCGGATATGGCGGATGCGCTCGAAGTAAAAGACAATGCAGTCAATCCCTACACCCCCAAACGGCTTGCGGGGGAAATCGCAAGAAACTATTGCGGTAAATGCGCGGAGCATCCGAAGTGTTTTGCATCTCTCGGCGGGGACACCGCTCCCGTCATCGAACCGCTTGCGCAGGCTACTCTCGGTAGGGGGAAGGCTACGATTTTGGACGTGCCTACCTTCATCACTTCAAGGTGTGTGAAAGTGCATAATCTCATCGGCGTGGTCAACAACGCGGGGGATGCGTACCGTGCGCGTATTGCAAGTGCGGGGGATGCGGTCAACACCAAAAAAATGATGTCCGAGCAGTTTGCGGGTATGGCACTCGTGCTTGACTCTCTCTCCGCGGAGTGCGGGAAAAACCTGTCTTTCGGCGGTGAGTACGAAGAAAAAATAAGCGCGGAACTTCTCAAACATAACGTCGTTGCAAGTCGTATCGTCGTGGCGGGGGACGGTGAAAATGCAAAAGTCGCTCTAACCGTGCGGGACGTCGATGCGGATAAGGCGGTTTTGCCAAGGGTGGTATCGCGGTGCCTTAAAGCGCGATTTGCGGTGGACGGCATCGAGAGAAAGGGGGATGAAAAAACCGTTCATCTCGTGACTGCGCCCGTGTATGAAATCGCATACGGTTTCGCGGGAAAAGAGCGAGAAGGGGAGGACGTCAGCGGGGACGTGAAAGCGGTGTTGTCTCCGTCGTTGACCAAAAGAATATTTGCCCTATGCGACGGTATGGGGAGCGGTGAAAAGGCGAGCGCAACCGCAAACGACGCTATGTCTATGATTGAAAACTTCTACCGCGCGGGCTTTGAAGACGGCATAATTCTTTCCCTTGTGAATAGGCTTTTGCGACTTGGGGACGATGAGAATTTTTCCGCCCTTGACGTCGTCATCATCGACACGGCGGACGGCGGAGCGGATATTATCAAAATGGGCGCGGCACCCGGATTTATCGTGAGAAAAAATAGTGTGGAAGTGGTCAAATCGTCAAATCCGCCCGTTGGAATTATCGACAAAATTTCCCCGATTACCGCGCGCTATCAACTCTACGACGGCGATATTCTCGTGTGCGCAACCGACGGAGTGCTTGACGTGCTAGGCGAGAGCGGAGTGATTGACGCGGTGGACAAAATCTCGACGACAAATCCGCAAACTCTTGCGGACGGAATACTTGTGGAAGCGTTGAGAGCGGGTGCTACGGACGATTGCACGGTTATGGCTATGCGACTCGTGGCGGTATAATTTTTCCTTCGCGCGCAATATGCGCCAATTTGTCATAGACAAATTTTTAGTTTGTGGTATACTTATCTTATGAATACCCTTTCGATTGACTTATCCTATTTGAAAAAGAAGAAAGTCGCGCTTGCTTTGTCGGGCGGTAGAGATTCCATGGCGCTTGCGCACTTGCTTTTGGGCGCGGACGTGGATTTTTACTGCGTACACTTCGAGCACGGTATCAGAGGGGAGTCGTCGATTAGGGATTGCAAATTCGTGGAAGAATGGGGGAGAAATCACGGCGTTGAAGTGAGAGTTATTCCCCTTGACTGCCCGAAGTATGCAAAGGATAACGGACTCACTCTCGAGCAGGGCGCAAGAGAATTGCGCTATGCTCACTTCGACGATATGTTGAAAAAGGGTGAGTGCGACTACGTTGCGCTTGCTCACCACGCATCTGACCAGACCGAAACCGTATTTATGCGGATATTGCGGGGTACGGGCGTTGCGGGACTCAAAGGAATGAGCGTGATAAACGGCGGATACGTCAGACCGTTGCTCAACGTTACGCGGGCGGAAATCGACGACTTCGTGAAAGAAAACGGCATACCCTACGTTGACGACGAAACCAATTCGGACACGTCGTATACGAGAAACTTTTTGCGCTCGGAACTTTGCAAGATGAGAGAAAGATTCCCGTCCCTTGACGAAACCGTCGCAAGACTTACGAGAAACGCTGCGGAAATCGACGATTTTTTGACGAGTCTCATTCCCCCCATCGAAGTCAAAGACGGGGAAGTGCGTATGGCGGTCGCGGATATGGACGGCGGTCTGCTTGCAAAAAGGCGGATTAAGGCAATTTGCGACGCTCTCGGTGTTAGACAAGATTTTGAAGAAAGGCACTATCCGCTCGTGTTTTCGCTTGCGGGTGCGGAAAACGGAAAAATGCTCTGCCTGCCCCACGGACTGACCGCGCATAAGGACGGAGAATACGTGGTATTCGCGCTTGAAAAGGATAACGATAATTTTGAAATTCCATTCGACGGCGAAAGCGTGGACGGAATAATAAAATGCGAAAAGGCGGACGGCTATCACGCGGGAAGCGGTGCGCTTTATATCGACCTTGACCGCATTCCGCAAGGCGCGGTTTTGAGAAGAATAAAGGACGGCGACAAAATCAAGAAATTCGGCGGCGGAACAAAAAATCTCGGCGACTTCTTGACGGATAAAAAATATCCGCTTCGAAAGCGCAAAGATCTCGTCGTTTGCGCGGTCGGCTCGGACGTATTGTTCGTGCTCGGCGTGGAAATCTCGGCGCAGGTAGCGGTCGAGGACTCGTCGGTCAGAGTCTTGAAAATATCACAAGATTAATACGAATTAAACTAAAGGATATAAAAATTATGGAGTACGGAAAAGACATCGCAAAAGTCCTCATCAAAAGAGAGGACATTGAAAAAAGAGTCAAGGAACTCGCAGACCAAATCAACCACGACTACGAAGGAAAAGAGTATACTCTCGTCGTCACCTTGCGCGGTGCGGTCGTGTTCTTCGCGGACTTGTTCCGCCACCTGACCGGCAACAACGTGGACTGCGATTTCATAGCGGCATCGAGCTACGGCGGCGGCACGGCAACGTCCGGTGAAGTCAAACTCGTCAAGGACTTGTCATCCCCCGTCAAAGGCAGACATCTCATCATCGTCGAAGACATAATCGACACCGGCACGACTCTTGTTTATCTCAAGCGTTTGCTCGAAGCGAGAGAACCCGCATCCATCAAACTCTGCTCCCTTCTTGACAAACCGTCGAGAAGAAAGGTTGACTTGAAAGGGGACTACGTAGGCTTCGAAGTGCCCAACGAATTTGTCGTGGGATGCGGACTCGACTACGACCAAAAGTATCGCAATCTCCCCGACGTATGCGTGCTTTCACCCGAGGTTTACGGTGGTAAATAAGAAGAAACTCGTTGAACTTGCAAGCCTTTTTCCAAGCGACAAACCGCTCTATGCGGTGGGCGGATACGTGCGTGACGCACTGCTCGAAATCGAGAGTCACGACGTGGACGTTTGTTCGGAATTGACGGTTGACAATGTCAAAACGGCACTATTAAACTCCGATTTTGAAGTTTTGGACAAAAACTTGCGTGTCGGCACGGTGATAATTAAGTCGCGTGGATTCAATGCGGAATACACCACTTTCAGAACGGATAGTTATCCCGACGGAAGCGGGAAGCATACCCCCGACGACGTGACTTTCACGTCTGATATGCGCCTTGACGCACTGCGTAGGGATTTCGGTTGCAACGCGATTTATTTCAATCCGCTCACCGATGAAATCGTGGACGTGCTAGGAAAGCGCGGGGAAGTCGAAAACAAAATCATCGCAACCGTGGACGATCCCGAAAAGGTGTTTTCCGCGGACGGTCATCGCATACTTCGCCTTGTCCGTTTTGCGTGTGAACTTGGTTTCGAGATTGAGAAAAACACCCTTGAAACCGCAAAAAAATACGCTCCGCTCGTCAAGGATATAGCGGTCGAAAGAGTGCTTTCGGAACTTGATAAAATCCTTGTCGCAGACACCGCGCACCCTGAATTTGATTTGAAAGACGCGCACGTGCGCGGGGTAGAATTGCTCGATTATCTCGGGCTTTTGGATATGCTCCTGCCCGAACTCACCGCGCTCAAAGGACTGGCTCAACCCGTGCGTTATCACCTGTACGACGCCTACGTGCATTCCATCGAGTGTTTCAGAGTATCTCCCCCTCGTCTTCGTTGGGCGTGTCTGCTCCACGACGTTGGCAAACGTCCTTGTATGGATAGGGACGGCAATATGCACGCTCATGCCGTAGTCGGCGCGGGTATGGTGGCGGATAGACTCTCCGCACTCCGCATGCCAAAGGCAAGAGTGAAAAGGATAAAAGATTTGATTTTCAATCATATGGTCGACATAAACGGCAATATGAAAGAGAACAAAATGACTTGGTTTGTGGCGGAAAATTTCGGGCTTGCTCCCGACCTTGCCGACCTTAAAGACTGCGATAGCATAGGCGCAATAGGCGCACCGCTCGAGAAAAATCGAGTGAGAGAAACCTACGAAAAAATAATCAATGAAAAACTGCCCGTATCTATCAGGGATTTGCCCGTTGACGGCAAGGATTTGATAGAAATCGGAATCGAAGAAAAGTCAAGGGGAATCGTCCTTTACGACTTGTGGAGAGAAACGGTGATGAATCCCGTCCTTCTCGACCGCGAAAAGGCGATTGCATACCTAGAAAAAAGGAGGGGTAAATGACTGTATTATACGTATTGACCGCACTTGCGATTTTGTCGTCGATAGCGACTCTCGTTTTTGTCGTCGTAAAATCGAAGAAGAAAGACGGCGCACCATCATTCGACGGCGAAGAAATCAAAAAGGATATTGAAAAGAGCGTTGCGGACACCGTCAAAATGGAAAACGCTATGTTGACGGGCGCAGTCAACGCACAGGCGGGCGCAACTCGTGAAATGACCGAAAGAGTTGACAAATTCATCATCAACGTAGATAGAAAACTCGACGAAACAAAGGCGGAATATCTCAAAAAACTCGACGAATTGAAAGTGGAAAACTCCGCCAATCTCGTCGCAATCAAGGACGAAAACACCAAAAACCTTGTTGCCGTCAGAGAAGAGAATACCAAAAATCTCGTGGCTATCAAGGAAGACAACGCAAGAAATCTCGAAGAAGTGCGCAAGAGCAACAACGCAAGTCTTGAAGCGGTGCGCAAGGACAACTCCGAGCAACTCGAAAAAATGCGTATGACCGTGGATGAAAAACTCTCGTCCACACTTGAACAACGTTTCAATCAATCTTTCAAAATCGTCAACGACAGACTTGAAGAAATCAACCGCACTTTCAACGAATTGCAAAATCTGCAAACGGGCGTCAACGACCTCAACAAGATTTTCAAAAACGTCAAGACGAGAGGCACGTGGGGTGAAGTCGCACTCGACAGTTTGCTATCTCAAATTCTCACCCCCGAACAATATGCAAAACAAGTGCAGTTGACAAGGGGCAGTCAAGAAGCGGTTGACTTTGCCATCAAGATGCCCGGGAAAGGGGACGGAGAAGTCTTGTTGCCGATAGACGCGAAATTCCCCTACGAAGACTACGCGCGCCTTGTCGAGGCGTCCGAAAACGCCGATGCGGACGCGATTGAGAAAGCGACGAAAGCACTCGAAGTTAGAGTGAAACACGAAGCAATGACCATTCGCAACAAGTATATCAAACCCCCGAAAACCACGGATTTTGCAATCATGTATTTGCCGACCGAAGGGCTATATGCCGAAGTCGTCAAGAAGACCGGACTCGTCGAAGAAATCCAAAACAACTACCGTATCGTCATATGCGGACCTACCACGATAGCGGCACTTCTCAACAGTTTGCAAATGGGATTCAGGTCGGTAGCGATTGAAAAACGCTCTTCGCAAATCGTCAAACTCATGCGCAGTTTCACGAAGGATTTCGACAACTTCAGCGACTTGCTCAGACAGACAAGCGACAAGATTGACAAGGTCAAAGCGACGATGACGAAAGCGGAAGACAGGACTGAAAAAATCCGCATAAAACTCGAAAAAGTGAACGCATTTTCTGACGATGAAGAAAGCGTTTTGCAACCTGCAGACAACGTCAATTTGATAGGAAATTTGAACGAAGATGAAGACTGATTTGCACGTACATACAACTGCAAGCGACGGCTTGTTGACACCGACCGAGATTGTGAGTTGGGCGAAAAACAGCGGACTGAAAGCCGTTGCAATCACCGACCACGATTCCGTCAGCGGTATTGACGAAGCCATAGACGAGGGCAAAAAACTCGGCGTTTACGTCGTGCCCGGGATTGAGATTTCGACCTACTCAAACTGCGAAATCCATATTTTAGGTTACAATATCGACTACAAAAACCCCGATTTTTGCGAAGAACTTGAGAAAATCAAGGATATGCGAAAGGAGAGAAACGCAGTCATTCTCTCCAAACTTTCCGCCCTTGGAATAGAAGTCGGAATTGATGCGACTGCGGACGGTATAGGTAGACTTAACATCGCAAAGGCAATGGCGGACAAAGGTTACGTCAGGGACGTCAACGACGCGTTTGAAAGGTATCTCGGTCCGCACGGAAAAGTGTTCACAGAGATAAAGCGCACCACTCCGCTCGAAGCGGTCAAGATGATAAAACGCTACGGAGGAATATCTTCTATCGCACACCCCAAAAAGTACCTTCTCGACAAGCGCCTTGAAATACTCATCGACGGTTTGAAACGTTTCGGACTGGACGGCATCGAAACCTATTATCCCCGCCACACAGGACAGGACGAAGCGGACCTTGTTAGACTTGCAAACAAGTATAAACTTCTCATGACGGGCGGGAGCGACTACCACGGATATGAGGATAAGCACTTCCAAGTCGAGATAGATCCAAGGACTGCAAAAGCCTTGAAAATTAGAATAGAGTAATTCAACGACAAAGACGCATACTAACCGTATGCGTTTTTCTTTCTTGAAAAAATCAATATTGTTTTTCATCGGCGGAATTATTTTCGTTGTCTTTTTTCTGCACGTCGGCATAGGCTATAATATGAAATCGAAAGTCGCAATCGCAGAAGTCCCGACGGTGAAACTAATCGCGAGTTTTTCCACCTACTACGGCGAAAGTTCCGCAAACCGAAAACGTAACGTTGCGCTTGCCTGCTCGTTTATAGACGGTACGGTGCTACTCCCCGAAGACGAGTTTTCTTTCAATGAAATCGTCGGGGAGAGAAGGGAAGATAGGGGATTCAAGAGTGCGTATATCATCAAGGACGGCGAGTTTGTCGAAGGGGTAGGCGGTGGCGTTTGTCAGGTGTCGAGCACGATATACAACGCAGTCCTGCTCTCCGACTTGACGGTGACGAAAGTCAGTCCGCACTCATTGCCCGTGTCCTACGTATCACCGTCCTTCGACGCTATGGTGTCGAGCGGGAGCGATTTCCGTTTTGTGAACACGCTATCCGCGCCGATTACAATCAAAATTTCCGCGGACGGCAAGTACGTGAAGTGCGAGATATACGGAGTCGGCGGGCGTAGAATCAGGCGCATATCCGAAACCGTCGAAAACATCCCGAATGAAACCGTCTACGTTGACGACGTAACGCTGCCGATAGGCACTGAAAAGGTGGATACCTACGGACACGCAGGACTAAAATCTCTCGGATACCTTGAATATATCGAGAACGGAAAAGTCGAAAAAGTGCTTATCCGCCGCGATACCTACGCCCCGCAAAAGCGGATAATTCTCCGCGGAATAGCGGATGAGAACGATACGCTTATTGACACGGAGCAAAATAGTGGGTTATAATATATGCACAAATAGAAGGAGTGCGGGCGCGCGTCCGCGAACGAAATGAGTTATACGGATAATTTCAACGAATGGCTATCGTCAAAAGAACTCGACGAAAAGGATAGAGCAAGACTCATGTCCCTTTCCGAAAACGAGAAGAAAGAAGCCTTTTGGGGACCCCTTGAATTTGGCACCGCAGGCATGCGCGGTATCATCGACCTCGGCACGAATAGAATGAACGTCTACACCGTGAAACGCGCGACCAAAGGACTTGCGGATTATATCGCGACTTTGGGCAGACAAGCAATGGACAAAGGTGTAGTCATCTCCTACGACACGAGAAGATATAGCAGTGAATTTGCAATCGCATCCGCAAAGGTGCTTGCCGCCAACGGTGTGAAAGTTTGGTTGTTTGAAGACGTCCGTCCCGTCCCCGTATGCTCGTTTGCTATCCGTCATCTCGGCGCGGTTTGCGGTATTATGATAACCGCTTCGCACAACCCGAAAATGTACAACGGCTACAAAGTCTACGGCGACGACGGAGCGCAGATGTCGCCCGAAGCGACGGATAAAGTGGTCGAATTTATATCTTCAAGCCCATATTTCGGCATAAAAGAAGCAATGACGTCCATGGACGGCGGAAACATAAAAGGCAAGAATAACCACCGCGTCGACGACTATATCACTGTCATCGGCAAGGACGTCGACGAAGAATATTTCAAGGCTATCGAAACCCAAGCACTCTCTCCGTCCGCAGTCAAAGAGTACGGCGGAAAAGTCAAAATCGTCTACACGCCTATCCACGGAAGCGGTTATATGCCCGTCACGTCTATCCTTGCAAGAATGGGTATTGCGGTTAGCGTCGTTCCCGAACAGGCACAACCCGACACGGAGTTTAGTACCGTCCGCGTGCCCAATCCCGAAGAGGCGGATACGCTCGCTATGGGCGTTGAACTTGCGGATGAAATCGGTAGCGATATTGTCATAGGAACCGATCCCGATGCCGACCGTATGGGTATTGCGGTCAGGGACTTCGACGGCAAATTCGTCCTTCTCAACGGCAATCAAATCGGCGTGCTTATCGCGGATTACATAATGCGCCGCAAGAGCGAAGAAGGCACTCTCCCCAAAAACGGCGCAATCGTCAAAACCATTGTCACCACCGAACTTGCAAGAAAACTTGCGAAGAGTTACGGAGTCGAAACTTTCGACGTCTTGACGGGATTCAAGTTTATAGGGGAGTTGATGACGAAATGGGCGGAAACGGGTGAATATACCTACGTTTTCGGCTTTGAAGAAAGTTACGGCTCTCTCGTCGGCACCCACGCAAGAGATAAGGATGCAGTCGTCGCCGCCATGATGTTTGCGGAAATGACTTGCTACTACGAGAGCAAAGGCAAGAGTGTTTACGGTGTGTTGCAAGAAATTTTCGAGAAGTTCGGATATTTCGTAGAAAAGACTATATCCATAACTTTCCCCGGTCTTGACGGCATGGACAAAATGAAGGCAATAATGCAACAAATGCGCTCCACCGCCTACACCGAAATTTGCGGGACGAAAGTGCTTTCCACGGACGACTACGTGTTGCGCACTACGACCTATCCCGACGGTAGCAAAGCGGAAATCGCACTCCCCAAAACCAACGCGCTCAAACTCCACCTTGACAACGGTGATTGGATATGCGTCCGCCCGAGCGGCACCGAGCCTAAACTCAAAATCTACGCCGCCTCTTCCGCGCCCGATCTCCCCACCGCCACCGCCAAAGTCGCCGCCTACCTCTCCCGCTTCAAATCCCTCACCGACTAACCGCAGTCATTATAAATTCACAACATAACAAAAACGCTCCCTATGCACAGGGAGTGTTTTTTCATAAAGATATCAATTGTCAAAAAGAGCGCCGTTTTGTCAGGGACGGGAGTCTATTTGATCGAGAACATAAGGTCGCCGTAGTCGGGGAAGGGCCAATAGGTTTTGGCGGTGCGTTTTTCCATTTCGTCGGCGGTGGCGCGGAGTTTGTTCATCGCGGGGATGACTTCGTCGCGGTAGAGTTTCGCATCGTCGAGTCCGGACGGAATGGATTCCGCTTTTGCAATCGAGTTTTCGAGAGCGGAGAGATTTTCTTCCGCGGTGGTGTAGAGATTGCAAAGTTCGGCGGTTTTTTCGTGGGACGGAGAGAGTCCTATCGCTCTCATAGAAGATTCACTATCCGACAAGAATTTGAGATAATTTCTGACGGCGGGGAGCACGTCTCTCATCGCCATATCCGCCATTGCGTTTGCTTCTATGTCTATGAGTTTGCAGTAGTTTTCTATGAGAATTTCTTGACGGCTCACCATTTCGCGCTCGGTGAAAACGCCGTGCTTCGAGAACAGTTCGACGTTCTTTTTCGACGTGAAAAGGGGGAGTGCGTCGATAGTGGTGGGCAGATTGAGAAGTCCGCGTCTTTCCGCTTCCGCCACCCACTCTTGAGAGTAGTTGTTTCCGTTGAAAATGATACGTCCGTGCTCCTGCATAGTGCGACGAATGATAGCCGTTATCGATGCGTTGAAGTCGGTCGTATTCTCAAGCTCGTCCGCAATAATCGAGAACTCGTCGGCAAGAATCGTGTTGAGCACGGCGACGGAATCGGACGTTGACGATGCGGAGCCTAACATACGGAACTCGAACTTGTTACCCGTAAAAGCGAACGGTGAAGTGCGGTTTCTGTCGGTTGAGTCTTTTGCAAAGCGCGGAAGAACGTGTACGCCGACTTCTACTTCGCACCCTGCGCGCTTGGAATATTTTCTGCCGTCCGCTATCGCTTGGAGTATGCCCGTTAACTCGTCTCCGAGATACATACTGACGATTGCGGGGGGTGCTTCGTCCCCGCCTAAACGGTGGTCGTTGCCTGCGCTTGCGACGCTTATTCGGAGCAAGTCTTGATGCTTGTCTACGGCGGAAATCACCGCGGACAATATCAACAAAAACTGCGCGTTTTCTTCGGGGCTTTTCCCGGGGTCGAAAAGGTTGTAACCGAAATTGGTGGATAGCGACCAGTTGACGTGCTTACCGCTTCCGTTGACTCCCGCAAACGGTTTCTCGTGGAGAATACAGGTCATGCCGTGTTTCTTCGCGACTTTCTGCATAAGTTCCATTGTCAACTGATTGTGGTCGGTCGCGATGGATGCCGTCGTGAAAATGGGGGCGAGTTCGTGTTGGGACGGAGCGGCTTCGTTGTGCTTTGACTTCGCGAGAATGCCGAGTTTCCAAAGCTCTTCGTCAAGGTCTTTCATATATGCCGCAATTCTCGGCTTTATCGGTCCGAAATAGTGGTCGTCGAGTTGTTGGGTTTTGGGCGGTTTCGCGCCGAAAAGGGTGCGCCCCGCATAGAACAAATCCCTACGTTTTTCAAATACCGCCGTGTCTATCAGAAAATATTCCTGTTCGGGACCGACGTTTGCAATTATTCTTTCGGTTTTTCTGCCGAAGAGTTTGAGTATTCTCGTTGCCTGTCTGTTGATCGCTTCCATTGAGCGAAGTAGGGGAGTTTTTTTGTCGAGAGCGTCCCCGGTGTAAGAGCAAAATGCGGTGGGTATGCAGAGTACGCCGTCCTTGATGAACGCGTACGACGTGGGATCCCATGCGGTATATCCCCTTGCTTCGAAGGTCGCACGAAGTCCGCCCGACGGAAAAGAACTTGCGTCGGGTTCGCCCTTTATCAACTCCTTGCCGTTGAATTCCATGATGACTCCGCCGTCCCTTGTGGGCGAGATGAAACTATCGTGTTTTTCCGCCGTCACCCCCGTCATGGGTTGGAACCAGTGCGTGAAGTGGGTAACGCCCTTTTCGATTGCCCAATCTTTCATTGCGTTTGCGATGACGTTTGCGGTGTCAAGGGAAAGAGGTCTGTCTTCCGCACAACAAATTTTGAGTTCGCGATAGACGTCTTTGGGGAGACGCGCGCTCATCGCTCTATCCCCGAAAACCATACTACCGAATAAATCAGACATAGTAGCCATAATATATCTCCGAAAGTTTACGATTATTATATGAAACAAATTATAATCGCGCCACGCCGAAAATGCAACGAAATCGAAATAAATTCTTTGCCAATGATAATTTATTCTTTGAAAGCGTTATTTATGCAATAAAACACCGCTTTTATGCAATATGTTATGCAAAACTGCTTATATTGAATTTTAATTTTTCCAAATTCGTGCTTGCAATCGGCTTTGTATTGGTGCAAAATATTGGCAAGGAGTGAATTATGTTAGCGAATATTTTCTTTGATAAATACGTAAAAAAGAACGACGACGCAAGACTTGCTACGCAGGCGGACCCAGACGGCATTGTCGAAACGAACGATATTCCGTATCTCGACGACGGACACAAGTTGCATATGCTCGATATATACCGCCCCGAAGGTGCGACGGGCAAAATGCCCTTTATCGTTGATATTCACGGCGGTGCTTGGGTGTATGGGGATAAGGAGTTGAATCGCAAGTATTGCTTGCACCTTGCAAAAGAGGGCTTTGCAGTCGTCAATTTGAGTTTCCGACTCATTCCCGAAGTGGACTTCGCAGGGTCTATGAAGGATATTTTGGCGGCGCTCGAATTCGTGAAAAAGAATGCCGATAAATTCGATCTCGATTTGAATAATGCGTTCATCACAGGGGATAGCGCGGGCGGTCATAGTGCCGCTATGGTGCTTGCAAGCGGAAGCAATAAAACCCTTCAAGACGCATTCGGCGGGAAAAATCCGATAGATTTCAAGGCGGTTTGTTTCACTTGTGCCGCGTTCAATCCTTCCGATTTTGCCAAAATTCCGCTTGCCGGTGCGGTGCTATTCAACGGTATGTACGGCAGATTTTATAGGGGCAAAAAGAAACGCGCACTCTATGAAAGTTATGATTTCTCGAACGTCATCCCCGACGATATGTGCCCGACCGTACTCATCACCGCCTACGCGGACTTCTTGCGCAAACAATCCCACAGGCTCAAGTCCGAACTCGACGCAAAAGGCGTCGAAACCCTGCTCATCGACTTCGACGAACCCCTGTCCGACGGCTACAAACTCGAACACGTCTACAATTCAAGCTTCCCCGACCGCGCCGCCTCGACCCTCGCCAACCAAAAAACCTGCGCCTTCTTCAAATCCAAAATCAACTGATCGCAGAGTAGAAGTTTTTGAGAAAAGTGTGCTATTGACAACGGCATGGTTGAGTGATATAATAAACTCAACCTTTATACCATACCAAACTCTAAAGGTTTCTAAAACAAGGGATTTTTCCCGCAAAGCTCTATCCCTTGATAGTTTTATCAGGGGATATCTTTTTTAGGAGGATTTTATGTATCGACTTGGTCTTGACATTGGAATAAAGTCAGTTGGCTGGTGCGTTATGGAGTGCGACGAAAGTGGCGAGCCGAAGCGCATTTTGGCATTAAATTCACGAATTTTCAAAGCGGCTGAAGTTGCGGATATGAAGAAAAACGCTTCTTTGACGTACGAAAGAAGAATGGCAAGGAGTAGCCGTAGACTTACGAGAAGGCGTGCGTTTAGACTTGAAAGACTTCGTAATGCCTTTGAAGCGCGTGGCGTGAAACTATTTGAGTCGGACGGCGACGAATTGGTGCTTACGGAGCACGTGCGCAATTTAGACGTTTTAGCACTGCGAGTTAAAGGACTTTCGGAAAAATTGACGGCGGAAGAGTTTGCTTACGTGCTTTATTCTATGGCAAAGCATCGGGGTTTTAAGAGTAATAAAAAGAGCGGTGCAACGTCTGCGGAAGACGGAAAACTAAAGAAAGCAATAAGTGAAAATGCAGAAAAAATAAAACAATGCGGGTGCGCCACGGTCGGAGAATATTTATATAAAGAATATGCGGTGAAAGGTCTGCCAGTCCGCAATAAAGGCGGAAAATACAATTTGTGTTTTTCAAGGGATATGATAGCGGATGAAACGTGCGTGTTGTTTGAAAAGCAACGAGCATACGGAAACGATTTTGCATCGCGTGAGATGGAAGAAGAGTATCTGACCATTTTCAATTCGCAAAGGAATTTTGACGAAGGTCCCGGGAAGGGAAGCAACTACACCGGCGGGCACGAAGTCAAGAAGTGCGAGTTTTACGAAGAAGAAGACGTATCGGCGAAGGGAACTTATACGAACGAGTGGGCAACCGCCTATCAAAAAATAAATAATTTAGCCATTATATTGGACGGAGATAGGCGCAGATTGACGGATGAAGAGCGGGAAATCGTGGTTGATCTTGCTCGAAAAAAGGGAATAGTAAAATATAAAGATGTAAGAAAAGCGCTTGGATTGGTCGAAGATTACAGGTTTAACGCTCTCAATTACGGTGCTAAAAAGAAAGGCAAGAAATCAAAAAGCGACGATAACGTTTTGAGTTGCGAAGATTCGACGTTTATCAATACGAGCAAGAGCAAAGATATAGTAAAAGTGCTTCCCGACGACTTGAAAACCGATGTCGAACTCATTGACGAAATTGCCGAGATATGCACGAAGTATTCAAGCCAAAATCTATTTGAAAAAGCGATTGAAGAGAGCGCGATAGTAGGCGGAAGAATAGACGATGAAACGATAGCGAAGTTATGCGCTCTCGATATGACGGGATACGGGCATCTGTCTTTGCGAGCGCTTCGAGAAATGATGCCGCATTTGGAGGCGGGATTAGTGTATAGCGAAGCTGTGGAGAAGATAGGATTCTCGCACTCACGCAAGAATTATGACAAGCAGAAGTATTTAGGCAAAAATCAAATTGTGCGCGAAAAAATCAGAGATATAATCTCTCCCGTCGTGAGAAGATCCGTTTCGCAAACCGTGAAAGTCATAGATGCAATAATTCGCGAATACGGAAGTCCGTATGCCGTGAATATCGAACTTGCGCGCGATATGTCGTTGAGCAGAGACGAAAGGGATAAACTAGACAAAGAGATGAAAACTCGCGCTCAAGCAAACGAAGCAATCGCAGAAAGTCTGCGGGCAATCGGCGTAAGACCTACGGCAACGAATATGTTGAAAAAGAAACTATACGACGAACAAGACTGCAAGTGCATATATAGCGGAAAACCGTTGGAATACGGCCGTTTGTATGAGGACGGCTATTGTGAAATCGACCACGTAATTCCTTATAGTCGTTCGTTTGACGATAGTTATAGCAACAAGGTTTTGGTTTTGAAGGAAGAAAATCAAAACAAGAAGCAAAACACTCCGTACGAGTATTTCGAGCGCATAGGACGAGATTTTGACGAATTTACCGCCTTTTGCAAGGCAATCTACGGCAAGGATAATTCGAAAAAAGTCGAACTGTTGTTGAAGAAGAAAGTCAACGAAGACGAGCGTAAATCACGCGCGCTCAACGATACGCGTTATGCGTCCCGCCTTATAGCAAACGTGATAGACGATTTTCTGATTTTTGACGATAATGCGAAAGGAAAGAGGCATACGCTAACCGTAAAAGGTGCAATAACCGCGTATTTGAGAAGATATTGGGGCATACAAAAAATACGTGAAGACGGTGATAAACATCACGCCGTAGACGCCGCCGTTATTGCATGTGTAACAAGGGGCATCGAACAAAAAATCGAAAAGTATAATCAGGCAAAAGAAATAAATCATATCAAAAACGGCGAATACGTTTTGGAAGACGGCGAAATCGTATCGGAAGAGTACTATGATAAGAATAAGAATCTGGTATTGCCCTTCCCGTATAAAACCTTCAGGGACGAGTTGTCGGCGCGTACCCTGTACGACGAAGATGAAATGAAGGCTGCATTGAGAGCAATAGGTTTTACGGAGAGCGAAGCGGAATCGGCAAAACCGTTTATCGTGAGTCGTATGGTGACCAGAAAAGGCAACGGAAAACTCCACGAAGACACCGTTTTCAGTGCAAAGTATGCAAACAACGGCAATCCGCAAATACACGGTGGAGAAAACATAATAGTAAAAAGAACACCGTTGCAAAAATTGAAACTAAAAGACGGAGAAATAGAAGGATATTTCAATCCAAGCGGAGACCGTTTGTTGTATGAAGCGATCAAACAACGTTTGGAAGAATTCGGCGGAGACGGCGCGAAGGCTTTCCCCGATGATAGACCATTGAGAAAACCATGTAAAAACGGGGAAGGGAATATCGTAAGAGCGGTAAAAACTTATGAAAAATACAACGGCGGCGGGATTGAACTTCAAAAGAAAAACGGCGTTGCAAAAAACGATACGATGATTCGCGTCGACGTCTACTCGAAAAACGGCAAATACTACGGCGTACCTATTTACGTGGCGGATTTGTACAAAGGAGATCTTCCCAATCAAATTGCGACGGCAAATAAACCAAGATGCGAATGGCGAGTCGTTGATGAAACGTATACGTTTGAAACGTCGTTGCACAAAAATGATTTGATCAGAATTGAGAATGACAAGCCTATCGAGATGAAGAAGAAACGTCAAAACGACAGGAGTAGTCGCCCCGATCTGATTTCGTTCACAAACGGATTGGTTTATTTCGACGGATTTGATATAGCGACTGCAGGATGTAAGTTTGATGATACGACGGATTGCTATACCACAAGAAAAGGTCTGCAGAACATGAAAAAGATAACAAAATGTGAAATTGACGTGTTGGGCAACGTGGTTGAAATAACTCGCAAGCCCAAAGCGCCGGAAAAACTGTGTTTCAAAAACAAGCGCGACGAAGAATAGAGGAGGTGTGTCATGGGGTATATAAACGTGTTTTTATCTACCCCCTGTTCCGTCTTAATAAAAAATAAACAACTTGTCATACAGGGGGAGTCCACGCATTCGTTTCCGGTAGAGGATATGAATGCATTGATGATTGAGTCAAGCGAAACAACCGTTTCGGGGTATGCACTGCAGACGCTCGCCGACAATGGGGTTGTCGTTTTCACTTGTGATAGGATGCATTTGCCAAACGGAGTTTTGTTGCCGTTGAATGCATACTACCGTTCGTTGAAGATTTTGAATTGCCAATTATCAATAACAAAACCACTGAAGAAACAACTATGGCAAAGCATAGTGAAACGAAAAATCGAAAATCAAGCGGCGTGTGTAAAACTTGCAACGGACGACGATGCGGACGATTTGATATCTCTTGCGGGAGAAGTATGCAGCAACGATTCGAAAAACGTTGAAGCCGTCGCGGCGAATTTGTACTTTAAGAAACTGTTTGGCAAAGATTTTTTGCGCAGAGAAGAATCGTTTGTAAATTCTGCCTTAAATTATGGTTATTCTTTGGTACGGGGCGTTATTGCGCGCACGCTTTCCGTTTTGGGATTCGAGCCAAGTTTTGGACTTCATCATTGCAATGAATTGAACAATTTCAATTTGGCGGACGATTTGATAGAAACCTATCGTCCTGTCGTTGATTTGATGGTGCACAATTTATGCGGATACGATGATTTAACGCCTGACGTCAAGAAAAAACTGTTTTCAATATTAAATTGCGACGTTTTGATATCGAATGAGATACAGCCTTTGTCGTATGCCGTTGAATTGACGGTGCGAAGTTTGCGCCGAAGTTACGAAACAAACGAGAATCATCTCGCATTACCGCAATTGTTACCATTCAAAATGCATAGTTATGAATAAGTTTATGAGAATTTTAGTGTTTTTTGATTTGCCCGTTACGACGAAAAAAGAACGGCATTTGGCAACGTCATTCAGACGATTCTTGATGAATGACGGCTATTGTATGTTGCAATATTCCGTATATGCAAGGCTATGCAACAGTGTAGAAAATGCAAATTTGCATTATGCGCGCTTGACCAAAGAGGCACCGAAAGGCGGGTCTGTGAGGTGTATGATAATCACAGAAAAACAGTATGCGAGTATGAAAATCATCTGCGGTCAACGCACTCAACAAGAAAAACCCGTTGAATTTTATCAAATGACTTTTTTGTAAAAAGCAACAAATTGACGCAATTCAAAGCTACTGTGGAAGAAAAAATTTCAAAAAAATAATTGTCTTCCAAAAGAAAAACGCCTGAGAACAGTGACGTTCTCAGACATTTTGTTCCCTTCTATTATACCATACCAAACCCTAAAAGGGAACTAAAAC
>CAZJZV010000003.1:64566-102256 GCA_964550635.1 uncultured Bacteroidaceae bacterium
TATTATACCATACCAAACCCTAAAAGGGAACTAAAACTAATAAAGGTCAAGTAGTAGCAAGTGCAGAATTATACCATACCAAACCCTAAAAGGGAACTAAAACTGCTATGCGTATTCCTAAACAGTCTATTGTATTATACCATACCAAACCCTAAAAGGGAACTAAAACGAGTGTATCGCACACGAAAACGGCAGAAATATTATACCATACCAAACCCTAAAAGGGAACTAAAACCAAGAGCGATAAAGATAAATTCTGTCATCCATTATACCATACCAAACCCTAAAAGGGAACTAAAACCGTCAAATCTGTGCTTGTACGAGTCTATAAATTATACCATACCAAACCCTAAAAGGGAACTAAAACGAAGCAAGACCATCAATGATATTTTTTTCGATTATACCATACCAAACCCTAAAAGGGAACTAAAACATCTCGTTTGATGCACTCGACTCCTTCTTCATTATACCATACCAACCCTAAAAGGGAACTAAAACTGATGATATAGACGTGTCTAAAATCGATCTATTATACCATACCAAACCCTAAAAGGGAACTAAAACCGACGTTTGTTTGCCCTTACCGAAAACGCTATTATACCATACCAAACCCTAAAAGGGAACTAAAACAGCCCGTCGATTTCCTTTGTAAAGTATCGGATTATACCATACCAAACCCTAAAAGGGAACTAAAACAGAAAATGTGCGACGTCGATTTTATCAAAAATTATACCATACCAAACCCTAAAAGGGAACTAAAACTTGCCGTAGCGGCGGGTTATCGTTGTTCTCATTATACCATACCAAACCCTAAAAGGGAACTTAAAAGGCAATGTCTGCACAGATCGGCTCAATAATTAAGCGTTAGTGAGTTTGAGTATGGTGTTTTTTTAAGTAGTTTTTGTGCGTTTGGTTTTATTATTGCGCGGTGTTTTTTCTGTTGCTTGTGGAGTTTCGGCGGAGTGATTCTCCCTTTGGGAGAAGTTTCGTGCGGAATTCGACTTGTATTTGGGGGAGTTTTGTTGTATTATTATTTTATTAAAGATTACGGAGTCGGTTATGGCAGACAAATTTGTTGTTAAATTCGATTGCGCTTCGCCCGTCAGTTACTACATGGTGCAGAACGGGATTTCTCCTATTCAACGGTTGTACATTCGCAACTCGTCGTCAGAGGACGTGGGGAATGTTACGGTAGAGGTGTTTTCTACGCCCGCGTTTTTGCTCCCCGAAGAGAGAGTGCAGGAAGTATTCCCGTCGAGAGCGAATTTGAGATTTGACGGTATGGGAAAGTTATCCCCGCTGTTCATGGTGGCGCAGGACAAACGCATAGACGGCACGGTTACGGTGCGCGTGAAAGCGGACGGAGAAGTGGTCGCGGAAGAAACCGCGACGATATCCGTACTTGCGTTTGACGAATGCAATCTTGTGAATCCCGAATCGGTGGCTACGTTTGTAAGGCGCACTCCCGACGTGAACCGCTACGTAAATCTTGCGCGGAAGAAACTTGCGGAATGGAAGGTCGCAGACAAGGGCGCAGGCTATGCGCAAAACGGCAAAAACTCCGTGCGCAACTATTTTGCATCCTGTTATAGTGTGCTTGCAGAGAGCGGATTTATCCGTCAAAAACTCGCACCGACCGCGGAGACTTCTATGGTTACGGAGTTTTCCGAAGTGTTCGATAGCAAAATTGCGACTCCGCTCGAACTGTCCCTTGCACTTGCATCCATGCTTGAAAGCGCGGGTTTCAATCCTATCATCGGCAAGGCGGGAGAAAAGTGGTTCGTAGGATGTTTCCTTATCGAACAATGTTTCAGCGATAAGGTCGTGGACGACTCGTCCGTGATAGCGGGCAAAACCGTATCGGGTGCAAACGAATTATCCGTGATTCCGCTCGATGCACTGTATGCAGGCGAAGCGTTTGAAAAGGCGGAGAAGAGTGCGACGACATTCTTGAAAAAACTCCCCGAAATAGACTTTTTCGTGGACGTCAAGCGTGCGCGCATTATGGGCGTTAAACCCCTGCCAACGAGAGTCAAGACCGCAGTTGGATACGACCTTGTCGAGAGCAAGGACTACACCAACGCACACGCACCCGTCAAAATCAAGGAATATTCCGCGGACATCACCGGCAACACCGTATATTCGCGTGAAAAACAGTGGGAAAGACGATTGCTCGAACTCGACCTTCGCAACGGACTTCTCAATTTCAGAATATCGCAAACCGCAGTCAAAGTGTTGACGTCATCCCTTGACGACTTCGTGGAAGGATTGTCCGCAAGCAAGTCGTTTTCCCTTGAAGCGCGTCCGTCGGACGCAAAGGAAGGGGACGAAAAATATTCACCTACGTTTGACAATGCGGAAACCTTGAAACCGTTGCGCGAATACGTGCGCTACGAATATCTCAACAAGAAACTCCACACCGTCTACGCGACGAAAGAGCATGAAAAGACTTTGCTCAATCTGTTCAGAAAGGGCAAAACTCTGCAAGAAGAGTCGGGGGACTCCGGGCTCTACGTATGCGCGGGCTTTTTGAAGTGGAGAGAAAACGAAGACGGCGATTTCAAATACGCACCCGTTTTGCTCTATCCGGTCAGCGTATCGAAAAAGGGTATATCCGCTCCCGTCTACACCGCGGATATCGACGTCGAAGACGTCCAAATCAACTGCACTCTCCTTGAATTTTTGTATCAAGAATTCAATATGGATATGAGAGGTCTCGGCAACGTACCCCTTTCGGATACGGGAAGTATCCTTGCGGTAGTGTCGAGAATCAAGAAAGAAATCTCGTCTCGTAGCGGTTGGAGCATTGTGGACGACGTGTTCATGAACGCGCTCTCTTTCACCAACTATCTCATGTGGCACGACGTCCGTCACCATATGGACAAGATGAAAGAATCCCCGCTCATCCGCTCGCTAATTGCGAACAGGATAGACGACGAATGCACCTGTCCCGCCGAGAGCGTATGCACGGATAACGCTTACGTCGGCAAGAACAGGATGTATCTTCCCATCAGTGCGGACTCATCCCAATACGATGCGATCGTGTCGTCGTTGAACGGCTCGTTCGTACTGCACGGACCACCGGGAACGGGCAAGTCGCAAACCATCACGAATATCATCGTCAACAACATTGTGCGCGGGCGCAGGGTGTTGTTTGTCGCGGAGAAGATGGCGGCGTTGAACGTCGTCTACAAACGCTTGAAAGACATAGGAGTCGGGGACTTCTGTCTTGAACTGCATTCTGACAAAACTCACAAAACAGAGGTTTTATCCAAGATAATTCACACGTTAAACCTCTCTTCTGCGCAAAACGACGTGGATTTTGACGAGAAGCGCAAGGAGATTGCGGAGTGTATCGGCAAGCTCGAATCCGAAATGGAAGCCATGCACAAAAAGCGTTATTTGGGGTTCTCGCTCTATGAAGCGATGCTTGCGTATCTTGAAAATGCCGACGCTCCCGACTGCCTGCGAATAGACAATAGTTTCTATGAAAAACTAACCCTGACGTCCTTCAATAAGCACCTTGATTTGCTCACAGAGCTTGCACTTCGCGCAAAGGAATGCGGGGACATCGAGAAGTCGCCTTTCCGCTATATCGGCAAGTTCGACTACGACGAAGAATGGAGAGAAGATGCGGACGCAATCCTTTCGGTCTACTCCATGGAACTCAAACATTTGAAGCAATATGCGCGCGAATTGCAAACGCTTTTCAACATGCGCACCATATCGTTGACAGGTGAAAAACTCCGCGCGCTCAACGTCATCGCAAAGGGGTTGAACGAAGATAAGTACGTTGTGAATTATTTCAAGAATACCCGCGGGGAAGACAACGCAAAGGGTGTGTTGGACTCCTATCTCGAAGCTCGCAAAAACGCAACCGCTCTTGCGGATGAATGTTACAGAACGTACAACGTGTTGCTTGGCAGTGCTTCGATTGATGAGATAAAATCCGCCATTGCAAGACCGTCGTTCCCGCCCAAGAGCGTGAAAAAACTCATCCCCGACAACCTTGAAAAAGGAAAGAGAGTGGAATTTTTCGAGTATCTCTTGAAGTGCGAAGAGTTGAGAGCGACCTATGCAAAACGTCGTGCGGAAGTCGCAAAACTTATGGGTATGGACGGCGCGGCCGACGCGCGAGTTTCCGAAGAAGCGACTGCGATTTGCAATATCTACGACGGCGCGAAAATCCTGTTTGCCGATTGCGACTATCGTCAATTTGAAGACGCTTGCCGCAGGCTTTCAGAGAAAAAACCGCATATTCTTCTCGGATATTACACGAGTGCGTATGCGACTGCAACCGGTGCTAAAAATACGTTCAACGAGTTGTTCCGCATAAACCATACGAACCAAAAGGACGAAATCAATTCGACTATAGATTATATAAGCAATATAGCGAAGAATATAGACCTAATTCCCAGTTGGTGCAGGTATCAGTCCATCGTCGAGAGGTGCGGACAAGAAGGATTCGACTTCGTTCTCGAACCGCTTGCGACGGGTGAAATCACCGCAGAAGACGTGCTTCGCAGTTTCAAGAAGTGCGTATACTACAACTTCATCAGGAGCGAGCTGTATCTCGACGACGTTTTGTGTCGTTTCTCGGGCTTGACTCTCGAAGAAACTATGCAAAAATTCCGAATACTCACCGACGAATACGAGAAGTTGACCAAAATCAATTTGTACAATTCTCTCGTCTACGGCTTGCCCAAGACGGACACCGCAGGTGAGCATAACCTTGAAAGAGTGCTACTCTACCGCGCGGAAAAAACGAATATGCAAGGCACGACGATAAGGTCGTTGTTTGCGCAAATTCCCGAAATTCTCAAAGCGACTTGTCCTTGTATGTTGATGAGTCCCGTATCCGTTGCGCAGTATCTCGACATTGAGGGCGAAAAATTCGATCTCGTCGTGTTCGACGAAGCGTCGCAAGTCCCGACTTCAGAAGCGATCGGCGCGATTGCAAGGGGCAAGAACGTGATAATCGTCGGCGACCCCGAACAACTTCCGCCCACGACCTTCTTCCGCTCGGACTACAAGGACGACTCCCACTACGAAGTCGAAGACCTTGAAAGCATTTTGGACGATTGCCTTGCGGTCGGAATGCCCGAAAGACACCTGCTCTGGCACTACCGTAGCAACCACGAAAGTCTTATTGCATTCTCGAACTCGATGTTTTACGGCAACACGCTACTCACCTTCCCGTCCCCCGGCGAACTCAATGCAAAAGTGCGCCTTGTCTACGTGGACGGCGTATACGAAAGGGGCGGAACGAAACACAACAAGAAGGAAGCGGATGCGCTTGTCAAGCACGTGCTTGAAAGACTCAAAAATCCCGTGGAGCGCACGCGTTCTATCGGTATCGTGACCTTCAACACCGCACAACAAAACTACATAGAAGACAAACTCGCGACCGCAATTCACGGCGCGGGACTCGACGACGTTGCCTACGACCGCGACGAGCCGATTTTCGTCAAGAACCTTGAGAACGTACAGGGCGACGAAAGAGACGTCATATTGTTCAGTGTCGGTTACGGTCCCGACCAAAACGGCAAATTATCCCTCAATTTCGGACCGATAAACCAGCAGGGCGGTTATAAACGCCTTAACGTTGCAGTCACGAGAGCAAGAAGTGAAATGGTCGTTTTCAGTTCGGTTACGGGCAATATGATCGACTTGAATCGCACGGATAGCGCGGGCGTAAAAGCGTTGAAAGCGTTCCTTGACTACGCGGAAAAAGGTACGGATATGCTCGCAATCAGTGCGGACGATACGGGTAGGACGGTCAAGGGTCTCGGCGAAAACGTCGCTCACGATTTGAAGGATAGGGGACTTGTGTGCGAAAGCAATTTGGGCGTGTCCGATTTCAGAATTGACGTGGCGGTCGTCGATCCGAGAGATAAGGACAAATATATCCTTGCAATCATCATCGACAGTGAAAATACCGCGCGCATTCCGTCCGTCAGGGATAGAATGACCATGCAGACGAAGATACTCAAAAAACTCGGTTGGAATACCTACAACCTTTGGAGTATCAACTACTACAACAACCCGCGCAGGGAAATCAACAAGATCAAAGAACTCGTTTCCACTCTCACCGAGAAGAAAGTCGTGTCCAAAAAGACGGTCAAGGAAGCGATGTCGAGATACAAACAAAACTACAAGAGTTTGTATATCAAACCGTCCGCAAAGAGCGGCGTGGACTACGTGATGAATTTCGCAAACGAAGAAGCGATACTCTCAAAAATCCGCGCGGTCATCGAAACGGAATCCCCCGTCGAATACGGCTATCTACTTGACAAGATGCTCTCCGCCTACTGCGTGCCGAAGACTGCGAAAAAGGCGGTTAAACAAATTGCAACGTATATCGAAGAATACGAGAGTTTCCGCCAAGAAATAGACGGCAAGATTTTCTACGTTGACAAACCTGTCGCGACTTTCCGCCCCATAGACGAGAGAGTGCCGAGAGATTTGTCGAAGATACACCCCGACGAGATTCTGGCATGTGCGAGATGCGCAATCGAAATTTCGGTGAATTTGGACAAGGACGACCTTGTCAAAGAGATTTTCAAACTCTTCAATTCACCGAAACGCACGAAAGTCGCAACCGAATGGGTGGAAAAGACCATTGCATCCGCCATATCGAAAGGGGAAATCATAGTTACCCCCGAAGGCTACTGCAAAGTGTAAAAGGGAATAATCATCTGACAAAAAATAATTGAAACGAAAGAGAGTCGAGCGAAATGCTTGACTCTCTTTTTTTGAGTGAGATTGCTATGCAGTTATATTTGCCTTATGGCAAGTGATATTACTCCGTAGTGATATTCGCCTGTGGTGAGTTGTATTCTTTGCGGGGCAAAGAGTGATATTGAAGTCTGGCGACTTCTGTGAGATTGCTGCGCAGTTATATTTGCCTTATGGCAAGTGGTATTACTTCGTAGTGAGATTCACCTGCGGTGAGTGAGATTGCTATGCAGTTGAAAGTATAGTCAGTCGGCTTGCGGGACATCCGCGATTTTGGATTTTTCCGCCTTGATTTGCTTGTTCAAGATTTCGTTCATCACGATGAAAAGCAGGAAGATTGCGCATATAAACAACGGCAACCATTTCGTGCCTACGCCACCTGCAAGAAGTCCGAAAGCAGGGGGAATAAAGGTGAAACCCGCATACGCAAAGGACATTTCCACACCGATGAGTGCTTGGGAATTTTCCTTGCCGAAGTTGTAGGGAGTGGAGTGTATGATCGACGGATAGACGGGTGCGCAACCGAGTCCGATGACCACGAAAGCGATAGGCGCAACGACAGATTTTCCCACGGGGATGAAGAGCAAAATTATGCCGATTGCGACGATGCCCGCACCGAGACGAATCATATTTTTGTCTCCGAGTTTGCCTGTGATGAAACCTGAAATTATGCGCCCGACCGCCATTCCGATATAGAACATAGACGCAAACGCGGCGGCTCTTTCTTCTGTTATTCCGCAGGACTCAACCATATACGTACTTGCCCAATTCATCACCGTGCTTTCGAGTGCGCAGTAGCAGAAAAATGTGATGAACAGACAAATTGCGCCTTTTAACTTCAGTTTCTGCAAAAACGTAAGGTCTGCGGGGACGACTTCTTCTTGCTCTGCGAAGACGTTGTTTTTCTTTTTCCAAAGGGGTGCGGAGCATGCGATAACGATGAGTATCCCGATTTGTGCGTAGGCGACGATTCTATATCCTTGTTGCCAACCAAGGCTTGCGGAGAGTGCGTAACTCATCACGTAGGGACTTGCAATTGCGCCTATTCCCCAGAATGCGTGAAGCCAACTCATATGGCGGGATGCGTAGTGCAGTGCCACGTAGTTGTTGAGTGCGGAGTCTATCGCGCCCGCGCCCAGCCCGTAGGGAATGGCGAATATGCATAGCATCCAAAATTTCGTCGAGAATGAAAAACCGATGAGTCCCGCGACGGTCAGTGCGATACTCACGACGGTGACAAGGTGTGTGCCGAATTTTTTCGTTGTCTTGTCCGAGAAGAAACTTGCGATTATCGTGCAGGCGGAAATTATCATCGTGACGTAGCCCATATACGACGTCGGCACTCCCAAAACTTCGCGCATAACGGGCCATCCCGAGCCAAGCAATGAGTCGGGAAGTCCAAGACTGATAAAGCCGAGATAGATGATGACGAGAAGTAGAGTTGCCATGCGAAAAATTTTAGTCTTTTGAAAAACCCTTGTCAACAATATAAAAATAAAAAACGAACTTTAAGAGTCCAAAAACTCGCTGTAGTTTTGTCATTCCGAGCGTAGCATGGGAATCTCCCGGAAGGGTAACGTTGCGGCTTGGGTGCGGCTTGGGGACGGAGCAAAAATACGCACAACTGCGTAAAATTGCTCCGTCCCCAAGCCGCAGTCAGAGTTGTGTAAAAAGTGAGTGAAAGTGAACGTACAGTTGGAATTTGTGTGGATTATAGGGATAAATAGTGCGTGTTTTGCTCCGTCCCTAAATACGCACAACTGCGTATTTTTGCTCCGTCCCCAAGCCGCATTTTTGCTCCGTCCCCAAGCCGCAGTTGAAACGCAATAAAAAACTCACCGCGCGGTGAGTCGTGTTAGCGGATGAAGGGGATTTTGTCTTTGGCGAGATAGAACAGAGTCAGTCCGCCTTTGCCAAGGTGCGTGCCGACGATAGGGGAGATTTCCGCGATTTGTACGTTGGTTTTGCCTAGTCGAGTTTCCACCATTTTTTTCAAGGTCATAGCATCGTCGAACGCATCGCAGTGGGCGATGATGATAAGTTTGTCGTCGTAGCCTGCGTTTTTGACTTCCATTTTGTCCACCATGGTTTTGAGCGCGGGGCGTCTTCCCATAACGGTGTTGGTGGGAACCAGTTTGCCTTCGTCGGACACCATAAGGACGGGTTTCATATTGAGTGCTTTTCCGACGGTAGCGGTGGTTTTTTTCAGTCTACCGCCACGGTAGAGATGCATCAAATCGTCCACGGTGAAAACGTGACCTATATGGTCGCGGAGTTCGGAAGCGTAGTGCGTGCATTCGTCGAAACTTGCGCCTTCGTCGCGCTTGCGAAGCACGTAATAGACGAGAAGTGCTTCCCCGCACGTTGCGGACAGACTGTCCACGACGGCGACTTTTCTATCGGGATAGTTTTTCATTGCACCGCTTGCCGCTTTCAAATATCCTTCGTAACTTCCGCTGAGTGCGGACGAGAAAGAGACATGCAAAATATCGTATCCTTTTGCGAGAATATCTTCAAAAAACGATTGCGTATTCTCGACGGATACCATAGAAGTGGAAGAAGTTTTCCCCTCGGACAAAAGTTGATAAAACTCCTTGTTGGAAAGTCCGTCCGAGCACGAATAAAGTTTGCCGTCCACTACGTACGACATATCGAGCACGGCAAAGTCCGTTTCGTCCTTCAACAAGAAGTCGGGGTAGTCCGCCGTTTTATCCGTTGTTATAAAAAACTTATCCATACCATAAAAATAGCATAAGACTTGCGTAAAGTCAAACGACGGGACTATCTTGCGCGTTTTATTAAAAGGAGATTAAAAGTTCTATGTTCACTGGAATGAGTACGCTCACAAACGGCGAATTTATGGTAATAGTTTCCCTGATTGCAGGGGTATTGGGGACGGGGATAGGCGGTATTCTCGGCGTGCTTTTGAAGGGGAAAGGACAGGAAACAACGGGCAAAATTCTTGCTTTTGCGGGCGGAGTTATGACCGGTGTCGTGACTTTCGAGATGATACCCGAAGCGGTGGAAAAATCGGCGGTCGCGGGGCAGGATTATATCGGTGTTATCGTCGCTACGCTATCTACGATAGCGGGCGCGCTCGGAGTATATGCGGTGAACGCAATTTTGGATTTCGTCGAAAAACGTGTCGGAGACGGCGGAAATCGAGTCGTCGCAACCGTCCTTGCGATGAAAAACGATAAATCTGCGGATAGCAGAAAGAAAACTCTGCGCACAGGGATAGTGATGTTTTTTGCAATCGCTCTTCACAACTTCCCCGAAGGTATGGCGATAGGCGCGTCGGGTGTTGCGGAAACGTCGGCGGGAGTGCTTGTCGCTCTCGTCATAGCACTGCACGACGTCCCCGAAGGGACGGTCATATCCGCACCCTTATCGTCGGGCGGAGTGAAACCGATAAAAGCGATTTTTCTCTCTTTTCTTGCGGGTGCGTCAACGGTGCTCGGAGCGGTCGTCGGGGTTGCGGTGGGCGGAATAAGCGCTCTTGCGACGGGGGCATGTATGGGGCTTGCGGGCGGTGCGATGATATACGTGACTTTCCTTGAAATTCTGCCCGAAGCGACGGATATGAACGGCGGTGAACTTCCCGCGGTCAGTACGATTGCGGGGATAATCTGTTCGGCGGTTTTCGTGTTCGCGACGTAGTATGAAAATCGGCGGATTTGGCAACAATACCGCCTATGGAAATAGTTATCGTTTGTTTTGGTGCGCCGAGTATTGCGGGGGATTCTTTAGGCCCTTACGTCGGCAGCGCACTCGTTGAAAAATACAATTTGCCGTGCTACGTATACGGCACTCTCGACCGTCCCTTGACCGCAAGGAATATGGACGAATATCTGCCTTTGATTTCGTCGTTGCATCCGAGAGCGGTCGTGCTATCCGTGGATGCGTCCCTTGGCAAAAAGGAGCGGATAGGCAAGTTTACCGTGAGAGAAGACGGGGTGTGTCCCGCCGCGGTAGGCGGGAGAAAAAACCGCTACGGCGACGTCGGAATACTCGGTGTAGTGGGTGTGAACGACGGCAACTATATGCACGAACTTTTGAACGCAAACGGGGTTGAAGTGTCAAAAATGGCAGATAAAATAGCGTTTGTGATATATTCCGCAATTCGTATGCTTTTCAAATCGGTGGCGTGAGTTTAATTTTCGTTTAATCACGCCGCGCTATATTGTTTTTAGGCTCAAGTCCGTCAACGGCAATAATGAAGGAAATAGTGCCTTGTCGTTGACTTTTTTGCGTATAATATTTATAATAATAAGACATATCTATAATATTATGCCGAGGCTAGGTCTACGGAGGAATAATGAAAACTTCAACCAAAAGAATCTTAATCGTCGTCGCTGCCATAGTGATTATTATGCTCGCAGTGATTTTGATCGTAGAATTGTCGGGCCCCACCGAGATCCCCTACACGACGAGCGACCTCAACTCAGAAAGTCTTGTAAGTCTTTATCAGTCGGGCAAAATCGACACTCTCTATATCCAAGGAAACTATACCGTCAATATCAAGTTGAAAGGGGAAAGTTCTTCCACGTATTTCTGCTATATTGCGTCTCGTACCGCCTTTGAAAGCACCCTTGCGGAATGGGCGGAAAACGGCGGTCCCGCAGTCAACGTTGTGTACGACGATCCCACGACCACTTCGACGGTCAGTTCATTCGTCGTACCCCTTGTGATGCTTGCAATTCTCGCAATCATCTTTATAGTCGTTATGCGCAAGAGCGCGGGCGCGAACAATAAGGCTCTCGACTTCGGCAAGACCAAAGCGAACAAAGTCAAGGACATCAAAGTGCGTTTCAACGACGTCGCGGGTGCGGAAGAAGAGAAACAAGAACTTCAAGAAATCGTCGACTTTCTCAAAAATCCCCAAAAGTTCACCGAAATCGGTGCGCGTATCCCCAAAGGCGTGCTTCTCGTAGGTCCTCCGGGAACGGGTAAAACTCTGTTCGCAAAAGCGGTCGCGGGTGAGGCGAACGTGCCTTTCTTCTCGATTTCCGGTTCCGACTTCGTTGAAATGTTCGTCGGCGTCGGCGCGTCGAGAGTGCGCGACTTGTTCGAGCAAGCGAAACACAGTATGCCTTGTATCGTGTTCATCGACGAAATCGACGCGGTCGGCAGACAACGCGGAGCGGGACTCGGCGGCGGAAACGACGAAAGAGAACAAACGCTCAACCAACTTCTCGTTCAAATGGACGGTTTCGAGTCCAGTGACAGTATAATAGTAATGGCGGCTACCAACCGCGCGGACATTCTCGACCCCGCACTTATGCGCCCGGGCAGATTCGACAGACAAATCTACGTCAACGTGCCCGACGTCAAGGGTAGAGAAGACATCATGAAAGTCCACGCAAGAAATAAACCCCTTGCAAGCGACGTCAACTTCAAGGACGTTGCAAGACTCACCGTCGGTTTCACGGGTGCGGACATTGAAAATATGCTCAACGAAGCGGCTATCCTTGCCGCCCGCGACAATCGCAAGACTATTTGCATGAAGGATATTAGCGAAGCAATCAACAAGGTTATCGCAGGTCCCGCAAAGAAGAGCAGAGTCATCACCGAAACGGACAAACGTATCACCGCATACCACGAAAGCGGACACGCAATCATCGCAAAATGCGTCAAGAATTGCGACGACGTGCACGAAGTCAGTATCATTCCGAGAGGTATGGCGGCGGGCTACACAATCACCCTTCCGCAAAACGACGACAGTCATATGACCAAACAAAAACTTCTCGACCAAATCACTATGCTTCTCGGCGGACGTGCGGCGGAAGAAATCGTCATCAAAGATATATCCACGGGCGCAAGCAACGATATTCAACGCGCAAGCAAAATCGCGCGCAAGATGGTCACCGAATGGGGTATGTCGGACACACTCGGCAATATGTATCTCGGCGCAAGCGAGGAAGTTTTCCTTGGCAGAGATTATCAAACCCAACTGAATTACAGCGACGAAGTGGCGGCGAAGATCGATGCGGAAGTCAAGAAAATTCTCGACACGCAATATGCAACCGCGCTTCAAATTCTGACCGAACATCGTTCGATTATGGACGTTATGGTCAAGGCTCTCTACGAGAAAGAAACCATCTACGCCGACGAAATCGACAAGATGTTTGAACCCGTTGCGGAGCAAAATGCGGAAGAGCCCGCAGTGGAAATCGCGGAGAATAACGACGCGGAATAACAATGAAAATCAAAGAATACAAAAAATCCTATCTTGAAAAGATACTTGCAAGCGACCCTGCCGCAACTTCGCCGTCGTCAGTCAAAATGACGTACGCAGGTTACAAGGCGCTCTGCAGTCATCTTTACGCGCACGCGCTTTGGAACAAGGGTATGAAAACCCTTGCAAAACTCGTGGCGGATAACTCTCGTCGTCGCACGGGCGTGGAAATTCACCCCGCCGCAGTGATAGGCAAGAGAGTTATGATAGACCACGGCGCAGGCGTCGTCATCGGCGAAACCGCGGAGATAGGGGACGATTGCATTCTTTATCAGGGTGTTACCCTTGGCGGTACCGGAAAGGACGTAGGCAAACGTCACCCCACCCTTGAAAACGACGTCATGGTATCGGCGGGCGCAAAGGTGCTCGGACCGCTCACCATAGGCGCACATAGCAAAATCGGAGCGGGCAGTGTAGTGCTAAAATCCGTTCCCCCGCACTCGACCGTCGTCGGAGTCCCCGGCAGAGTGGTCAAACAAGAGGGCAAAAGGGTGGCGGATATGGATCAAATTCTCTTGCCCGACCCCATTATGGAAGAATTCAAACGCCTTAACGAGCGTATCTACGAACTCGAGAAGAATGCGGGAATACACGCTTGCCGTTATTCCATCACCTACGACGAGAACAATATGCCCGAGGCTACGCCGAATAAAGACGGCGAATAGGAAGGAATTATGCTCAAAATCTACAACACTTTAACAAGAAGAAAAGAAGAGTTTCATCCCCTTGAAGACGGCAAAGTCAAGATGTACGCTTGCGGTATCACGGTGAGCGGTGAGGCGCATATCGGACACGCATATCAAGCGCTCATCTACGACGTCATCCGCAAGTATCTCGTCAAGAGCGGTTATCAGGTTACGTACGCCAGAAACTATACCGACGTCGATGACAAAATCATCGCGAAATCTCACGAAACGGGTATCCCTGCCGATAAGTACGCAGAGATGATGATTGAGAAAATCGACAAGGAAATGCGCGCGTTGCAAGTCGACGACCCGGATATTTGGCTCAAAGCGACTTGCACTATGGACGGCATAATCGAATTTATCGCGAAACTCATCGAGAAAGGACACGCCTATCCCACCGAAGAAGGGGACGTGTATTTTGCGGTTGAGAGTTTTGCAGGTTACGGCAAACTCAGCGGTAGAAAACTTGAAGACGCATTTGAAAGCGTCCGTATCGAAAACGAAGACAACAAGAAAAATCCCCTTGACTTCGCACTTTGGAAGTCCGCAAAAGAAGGGGAGCCGTATTGGGTATCTCCTTGGGGCAACGGACGTCCCGGTTGGCATATCGAATGCTCCGCAATGAATATGAAAGCATTCGGCGAGCAGATTGATATTCACGGCGGCGGTCGCGACCTTATCTTCCCCCACCACGAAAACGAAATCGCTCAAACCGAAGCGTTGACTGGCAAACAATTTGCGAAATACTGGATACATAACGGACTCATCAAAGTCAACGGACAAAAGATGTCGAAGTCTTTGGGCAACAGTTTGTTCCTTGCGGATTTGCTTGAAGCGTATCATCCCGAAACCATAAAATTCGCCCTTCTTCAAACCAACTACAGAGGGGATATCAACGTCACCGACGATCTTTTCCCCGAGGCGGAAAAACACCTTCTCGGATTTTACAAAATCATTGAGCAAGCGGAAAAGGCATTCGGAGTCGGCGGAAAGGGCAATGCGGAAATCGACAAAGCGTTCAACGATGCAATGGACGACGATTTCAACACCGCGAAAGCACTTGCGGATTTGTTCGGTTACTTCAAAAAAATCAAGAGCAAAATCACTGCCGGCGACTCTTCCGCGCTTGACGATATAGCGGCGGTCAAAGACAGTTACGGCTTGCTTGGTTTCTTCAAAGCAACCCCCGCAGAGTTCATCGCATTTGCCGAAAGCAAGGCAAAAGACGAAGTCCCTCAAGAAGTACTTGCTCTCGTCGAAGAAAGAGCGAAAGCGAAGGCGGAGCGCAACTGGGCGGTCGCAGACGAAATCCGCGCAAAGATAACCGCGCTCGGATATTCTGTCAAAGACACGAAAGACGGCGCAGTGGTCGAAAAACTCTAAAAAACGGTTTATATATCGTTTTTGACAAGATAAAATGCGTATTTTTGCAGGAATGGAAATTATCCGTTCCTGCTTTTTTGTTGAACAAAAACAAAAATGCAGGGTTGCGCAATCGACGAGGGCGGTGTATAATAGTTGTATCAAAATCCTTTTCGGAGGCTTTATGAAAGTTATAATCGTTGGCGCAGGCATCGGCGGTATGGTCGCCGCAGAAAAACTCGGCAAGCTCGGTTTCGACGTTACCGTCTATGAAAAAGCACCCTCTCTCGACGAGATGAGATACGACTGGCACGATGACGTCAGTCCCAAAATTTTCCGCCGTCTCGGAATAAATATTCCCGAAGAACATTTCAAAAAACGTTCTTGGACTTTCTGCTCTCCCTATGAAAAAGCGGTGAGAGAATTTACGCAAGACGAGTCCGACCCCGACTTGTCAATCGAGCGCAGACCGCTCAACAAAGTCCTTTTCGACAGAGCGAAAGATTATGCGAAATTCGAGTTTGGCAAGGGTGTCGACGCTCCCGTCATTCGCGGGGATAAAGTCGTCGGCGTGGTCATCGACGGAGAAGAAATCATATGCGATCTCGTCGTGGATAGCGCAGGTGCATATTCTCCCGTCCGCTCGAAACTTCCCACCGCATTCGGCGTGACTCAAATCAAGGACAACGAAGTGTTCGAAGCGTATCGCGCGTTCTATAGAAGAAAGGACGGTTCCCCCGATCCGAAGTATACCAACAAGGTGTATATGAAACATTTGGGTGAGCCGGGGATCTCTTGGACTATCCTTGACAACGATCCCACTCTTGTCAACGTGCTTGTCGGAAGAATCGGGAACCTTGACGAAAAGACGAAGAAAGAAGCAATAGATTATATGCGCGCGCACAACGAGATTTTGGGGGATGAAATCGTGCGCGGCGGTTACAACGTGATTATCCCCGTCCGCTATCCCGCAACGAGAATGGTCGCAAACGGCTACGTAGCAATCGGGGATGCGGCATATCAAACCATACCCCTTCTCGGATCTGGCATTGCATCGAGTATGTTGTCGGCGGAAATCCTTGCAGAAAGCATAGGCGGAAATATGACCAAGGGCGTGAAAGGGGAAGAACTCTTCACCGTCAAGCGTCTTTGGAATTATCAAGTCAGAGTTTTCCGCGAATACGGCGGACAACACTGCGGTGTGGACGTCATGAAACATTGGCTTCTCACCCAATCGGATGAAATGGTCGATTGGATGTTCGGAAGCAAAATTCTCTCGAACGACGACCTTATCAAAGTCGCAAGCGGAAATCTCGTCAAGATAGGTCCCGCGGACGCAGTCAAAAAGGTGTGTGCGGTCGGGCTTGGCAAGATAGGCGTACTTCTTCAAATGAACACTATGATTATGAGATGTGCAAAAGCGGAAAGAGTGGGCAAAGCGATACCGCGCTCATACAGTGAAACCGCCGTCAAAAACTGGGAAAAACGCCTGAAACGCATCATCGAAAAATAATGAAAATAGCCACCGAAACGGTGGCTATTATTTTTGCTTGTTTTGATACCCGCTTGCAATTTGCAAAAGCGTTTTATGGAGTGCGGAGTTTGCCGTCGCCGGATGCGATGAGGATGCATTTTCCGATGACGTCGTCGAGAGAAATCGCGCCGAGTGCGCGAGAGTCCATACTGTTTTCGCGGTTGTCGCCAAGGCAGTAGACGTGTCCGTCGGGGACGGTCAACGTGATTTCGGTGGGATCGTATGCGGATCCGCCGTAGGCGTAAGTGTTGCCGATGACGTAAGATTCGGGCAATTCCGTGCCGTTCAGGAAGACTTTTCCTTCCTTTATGGTGATCGTATCTCCTGCAATTCCGATCACTCTTTTCACGAGATTTTTCTCGTCTTGTTTGTGGAATACGACTATATCCCCGCGCTTGATTTTTGCGACTTTGTCAAGGATTAGGGTGTCCCCTTTTTGAACGGTTTCCTTGACGGTGTTGTCGTCGTTCAGGATATACACACCCCCGGTCAGAGTGGGATTCATACTGTCACCGCTCACGGGGATTGACACGAAAACGTAGGTTTTCAACAAAAACGCGGTCAGGCACGCAAGCAAAACCACCGCCACGACGACCGCGACGGACGTAACGACTTTTTTGCGTTTTGAATTGGGAGTGTCGAATATTTCTTCGTTGTCCATCTTGCGTTTAATTGTATGCCGATTTATCCGTTATATCCACAACAAATTGTTGAATACGACGTTTTCCGCGTTTTCAAAGGAGAAGCGTTTGCCGTCCGCAAACAAGGGGAGAGTACGCCCCGCATCCGACTTGAAGTCGTTTGCGGACAAGGATACTTTTTGCCAAAACTCACCGCCCGACAACGTGACTTTCGTCTTGTACGGCAATTCTTGTTGGGAAGTTTTCACGGATACGATGATTTCCTTATGCTCTGCAGAGTATGCGTCGAATTGGAAAATCGCGTCGCGTTGGGATGAGAAATTCTCTTTGGAGTCGCGGAAGAAGGACAGTTTGCCTTTTCTGACGACCACGCCGTTGATGTCGAAAGGACCGCTCGTTGTCGTGAGCGTTTTTTCGTCCAAGATTGCACTTCTCGACGATGCTACGAAGTTGCCCGTCCCCATATCCCCGGTGTAGATGATTCTACCCGCTTCGTTTTCGTCCGATTCTTCGGACACACCGATTTTTTCGGGGACAATTCCGATGACGGGGGAGCATTCCGCCGAGCCGTCTTTGTATGCGATACTTGCGTATGCGACCACCAAGTCTCTCACGTCTGACACAGGGACGTAGAAAGTGTATTCGTGTGCGCCGACTTTCTGTCCGCCGTCCAGAGTATACCAATGGCGGTAAGCGTTATTCGGCTCGCCGTATGCGACGTAGACCGTTCTATTCTTGAAATGGGTTGCGTTTTTAAGGCGCAAATGCAGGTGCCCTTCGATGTTTTCAAAGGACAAGTCGGGACAACGAGACGCTTCGACGGGGTCGTGTGCAAAGTTGGTTTTCATCCAATGCACAAGGCTCAAAAATACGCTTGAAGTGATTTGTCCGGTCGTGCCGTTGCAGATGAGCAAAGTTTGTGTTTTGGACTGCACGAGAGAGAGAATATCCCCCGCTCTGTCCACGTCCGCGCTTTCGCTATTGGATGCGACGACGTAGCAAGTGGGGCAGGTGACGAATCGCGCGTAGGTTTCCGCGCCCGCACCTGTCGAGAATGCACGCTCCGCATCCGTCGCGGGAACGTTATCCGTTGTGAAACGAGGGCAACCGTCCCTCCAAAGATAGCCACCACCGTTGATTGCGACAAGAGCAGACACTCTGCCGTCCATACCTGCGACCTGCCACGCAATATGCGCGCCCGCGCCAATGCCGAGCACTGCGATTCTATCCGCGTCCACGGGGTGCGTTTCTTGGAGAAGTGAGATAGCGCGTCTTGCGATTTTCGCCCATTCAAACCAAGGGGTTTCGCGGGCGGACGTCTTTATCTCGCGAAGTTGACTTGCGCAGGCGGGGTAGGATGCGTAAGAGAGCGACGGCGGAAAAGTCGTACTGCTTTCGTCCGCGCCCGAGTAGTCCACTCTGCAAACGACGTAACCTTCCCTGATGAGTTCGGGGAGAACGTCGGACAAATCCTCGTGCATTTCGAGGGTGGGCAGAAGGAGAATAGCGGGGCGGTTATCCCGCCAACGAGCATCGTAAAACAAGCGCGCTTTTACGCGTACTTTGCCGTCCTGCTTCGTTTCGGACGTGAAAAACAAGGACGATTCAACGAGATTGTTCTTGACGTCAGTCGAAGTAATCGACGCTTCCAAAGGGTCTTTTTTGGGATTGAACCCTTCCCAAACTTCGGTGGGTGTTAGAAATTGCAGTTCCATATCCCAAATTATACCCTAAAGCAAAGGCAAAGTAAAGCACTAAAATATTAGTGCTTTGTTGCGGTTGGTTTTGCGGGGCGGAAAGGGTGGCGACGTCCCCGCTCTTGTCGGGGAGAATTTTGCGAAATTCTTCCGCCATTTTGGCAATCGTTTCGTCGTCGGGCAAAAGATAATCCATACGCACCTCACGACAGTTTATTCGATTTTGATTTTCGTTGTGATTAGTTTTCCCTGACCGTTGCGTCGTAGTCGACTTCGAGAGTGATTCGGTCAAGGCAATTTTCGGGGAGAGTGCGCCCGACTTTTCTATACACTGCGTTTTCGAGTCCCAAAAAATCTGCGCCCGTGCTTTTTGACAGTGTGAAACAGTCGTAGAAAGTTTTTTCCATATTCGTTGCAAGGTCGTTTGCCGCCTGCTTGACTGCGGGATGATTGCAAGTCAGTCTATCCTTTGAATTTACCCCCTGCGCCTCCACGAAAGCAAGGGTGAATTTCGTCTTGATTCTCACCGTATAACCGTCGATTTCGGTCTTGACGGATTTTTTGATTAGGTCAAATTCAAACTGCCCGCCGTTTGACTCAACTTGCAATTTATCCTTCACGTAGTCGGTGAGATAGAGTCCCGTTATTTCGGATTTTTCCTTGTCGAGTGCGAAAGTCCCGCTCCTTGAAACGACGAGATTTCTCGAGAGAGAAACCACGAAAGTATCTCCGCTATCACCGCTTGACGACGCGTTTGATATAGGCTCATCTTCCAAGGGAGATAGGTCGATGATAGGGAGCACCGCGGCACCGCTGCGAGATAGCATTTTCGCGATAAACTCTTTCGTTGCAAGGACGGCGTAACCGCCTGTGCCCAAGTCTTGAAGCAAGGATTCTTGCACGAAAAAGGGTAGGTTGACGGATGACGCAACCTTTGCCGATAGCACCTTTCCTATATCGTCTTCTTCGGTCGTGACAACTATCGATTGCTCGGGCATAGCGTACGTGCCGATGAGCGGAAGGAAGGTGTCGACAGGATCGAGCGCCAAAGCACTTTTTGACATAATCACGAGATTACAGTGCGAAAGTGATACGATTAACCCCGCTTTTTTGCTAATTTCATCAATCGCTTCACTTATGGTTTTTCCTTTCGCGCGGTAGGTCAAATAGTTTTCCGTGGACTGTGCGCTTTCCGCTCCGCCCGTCAAAACTACGATTTGCGCGGATGTTTCGTATTCGCCGTTTTGGTAGTCAACCCCTAACCCCACGACTATGCCCGTCTGCGTCAAAGCCTTGTTGTCTACGAGTCGTCCGAAGACCACGAGAAACAGGGATAACACGAGTAGCACCGCCCATTTTTTCGTCAAGACCGCCTTGGTTATTTTAGTCATAGTCAACCCCCTTTTCCGCTTTTGGTATGCGCACGTATTCGAAGTGGAAATCGTAGCGATGCTTTTCGTAGCGGTATTTCAAAAGTGCAAAGTATGCGGACAGGAAAACCGCTATCGAAAACGCTACCGTCCCCACAATCCGTCCGTGAGAGAAGTCGATTATAGTTTGTAGGGAGGGTAGGAATATCCCTAACGACAGGAGCAGTGCGCACCAACCTATTTTCGTAGGCACGTCCGTTTTGAAAAGGCGGATAGCGCATTCGTTGATACCCCAGAAAATCAATGATTGCGTGACGAGTCCCATTGTCATAACAGCAAATAGCACCGTCCATTCGAGCCTACCGATTTCAAGGGATAGCAGGTTGAAACCCGCCATTTTGACGAGCAGATTGCTCACAAGGCGCATAGAATCACCGTATATTGCCATTCCCACAAGCACGCACACGTTGAGAAGAATAAAACAACACCCCGCGGACAGTGAAACGTAAGGACGCTTTTTGTTTTTGACTCTCACGAAAATCAGGGGAAACGGGTCGCATAGCCACAACCCGAATTGCATCGAAGTCTTGAAAAATTCAGACGGAGCGACCGCAAACACCGGTAGATTTCTCGTGAAATCCGTTTGCGATTTGATGAAAACGAGATTGGCAATTATGATGAAAAACACGATCGGAAACAAAATTTCGCAGGTGCGCGCAATCGTCTTTATTCCTTTCGTGCCGATGTATGCGATAGGTATGAGAAGTATGGATATGACGACGAAAGGGGACACGTTGACAAACAATTCGTGGGAGAGATACATTGCGGAGTGCGCGAAAAATACAACCCCTTTCAAGCCTAAAAACACCATAAGAATTGCTATGCCGATTTTGTATGCTTTCGAGTTTTCGAGAGCCTCGTCGGTGCCGTCCGAAAAGAAGTAGTAGGTGAGCGCAAAACAGGTCAGGTCGACGACGGACATGAAAACGTAAAGCCAAAGCGTAGACGAGCCTATTGATTCTGAAATCAGGGCGGGAAGCGATGATGCTTTGTGTGCGAAAGCGCATATGAAAATCACCGCGCCGACTTGCGAGTTGAATATTGTTGTTGTGATAGGTTTTTTGTGAAAAGCGGAGTTTATCATCTCATTTCGTTATCGTTAAACACGTTTTCACGCATACGAGTGCGGTTTTTGTTCGGGATAGAGTAGGGACGAGTGCGCATATTGAAAGTCCCTTCTTTGAGCATTGCGTCCTTGAGATCCGGGGTGATTCTCGGTGCGTAAGGGGCAAGATATGCTGCTCCGAAACTTTCGAGCGAAGTCAAATACGCTATCAATATAAGCATCAAAATCACTATCCCGAATAGTCCTATGACGGCGGATACAAGCAGGAAAAGTAGACGCAAAATTGATAGCGCGCCCACTTGGTCGGGGACGCAGAATATGCCTATCGCGGACAGTGCGGACACAAGGACGGCGGGGGATGAAATCAACCCCGCTTTGACCGCCGTATCACCAAGCACTATCGCGCCGACGATAGACAACGATATTCCCATAAATCGCGGCATACGTATGGACGCTTGATTGAGAATTTCAAACAGTAGCAACACGAATAGCATTTCAATGGCGGGCGGAAATGGTATTCCGTCCGTCGCGGCAAGTAGGGTTATCATAAATTTCAACGGCAGTAGGTGGTAGTGGTAACTTTGGAGTGCGACGTACGCTCCCGGAAGTAGCACGGTGAGCAGTGCGCCCATAAGTCTGAAAAAGCGTATCATACCCGCGCGCCAGTCTTCGGAGTAGTAGTCGTAGCCGTCCTGCAAGTCTTCAAAAAGTATGAAGGGCAGAGTGAGTGCCATAGGGGAGCCGTCCACGAAAACGACTATTCTGCCTTCGAGAATTTTTGCCGCGGCGACGTCGGGTTTTTCGGTGTCCCCGACCTGACTGAAAAAGGTATGCCGTCTGCCCTGTATGAAGGAAGTGACGTAGGCACTGTCAATTACGCCGTCGACGTCAATACTTTCGATTTTGCGCGTGACTTCTTCGACGATTTTATCGTCTGCGACTCCCGACAGGTAGACGAGAGAAACGGCGGTATTGGAATACCGACCGATTTTCAGATTTTTGACGGTGAGATCGGGACTTTTTATTCTGCGCCGTATCATAGATATGTTCGTCTTGATTTCTTCGATGAAACCTTCTCTTGGACCTTTCAAAACGCTTGACGTAGGCGGTTCGCTAATCGCGCGTTTTTCAAATTTGCGCAGACTAATCGCAAAGGTTTTTCCGCTCGCGAAAAGCACGACGTCACCGTCCGCAATCGTTTGTGGGCAATCGTCGTCGTATAGCGGTTTCGGTTGCTCGCAAAAACACACGATTTCGGACAAATTGCTCTCGCTCGGCGGGACGTCGGTTTTGAGTAGCGGGGCGATTACGTCCCGCTCTAGCAGTTCTTTGTCCGTCAGTCCGTCGAGATAGAAAAGCGCGCAGTCCGCGCCCGCGGATGAAAATTCTCTCGTGATAACGTCGTCGCTATCGTTCAGAGCGGTTTTGATACTTTCTTTGAGTTCGTTCAGGTTCACGCAATCATTATTGACAAAAATTCAATCTTCAAACGGGTGATAAACTATTGAACTTGCGCGCTTATTGTGCTAAAATATATTTAATAACGGCAAAAACAACGGCATTGGAGGACTTATGGAAGAATTAGGATCCGTAAAACTCACGAAAGAACAACTCGCGGAATTGCTCCCTGAAGAAGTGCAAGAATATAAATTCGTGCGCAGAAAGACTTTCCGCCAAGCAATCAAATATTTCATTTGCGCGGCAAGCGCAGGCGCAATCCAACTTATCTCGTTCAGCATTCTGCAACTCTTCATCAAGGGCAACGATATGATGTGGTTCATGATAGATATGCCCGTCAGAGATTTCGTGTCCACCACGATAGCGCTCTGCCTGTCTATTCTCTGGAACTTCACGATGAACCGCAAATTCACGTTCAAATCCGCAGGCAACGTGCCCAGAGCGATGACTCTTGCGTTCTTGTTCTACGTGCCGTTCTATCCCTTCCAAACTTGGTACGTTCCCACGATAAAGAACCTGCTCATCGGCGCAATGGGTGTGGAACTCGAATTCCTTGCAAGTCTTGTTGCGGAAGGCACGGTCATGATCATCAACTGCGTGCTCGAATTTATGTGGCAGAAACTCGTCATCTACCGCAAAGAAGAGGGCAGTGCGGAACACCACGAAGTCGGCAAAATCGGTCCTAACGGTGAAATCGCAGTCGCACCCCCGACGTTCTCGGGACTCGAACTTTACGATATGCTCCACGAAGGAGTGGACATTGTGAACACCGACGACAAATCACTCCGCAAATGGCTCAACGCAAAAAAGTAACCCGATTGTAAAAAGCACTCCAAGCGGAGTGCTTTTTAATGGTATACGCGACTTCGTCGCGTGTGATATATTGCTATCGCCAGTTGCTTATACGTCGTTGCCTTCGGCGGTTTTCTGCGAAATCGTTCTGACGGCAGCGGGCGCAACTTCTACCGCACTAAAATTTTTTGCTTCAACTCGTGCATAATCCGTAACTCAAATCGTATTCCGCAAAATTTTCGTTTTGGTGTTAAAGCGGGCGGGGCACCCGCACTCGAATAAAAAGCGTTAGCAGTATCGCTTAATTTATTTGCTTATCATTTCCGCTTAGGGACAGGGATGAAAACTGATTTTCACATTTATCAAGGCAAAACCCGATTCTGAAATTTTCCTATGAACAGTAGCTTTTATTCTTCGATTTCCTCTTGGGGACGGGGATTAAAGCGGAAATTATTTCCTATTTTGTCCCCGTCCCCAAGAGGAAACGTCTCTAAAAGGAAAAGCACGTATTACAAATCTGCTATGTTGAAATATTTCTTGTTTTTCATTTTTGCATATTCAAGCGCGGTGTATGCACCGCCCCAACAGCGGTCGACAAAAAAGAATATATAGTCAGACTCATCAATCATAATTTCATTTCTTTTGATAATTGCTAATCTTTTTGGAATTTTTTCAAGTTCAGGATAATAAATTTCATCAAACCGTGCGTCTGCAATTTTTTCGTTGTAATATGCCAAAACCTTAACCGTGGTGATTGACACAAAGTCCTTTTTCAATTCTCTGCAACATTTAAGTGCGAAATCATCAAAATTTCCATAACCGCCGATATAGCACGTTAATTCGTTATTTTCCGCAAGCGATTTCAATTTATCTACAAATATTTTCTCGTATGAATCATAATATAATTTGCTATGTCCAAAAAAAGAAATCGTCATTACGCCACCCAAGTTTAGATGATTATCATCTATTTTTCACATTATAGAATATTATCATCTAAAATGCAAGTATGCAAAACTCGTTTGGTAAAAATCTGAAAGCGTTGAGAAAGGCAAATCATATGTCGCAGACGGAGTTGGCGGAGAAAATCGGCAACACCCAGCGAAACGTTTCCTATTGGGAGCGTGGAGAAACCGAGCCTGATATTGATACTATCGTTGCCATAGCAAACTTATTTGACGTAACGACCGACGAACTGTTTGGACGAGAATAAAAAAGCACTGCGGATTGCAGTGCTTTTTTTTTGGAATGGTTGTTGTTACTTTCTTGCGATTGCTTTTTTTGCCGCCGCGATGATGTCTGCGGTGGTAAGGTGGAATTTCTCGCTGAGGTATGCGTTCTTGCCGACTTCGCCGAAACTGTTCTTGACACCGACGAGTTCGACGGGAGCGGGGCATTTCTCAACGACGACTTCTGCGACTGCAGAACCGAGACCGCCGTTTGTTGCGTGGTTTTCACAGGTGACGATTGCGCCCGTGTTCTTGACCGCCTCTGCGATTGCATCTTCGTCGATAGGTTTCCAAGTGTGCATATTGAGCACTGCCGCAGAGATGCCTTCTTTTGCGAGTTCATCCGCCGCCGCGATTGCTCTGGAGACCATTATACCGCTTGCGATAAGGGTAACGTCTTTGCCGTCGCGGACTTTGGTTGCTTTGCCGAGTTGGAAATCGGGAACGTCGTAGAAAACGTGTTCTGCTTTCTTACGGAAAAGGCGGATATAGACTGCGCCGGGGTAGTCGATGATTTGCGGAATTGCGCGAGCGAGCATTGCCGCGTCGGTAGGTTCAAAGCAAACCATTTTGGGGATTGCTCTCATGATAGCCATATCTTCGAGAGGCATATGAGTTCCGCCGTTTGCTTCTGCGCATACGCCGGGGTCGGAGCCTACGATTTTGACGTTGCGTTTTGCATATGCGACCGAGATGAAGATTTGGTCGTAGCAACGACGAGTCGCAAAGGGTGCGAAGGAATACGCAAAGGGGATTTTGCCCATTGCAGACATACCTGCCGCAACACCGATAAGGTTTGCTTCCGCGATGCCCACGTTGACGAATCTGTCGGGGTGAGCTTCTTTGAACGCTTTGGTTGCGTGGCAACCCATAAGGTCCGCTTCGAGAACGACTATTCTATTGTCATCGTTTGCCAATTCGGCGAGGGTGTTTGCGAGCACCTGTCGCATTTCTTTTTCGTCAGTCATTATTCATACCTCCCCGTTTCTTTTCTCCACAGTTCTTCGGGAATGGACATACTATGGCAGTTTGCCACGCCTTCGGTGAAGGATGCGCCTTTACCCTTGATAGTGTTGAGAATGATCATGCTTGCTTTGCCCTTTTGTGCCTTGGCGTTGTCGATTGCGTCCGAGATAGCGGTGAGGTCGTGACCGTCGATATCTTGCACGTAGAAGCCGAAGGATTTCCACTTATCCGCCGCGGGAGCGAGAGAGTTGATGGAATCGGTGGGGCCGTCGAGTTGCATTTTGTTGTTGTCAAGGAATACGATGAGGTTGTCAAGACCTCTGTTGCCTGCGAACATAGTTGCTTCCCAGATTTGACCTTCTTGGGATTCGCCGTCGCCTATGAAGCAATAAATCGTTGCGGGGTTATTGTCAATTTTCGCAGCGAGCGCCATACCGACTGCCGCCGAAAGTCCTTGACCGAGAGAGCCGGCGGTGAAGTCGATGCCGGGGGTCTTGTTCATATCGCAGTGAGAGGGAAGATTGGTACCGTTTTGGTTGAGGGTTTTCGTCCACTCTTGGGGATAATATCCGAGATCTGCGAGGACTGCATACATTGCGGGACCTGCGTGTCCTTTGGACATAATAACGCGGTCGCGGTCTTGTTTTGCGGGGTCTTTGGGGTCGATGTTGGCTTTGGAATAATAGATAACGGTGAGTGCATCCATAACGGACATTGTTCCGCCGATATGACCGACCCCGAAGTGGCCGATAATCTCGATGGCGTCGTCACGGAGTTTTCTTGCTTTTGAAGTCAAGAATTCGAGTTTTTCTTTTTCCATAATTTCCTCCTTTATTATTTCGATTATATCATCTAAATCGGCGCATTTCAAGAGTGAATTTGAAAAAGGTTTACTTTTGCACCAAAATCAACGACAAAATACGCGAAATAACGAAATACGGTCATCTATCCGCACGGATTTGCAATAAAATTTTCGGTGGCGGGCGGATTTAGAAAATTGGCGGGCGGAGCGGGCGTCGGTTTTTGCGAAACACTTGACTATTTTTGAATGTTAGTATATATTATACGAAGTCTAAAATAATATATAGGTGCCCGCACGTATGGCGTCGGCAAATATGATTATGGTCGTGGTCGCCCCGCGCGATAACGGCGGACAGGAGTATGCTATGAAAAAGATTATGCAAAAAATTTTCGCAACGGCAAGCGTAATCATCGCGGTTGTGCTTATCCTTATCCTCATCGTCACCGCATTTGGCGGAATTGATTTCGAGGAGTTTGAAAATTCTCTCGTCAGAGGACTTTTCGTGACGTTGGGCATTTTGTATCTCGTCCTTTCCGCGATAACCCTCGTGATGACTTTCGTCAACGACGACGCAGTCAAGGAAATCGTGTTGCGTTCCGAAAAGGAAGGCACGAGCAAGGCTTCCGTATCCGTCGTCCGCAAGCTCGTAAAGACGACTTGCTCTTCCGTTGACGGTGTGAAATGCGGGAAAATCGCTATCATTTCAAACGAATACGGTGTAAGACTCAAAGTCGCGGTCAAGATTGTCGACAAGGACGTCGTCGAAACCGAAACCTATCTGCGCACTATGCTCGAAGACGCATTCTACGGCGCACTCGGATTCAGATTCCACGCAATCGAAATCAAGGTCACCGCACTCCAACCCGCCTACAAAGTCAATCAAGCGGACGTGAGCGAAAAGGTTGAAGCAATCCTTGCAGAGAATGCGGAAAACGGTGAAAACGTCGTTGAAAACGAAGAAAGCGAAACCGTAGCAAACGACAATGCGGAAATCGTGGAAGTTGAAACTTCCGAAGCGGTTGAAATCGTCGAAACCGAAAACGCGGAAGCAATCGAAGCGGTCGAAGTCGAAGAAGTCGAATCCGCGGAAATCAATGAAAATCAACCTGAAATTTCAGGAGAAGAGGAATAAAATATGAAAGAAGTCTATCTCACAAAAGAAGGTTTGCAAGAACTCAAAGAAGAGCATGATTATCTCGTATCCGTCAAACGTATGGAATGCGCCGAAGCCATCAAAAAGGCTCGTGAATTCGGCGACCTCAGCGAAAACGCAGAGTACGACGCGGCAAAACAAGAACAAGGTTTCGTCGAAGCAAAAATCAAAGAACTCGAGGACAAACTCCTTCACGCAGTAGTCATCGACGAAAGCGCGACTTCCAACAAAGTCACCCTTGGCAAAACCGTCGTCATCAAAGACGTCGAATTCGGCGACGAAATGGAATATCGTATCGTCGGCACCACCGAAGCTGATATCACCGCAGGCAAGGTCAGCAATGAATCTCCTCTCGGCAAAGCCATTATGGGACAAAAGAAAGGCGCAACCGTCAGTGTAGTTACCCCCTCCGGCGCGACCGTCGAATACAAAATCGTCAGCATCAAGTAAGGATATACAAATGAGCGAAAACGTCAATAACACTGCTCCCACTCAAGAAGTGGACGTCAGTGAAGTCAAACAGGTCAGAATTGATAAACTCGAAGACTTGGTCGCAAGGGGCAAAAATCCCTTTGAAATCACGTCCTATGACAGAACCGCCACCGCAGGCGCTATACTTGCGGACTACGAGGCGTACGAAGACAAAACCGTGTCCGTTGCAGGCAGACTTATGTCAAAACGCATTATGGGCAAGGCAAGTTTCGGTCACGTCATGGATAGCGACGGCAACATTCAAGCCTATTTCAGTCGCGACGACCTCGGCGAAGCGGAATATGCGGATTTCAAAAAGTTGGATATCGGCGATATAGTCGGCGTAGAAGGCAGAGTTTTCAAGACTCGCACGGGCGAAACCACCATCCACGCAACCAAAGTCACCCTGCTTTCCAAGTCATTGCTCCCCCTTCCCGAGAAGTATCACGGACTCACCAATACGGATATGAGATACCGTCAACGTTATCTCGATTTGATCGTCAACCCCGAAGTCAAAGATACCTTCGTCAAACGCTCGAAAATCATCCGCTCTATCCGTAACTATCTCGACGGACAAGGCTTTATGGAAGTCGAAACTCCTATGCTCGTCTCCAACGCGGGCGGGGCGGCGGCAAGACCGTTCATCACCCACCACAATACGTTGGACGAAGATTTCAAACTCCGTATCTCCCTTGAACTCTATCTCAAGAGATTGATCGTCGGCGGTATCGAAAAAGTCTACGAAATCGGTCGCGTCTTCCGCAACGAAGGTTGCGACACCAGACATAACCCCGAATTTACCCTTATGGAACTCTATCAGGCGTACACCGACTACCACGGCATGATGGACTTGACCGAAAATATGTTCCGTCACGTCGCGCAAGAAGTGCTCGGCACTACGACTATCGTCTATAACGGTATCGAAATGGACCTCGGCAAACCCTTTGAGAGAATTACCATGGTCGAAGCGGTCAAGCAGTATTCGGGCGTCGATTGGGACGAAATCCACACTCTCGAAGACGCGAAAAAAGTCGCAGACGAACACCACGTCAAGTACGAGAGCAGACACAAAAAAGGCGATATTCTCAATCTGTTCTTTGAAGAATTTGTCGAAGAACACCTGATCCAACCCACTTTCGTCATGGATCACCCCATCGAGATTTCTCCGCTCACCAAGAAGAAACCGTCCAACCCCGAATACGTCGAACGTTTCGAGTTGTTCATGAACGGTTGGGAAATGTGCAACGCCTATTCCGAACTCAACGATCCTATCGACCAACGCGCAAGGTTCAAAGAGCAGGAACGCCAACTCGCACAAGGCGACGAAGAAGCGAACACGACGGACGACGATTTCATGAACGCACTTGAAATCGGCATGCCCCCCACGGGCGGAATCGGCTACGGCATCGACCGTCTCTGCATGTTGCTCACAGACTCCGCCGCAATCCGCGACGTCCTCCTGTTCCCGACAATGAAATCCCTAGACAAATAGCAAAAAAAGCACTGCAATCCGCAGTGCTTTTTTTAATGATATACTTGCATTGCAAGTATGATATATGGCGTTCGCCATATGATATACGCATTGCGTATGATATATGCAAGACAGCGCAGTGCGATACACTACGCCGTCTGCATATTGTGGATTTTAGTTTAGATTTTTCTGTCATTACTAGCAAACACAAGGGCATCCCCCACATCGAAAACAATACAACGGCACTCGAAGTTCTCGCCGCCGTTGCGTCTTGTGTGCCGTCTTCGAAAGAGAACCACCGTGTATAAGTGCGCTCTATCATAGTGAATACTTAAAAATTGCGTATTGGGGACGGAGCAAAAACACGCACAACTGCGTATTTTTGCTCCGTCCCCAAGCCGCAATTTATCCGCAATATGCAGTCGGTGGTTGCGTGTATAGCAACCGTCAACTGCATATATCATGCTTGCGAAGCAAGTATATCATATGTCAGAGCCATATATCATATGCGACAGAGTCGCATATATCATTAAAAAAACCGCTCTTGGATGAGAGCGGATTTTTGTTATATAAGGGTTGGTGCGTTTTTGCGTTGGCGGTAGATGATTAGGAATAGGGTGATTGCGACGGCGAGGGTTATAAATTCGGCGATCGGGGTGGCGAGCCATAAGCCTGTCGTGCCGTTCAGGTGCGCTAGTAGGAATGCGGACGGTATGATTATAACGTAACCGCGGAGAAGTGAAATTGCGTGGGCGGGTATGGGTTTGTCCGACGCGGCAAGGAAGGACGATATGAGCAGATTGAATCCGCTGAATAGGGCGGAGATGAAGTAGAGTTGTAGACCGAGAGTTGCAAGGGATTGCATGGTTTGGTCGTTGTCGCTGTTGAATATGCTCGTGATGCCGTCCGCGCCGAAGAAGATAGCGATATATATCACGACCGCCATTGCAAGCAGGGTGAATAGGGCATAGCGGAAGTATTGGTAGGACTTTTGCAAATCGCCTTCGCCGTAACTCTTGCTGACAAGGGGTTGAATACCGCTCGTAACGCCGTTGTAGATTGCAATGATGACGTAGAATACGTTGACTATGACGGTGTATGCCGCAACGCCGATATTTCCGGACAAAGACAAGAACAATTTGTTGAAGATGATGAGTATGATAGCGGTCGAAAACTCGGACAGGAAGGACGGAAGTCCCGCGCCTGCGATTTTGCCGATTGACCTGACGGACGGCTTGCCGAGAGAGAAACGGAAACTATTCTTCTTGCGGAAGAAGAAAGTCGAGAGTATGAGCAGACTGACGACGGGGGAGAGAGCAGTCGCAAGTGCCGCGCCGAAAATTCCGAGACCACAGGGGAATACAAGCACCCAGTCGAATAGAATGTTGAAAAGGTTGCCCGTTATCATCGCAATCATAGTGAGTCTTGGCGCGCCGTCGTTGCGGACGAAAGATTGGAAAAGGTAGTTGTTCAGGAAGAAAGGTGCGAAACAAAGTATGACCATTATGTACTGCTTGCACATTTCGTAAGTCGCGCTATCCGCACCCAAAGCGGTCGCGATAGGACCTGCGGCGGACACCCCTATGATAAGGAAAATGATAGAGAATATCTCCGTCAAAATCAGGGAGTGCGTGAAAGCCTTATTTGCGCCGTCAATATCTCCCGCACCTTTGAGAATGGAAAATCTCGTTGCTCCGCCCACTCCGAGCATAAGCCCGAAACCGAACATAAAGTTGAATGCGGGACAGGCAAGATTGAGAGCGGTTAAGCCGTCCGATCCCATGCCGAGCGAAACGAAAAAGGTGTCCGCAAGGATATAGCAGGACATACCTATCATTCCGAGAACGTTTGACAATACGTACTTCGAGTATTCTTTGAGAGTCACGTTGTTTTTCATATTACCTCTTGTGCGCGGTCATAAAAAAAGCCAGACCTTCGTATCTGCTACGGCCTAACGATACGAACCCTGACGCGTCCACCCGGCGGCGGAAGTATTTTAGTGATACGATATTAACAAATATACAGACATAAGTCAAACGAATAGAGCGGAAAGAAATGCAAAAACTGATATTAACCGCTTGACTTCGTAAAACGAAATAATTGAAAGCGGATATTTCATCTCATTTCCCCGCCTGCGCAATCGTTGCCGCCACAATTCAGGGGCGGTGTAGGCAAAATGTAACAAAATGTTACAAATGATATAGTAACAAAATGTTACATTATATGAAAGGGAAACGATGAAAGGACTGAAAGATATACGAAAAATAAAGAACCTTAATCAACAAAAGGTTGCAATAGACTTGAGCATTTCGAGGGAGGCGCTGTCGTTGTACGAGAGCGGAAAGCGAGAGCCTAGTTTTGAGTTGCTCAACAGGATGTCCAAATACTTCAACGTGTCGATAGACTACCTTATCAACGGCGAAGAATTTAAGAAGAGATAATAAAAAGCGCACCGAGCGGTGCGCTTTTTCGTTAGTCGTTTTGGGATTTTCGTTTTTCTACAAAGTGCTTGTCAAGCGGTGCGGATATGCAGAAGTAGGCGGGGATGATGAAGAAGAGCGCCCAGTAGGGATGCCAAGCGTGAAGCACTATGCCGAGCGCAAGATATACCGCAAGCACGATGAAGGGGACGGGGAAGGCAGACAATTTTTTGTCAGAGAAAGCATCCCACGCGCAGAAGAAAATCGGGATTGCGAAGAAGACGAGCCAAGCGGGGTGCCACCAACCGCCCAAGAAGCCGAGCAACAAGTATGCGACAAGCACAAGCACGGGGACGACTGCATCCGCAACTTTGCGTGCAGGGGAGTGAATTTTCACTTTCTGGGAGTTAATATGGTGATTTTCAGTGTGTAAAGTGTCGTTTTCGTCATCTACGAAATCCGTCTTGACGTGTACGCCGACTTTATCGATGACGGTTTTTGCAATACGAGCGGGACCGCCGCTTATTTCGATACGCTTGCCTTTGTCGTCTATGACGCGGATTTTTTCACCGTCTATGAACACTTCGGAGCCGTCGTCGTTTTTGACGTGGAATGCGTCGTCAACGTCGGAAAAGACTTCGTCCGTATCGTCCGCGCTTTCTTTTTCGTCGTTGATTTTGTTCGTCGGGACGTAGCCCACAAGTTCGTCAAGACTCACTCCGTAAAGACGCGCGAGCGCGATAAGGTTGTCGGTGTCGGGGGAGCTTTCGCCCCTTTCCCATTTAGAGATTGCCTGTCTAGATACGCCGAGCATATCCGCAAGTTCGTCTTGGGAGTACCCGCGCGATTTTCTCAATTCATATAATCTGTTTGAAGTTTCGTAATCCATAATTGACCTCTGTCGATTTGATGATTTGATTTTGCCATATCCTATCGAAAAACGCTACCGCATTCACTTGTCAATTTCGCAACTATCGGTTGCGAAAGCGTTTTCAGTGCAAAAGGACGGTGGCGTATGCGGCGATTGCGTTGCCGTTTCCTATGTCTCCGACTTTCTCGTTGGTGGTGGCGGTTATGCCGACTTTATCGTTGGGTATTGCGAGCGCGCACGCAACGCGCGCACGCATTTCATCTATATATGGCGCCAAAATCGGCTTTTCCGCAATTATCGCGACCGTGACGTTGGATACGGCATAGCCTTTGCCTTTTGCGATTGATAATACTTCGTCGAGAAGTTGCATACTGTCCGCTCCGTCGTAACGCGCGTCGTCTACGGGGAAGAGATGCCCGATGTCCTTTTCGCCTATCGCGGACAAAATCGCGTCCATAATCGCGTGTATGGGTACGTCTCCGTCGCTGTGAGCGACCAGTGAGTAGGGGCAGGGAATATAGGTGCCGAGCAGGCGGATACCCTTTCCTTTTTCAAGGCGGTGTATATCGTAACCGCAACCGACGACGGAATCTTTCAAGTCGTCTTTCGTGGTGATTTTGACGTTTGACTTTTCGCCGTCCACCGCAACGACGGGGCAGGGTGCGAATTTCTGCACGACCGCCAAATCGTCGAGATAGTCGCCGTCTACCGCCTTATACGCTCTTTCAAAAACCGCTCTGTCGAATGCCATAGGGGTTTGAATCCCGCGGTAGTTTTCGCGGTTTAGGGAAAGGACTCCGTTTTCGACTCCCGCGATATTGTCCGTGAGTTTGACAAGGGGGACGACCGCTCCGCCCGACTTCAAATTGTCGATGACGGAAGATATGAGAGAGGTGGACACGAAAGGTCTTGCGCCGTCGTGGACTAGCACGACGTCGCAGTCGTCCGAGAGAGAGGACAAAGCGTTTTTGACGGTTTCCGTCCGCGATTTGCCCCCGATAGATAACTTGATTCTGCCGTCTTCGTCGAGATGAGTCGCGGATAGTGCGCCCATAAGTTCGTCAAAATAGGTCGAATCGGTGGATACGACCACCTTTTTTACCGCTTGGAATGCCAAAAACGGCTTGATTGCTTCGAGAAGAACGCAGGTAGAACCGCATTTTTCAAAGAGTTTGTTTTCGGTGCCGTAGCGTTGGGAAGTCCCCGCCGCTGCGATGATGACGTTGATATTCATAGGCTATACGATGATTCTATACATAGTTTCGGCGGATTGTTTGGTCTGCTTTTCGTCGACGGACAACACTTCGAAACGCAGGGTATTGTTGCCGAAAGAAACCGCAACGACGTCCCCGATTTTGACTTCTTTTGCGGGCTTGACCGCCTTGCCGTTGATTTCGATACGCCCGCCGTCGCAGGCTTCCTGCGCGACGGTGCGACGTTTGATAACACGTGATACTTTCAAAAACTTGTCTATTCTCATAACACTCACTTTGAGGCGAAAATCCCCGAATTTCAAGGGTTGAAAAAAGTGCCGAAATCGTCCAAAATACTTGCGCGCGACACTTGACAACCTTGAAAATTGCTGTTAAAATAGGAAAATGCGCCACTAGCACGATTGCCTGCCCTCGAAATCCGCGATTTTGGGGGTAGGGGGTTGTATTTAACAACTACAAGTATAGCGCAATGCAGCAAAAAAAACAAGGCATTTCCGCAAAAAGAACTTTTTCCAAAAATTTTTTTTCGGAAAGCAAAAAACGGTAATTTTTTTTAAGGAGTGAAGCATGTCCCAAGAAAGAATGCACAAGGTCATGTACGGCAACACCGAAAGATGTTCCTTCTCTCGTATCAACGACGAAGAAATTCTTCCCATTCCGTACCTCATCGAATTGCAAAGGAAATCCTATGCAGAATTCATCGATACCGGTATCAAAGAGGTTTTGGAAGAATATTCTCCCATCAACGACTTCGCCGGAAAACTTCGTTTGGAATTCATTTCCCACAAGTTGGAAGGTAAGCCCAAATATTCCGTCAAGGAATGTAAAGACCGCGACACCACGTACGCACTTCCCCTCAAGGTGAAAGTCAGACTTTCTCATCTTGATGAGAACGGAGAAGTGATCCAAAGCATGGATCAAGAAGTGTTCATGGGCGATTTTCCGCTTATGACGGAGTCCGGCTCTTTCGTCATCAACGGTGCGGAACGCGTTATCGTCAGTCAGCTCGTCAGAAGCCCCGGCGTCTACAACGCGGAAACGAAGGACAAAAACGGTATCTCTCGTTACGGCACGACCGTCATCCCCAACAGAGGCGCTTGGATCGAACTCGAACAAGACTCCAACGACATCTCTTGGGTACACGTCGACCGCAACCGCAAGATTTTGACAACCACTCTTCTTCGTGCGCTCGGCTACGGCACCGACGAAGAAATCATCGAACTCTTCGGCGGGGACGATATGATGGCGAACACCTGCGCGAAGGACGGCGGTATCAACGGCAAGAAAGACGTCGATGCAGGCAAACTTATGTTCTTCTCGAAGATGCGTCCGGGCGAAGTTGCGACCACCGAAGGCGCGACCAACCTTATCAAAAACTTGTTCTACGACGACAAGAGATACGAACTCGGCAAAGTCGGCAGATATAAATACAACAAGAAACTCTCCCTTGCAACCAGAATTGCAGGTCAAACCGCCGCAAGAGATATTATCGACGGCGAAACGGGTGAAATTCTCCTTTCTCAAGGCGAAGTCATCTCCGCAGAAACCGCGGTTGAAATCCAAAACAAGGGTATCAACGTCGTCTATCTCTCCTACGTTGACGAGAACGGCGTGGCAAGAGAATTCAAGTGCATCGGCAACAACACCGTGGACATCACCGCATTCGGATTCGACGCGGAAGAACTCGGCGTGACCGAAAAGGTTTACTATCCCGAACTCAAAGCACTCATGGAAGAAATGAGCGGGGACGAATTGAAGTTCGCACTTCAACAAAGCCTTGCAGACGGCAAACTCGTCGTCAGACATATCACTCTCGACGACATCGTGGCGACTCTCGACTACAATATCGGTCTCCGTCACGGTTTCGGTTGCTGTGACGATATCGACCATCTTGGCAATCGTCGCGTCCGTGCGGTAGGCGAACTTCTCCAAAACCAATTCCGTATCGGCATCAGCCGTCTCGAACGTGTCATCAAAGAGAGAATGAACACCGTCCAAGACAGCGCGGAAGTCACCGCACAATCTCTCATCAACATTCGTCCCGTGACGAGCGCGGTGAAAGAATTCTTCGGTTCTTCGCAGTTGTCTCAATTCATGGACCAACCCAACCCGATCGCAGAACTTACGCACAAGCGTAAACTCTCCGCACTCGGCCCCGGCGGTTTGAACAGAGAAAGAGCAAGCTTCGACGTCCGTGACGTTCACTACACTCACTACGGCAGACTTTGCCCGATTGAAACTCCCGAAGGTCAGAATATCGGTCTTATCAGCTCCCTTTCGTCCTATGCGAAAGTCAACGAATACGGTCTTATCGAATCCCCCTATCGCAGAGTGGACAAGGAAAGCGGTATCGTGACCAAGGAAATCGTCTACATGACCGCAGACGAAGAAGACAAATACACCATCGCGCAAGCAAACGAAGAGCTTGACGAAGAAGGACGTTTCGTCCACGACCGTGTCAACTGCCGTCGTCGTGACGAAATCAACAGCTTCCCGAAATCCGAAGTCGATTTCATGGACGTCAGCCCGAAACAACTCGTTTCTATCGCGACCGCACTCATTCCCTTCCTTGAAAACGACGATACCAACCGTGCGTTGATGGGCTCCAACATGCAACGTCAGGCAGTCCCGCTTCTCCGTCCTCAAGCGCCTATGATCGCAACGGGCGTCGAACACCGTATCGCATACGACAGCGGCGTTCTCAAAATCGCGAAGAAAGACGGTTTCGTCAAATACGTCGACGCAGACAAGATCATCGTTGAAGAAAAAGACGGACACGAAGAAGAATACGTTCTCTCCAAGTTCGAGAGAAGCAACCAATCCACCTGCATCAACCAACATCCTATCGTCAAGAAAGGTCAAGAAGTCGTTGGACCGAAGTATGACGAAGCAGGCAACGTTATAAGCGAAGGCACCGTCCTTGCAGACGGCCCCGCAACCGACGGCGGTGAACTCGCACTCGGTAGAAATATGCTCGTAGCGTTCATGAGTTGGGAAGGCTACAACTACGAAGACGCGGTCCTCATCAGCGAAGATCTCGTGAAAGAAGACCTCTACACTTCGATACATATCGAAGAACAAGAAATCGAAGCAAGAGATACCAAACTCGGTGAAGAAGTCATCACCCGCGACATTCCTAACCTTAGCGACGACGTGCTCCGCAACCTTGACGAAGACGGTATCGTTCGTATCGGTGCGGAAGTCAGAGCAGGGGACATCCTTGTCGGAAAAGTCACCCCGAAGGGCGAAACCGAACTCACTCCCGAAGAAAGATTGCTCCGCGCAATCTTCGGCGAAAAGGTCAGAGAAGTCCGCGACACCTCTCTCCGCGTTCCCAACGGCGGCGCAGGTATCGTAGTCGACGTCAAGATCTTCACCCGTAAGAACCGCGACGAACTCAGCCCCGGCGTCAACAAACTCGTGCGCGTCTATATTGCTCAAAAGAGAAAGATCT
>CAZJZV010000003.1:102266-123578 GCA_964550635.1 uncultured Bacteroidaceae bacterium
GGCAACAAGGGCGTTATCTCCCGCGTTCTTCCCAGAGAGGATATGCCTTATATGGCAGACGGCACGCCTATCCAAATCGTGTTGAACCCCTTGGGCGTTCCTTCACGTATGAATATCGGACAGGTTCTCGAAGTTCACCTCGGACTCATCGCGAACATGCTCGGTCTCAAGATAAGCACCCCCGTCTTCGACGGCGCGAACGAAAGCGACATCAAGAAACTCTTCCGCGACAACAATATCGTGAACGCGGACGGCAAGGTCGACGGCAAGATCCAACTCTACGACGGACGTACGGGCGAACCGTTTGAAAACCCCGTCACCGTCGGCTATATGTACTATCTCAAACTGCATCACCTCGTCGACGACAAGATCCACGCAAGAAGCACCGGTCCTTACAGCCTTGTTACGCAACAACCTCTCGGCGGCAAAGCGCAATTCGGCGGACAACGTTTCGGTGAAATGGAAGTGTGGGCGCTCGAAGCGTACGGCGCGGCAAATATGTTGCAAGAAATCCTCACCGTCAAATCGGACGATGTGGTCGGTCGTGTCAAGACTTACGAAAGTATCGTCAAGGGCAACAACATTTACGAACCCGGCATCCCCGAATCCTTCAAAGTTCTCGTCAAAGAACTTCAATCTCTCGGACTTGACGTCAAGGTTCTCACCGAAGACCACGACGAAATCAAACTCCGCGACTCCGACGACGATATCGACTTCGAACCCGTCACCGGCAAGAAGAACGACGAACTCAAAGAAATCGACATCTTCGGCGGCGGAAATATCTTTGAAGACTTCAAACAAGAAGGTTCTTCCTTCGACAACGTCTTTGACACCGCGAAAGACGACGACGATGCGGACATCTTCTCGGCACTCACTCAATCGGTTCCCGATTTCGGTAGCCTGTTCGGTGGCAGCGACGACGAAGAATAGGAGGTAATGATATGTACGAACTGAGTAATTTCGATTCTATTCAAATAGGTATTGCATCTCCCGATAAGATCAGAGAATGGTCTCACGGCGAGGTCACCAAGCCCGAAACAATAAACTACCGCACTCAAAAACCCGAACCCGACGGTCTTTTCTGCGAAAAAATCTTTGGGCCTATGCGCGACTGGGAATGCCATTGCGGACGCTACAAGAGAGTCCGTTATAAAGGCGTAGTCTGCGAAAAGTGCGGCGTTGAAGTCACCAAGAGCAAAGTGCGTAGAGAGAGAATGGGTCACATCGAACTCGCGACTCCCGTTTCTCATATCTGGTATTTCAGAGGCGTGCCTTCTCGTATCAGTCTTCTTCTCGACATTTCTCCGAAGGAACTCGAACAAGTGTTGTATCTCGTCAACCATATCGTTCTCGATCCCGGTCAAGTCAAAGAAGTCACCAAAAAACAAGTGTTGAGCGACAAGGAATATCTTGAACTTATGGACAAGTATTCCACCGACGATTTCAAAACTCTCCGTGTCGGTATGGGCGCGGAAGCAATCAAAGAATTGCTCCAAGAAATCGATCTCGACAAGGATAGCGTAGCACTCAAAGAAATCATCGCGAAGAGCACCGGTCAAAAACGTATCAAAGCGGTCAAACGCCTTGAAATCGTCGAAGCGTTCCGCGCAAGCGGAAACCGTCCCGAATGGATGATTCTCGACGTGCTTCCCGTTCTCCCTCCCGAACTTCGTCCTATGGTTCAACTCGACGGCGGTCGTTTCGCGGCATCCGACCTTAACGACCTTTACAGAAGAGTTATCAACCGTAACAACCGCTTGAAAAAACTCAAAGACGTCGGCGCACCCGACATCATCGTCCGCAACGAAAAGCGTATGCTCCAAGAAGCAGTCGACGCACTCATCGACAACGGCAGGAGAGGTAAAGCGGTCAGCGGTCCCGGCAATCGCGATCTCAAATCCTTGTCCGGTATGCTCCGCGGCAAGCAAGGTCGTTTCCGTCAAAACCTTCTCGGTAAACGTGTCGACTATTCCGGTCGTTCGGTTATCGTCGTAGGTCCTGAACTCAAACTCTATCAATGCGGTCTTCCGAAGGAAATGGCACTCGAACTCTTCAAGCCCTTCATCATGAAGAAACTCGTCGAGCAAAATCTCTGCCACAATATCAAGAGCGCAAAACGTTTCGTAGACACCGGCAAGAATCAAGTGTGGGATATCCTTGAAGAAATCATCAAAGATCACCCCGTCCTTCTCAACCGTGCACCTACGCTTCACCGTTTGGGTATCCAAGCATTCGAACCCGTTCTCGTCGAGGGTAGAGCAATCAAACTTCACCCGCTTGCGTGCGGCGCGTTCAACGCGGACTTCGACGGCGACCAAATGGCAGTCCACGTACCTCTTTCCATCGAGGCACAAGTCGAAGCGAGAATCCTTATGCTTTGTACGAACAATATCTTGAAACTCAGCGACGGCAAACCTATCGTTTCCCCGACTCAAGATATGGTTATAGGTTCTTACTATCTTACTATAGTTAAACCTAACGCGAAGGGAGAAGGCAAATTCTTCAGCTCGTTTGAAGAAGCGCTCATGGCATATCAATGCGGTGATATCACCTTGCAATCTCTCATCTACATTCGCAAGAATTACACGAAAGAAGACGGCACTCCTGCCACCAAGATGCTCCATACCACAGTCGGTAGATGCATCTTCAACGAGAATTTGCCCCAAGATTTGCGTTTCATCGACAGAACCGTCGGAAATCACGCCGCAAACCTTGAAATCGACGGCATTCTCGGCATTGACTGCTGCATAGACCAAAAACAATTCGTCGCTCTCGCAAACGCGAAGAATGCAGACGAAGTCAGAAGTATCGTCCGCAGAGAAGACTTGTCCGATAAAGACGCAAACGCTATCATCGCGAAAATCGCGGAAAGCGGAGTGGACGTTGCCGACCTCACCGAAACCAAAGAAAAATGCGCTCTCCGCAAGGCAGTGCAAAAAGTTCTCGGCGAGAAAGCAAACGCAATCGGCAAGAAACAACTCTCTATGATAGTTGACAACTGCTTCAAGTATCACGGCGCAACCGAAACCGCGAACACCCTTGACCTTATCAAGGCACTCGGTTATAAGTACTCCACTATCGGCGCACTTACCACCAGCGTTTTCGATATGCACGTTCCCGCAGAGAAACAAGCAATCATCGACGCGGCGGAACAAAAAGTCATCAAAATCGAACGTAACTACGAAAGAGGTATCGTCACCAACGAAGAACGTTACAAAGCGGTCATCAATATTTGGAGCGACGCGACCGATCAAGTCACTTCCAAGATCCAAGACGGTCTCGACGACTTCAACCCGATTTGGATGATGGCGCACTCCGGTGCTCGTGGTAGCATGAACCAGATCCGTCAGTTGACCGGTATGCGTGGTCTTATGGCGAACCCGAAAGGCGAAACAATCGAACTCCCTGTCCGTGCAAACTTCCGTGAAGGACTTTCCGTTCTCGAATACTTCATCTCTTCGCACGGCGGACGTAAAGGTCTTGCAGATACCGCACTGAAAACGGCTGACTCCGGTTACCTTACCAGACGTCTCGTCGACGTATCTCACTCGGTCATCGTCCGCGAACAAGACTGTGGCGACACCAAAGGTTCTTTGGTCACCGCAATCTACAAGGACGACAAGAGCGCAATCGAACCGCTCGAAGACAGAATTGCAGGCAGATACACCATGGAAGACGTCGTCGACCCCGCAACCGGCGAAATCCTTGCGGAAAAAGACACGCTCATCTCCAACGAACAAGCAAAAGCAATCGACAAAGCACTCACGAAACAATGGGAAGCAGACGGCTCCAACGTGCATCGTCTCCCCGGCGTGCGTATCCGTTCAGTCCTTACCTGTAAGACGAGAAACGGCGTATGCGCGAAGTGCTACGGCAAGAATATGGCAAGCGGTAACACCGTGAAACTCGGCGAAGCAGTCGGTATCATCGCGGCACAATCAATCGGTGAACCCGGTACCCAGCTCACGATGAGAACCTTCCACACCGGCGGTGTTGCAACCGGCGACGACATCACCCAAGGTCTTCCCCGTGTCGAAGAAATCTTCGAAGCGCGCAAACCCAAGGGACAAGCAATCATCACCGAAAACAACGGCGTTGTGCATATCTCCGAAAACAACCGTGAAATCACCGTCACGGGCGCGGATGATTCCAAGACCTATCAAATTCCTTACGGCGCAAGACTCCGTGTAGAAGAAGGCGAAACCATCTCCGCAGGCGATCCGCTCACCAACGGTCCTATCGATCCTCAAGCAATGCTTCGTGCGAAGGGCGTCAACGGCGTTCAAGAATATCTTGCGAAAGAAGTTCAAAGAACCTACCGTATCTCCGGTGTTGAAATCAACGACAAACACATCGAAGTCATCGTCCGTCAAATGCTCCGCAAAGTCCGTATCGAAGACCAAGGCGACACCGATATGCTCCCCGGCACTCTCGTCGACATCTTCACCTATGAAGACGAAAACGAAAAGGCGCTTGAAAACGGCGGCGCACCCGCAACTGCAAAACGTACGTTGCTCGGTATCACCAAAGCGGCACTCGCGACTGAATCCTTCTTGTCCGCGGCGTCCTTCCAAGAAACCACCAGAGTTCTTGCAGACGCGGCAATCAAAAACAAAGTCGATCCGCTCATCGGACTCAAAGAAAACGTCATCATCGGCAAATTGATTCCTGCAGGCACCGGTATGAAGATATACAAGAATATCACCACCGTCCCCGCAGTGACCGAAGACGAAGATAAAGACGACATAAACGACTGATAAACACTCAATTATGGAAAAAAGATTTTTTACGTCAGAAAGTGTAACCGAAGGACATCCCGATAAGGTTTGCGACCAAATCGCGGACGCCATTCTCGACGACATCTATCAAGAAGACTCTTCTGCAAGAGTCGCAGTCGAGGTGTGCGCCACCACCGGAATGGTGGTGGTGTTCGGCGAAGTCAGCACCGAACATTACTCTGATATTCCCGGTATCGTCCGCGGAGTCATCAAGGACATCGGATACGACGACAGTTCTCTCGGGTTTGATTACAAGACCTGTGCGGTGCTCTCTTCTCTTGACGAACAATCTCCCGACATTGCTCTCGGAGTCAATTCCGCAACGGATAGCGAAAGTGAAAACGACGAGTTTGAAAAGCAGGGTGCAGGCGACCAAGGTATGATGTTCGGTTACGCAACCGACGAAACCGAAGAGCTTATGCCTTTGCCTATCATGCTTGCGCACGCTCTCACTTACCGCTTGACCGAGGCAAGAAAAAACCACGAAATCGACTATCTCCGTCCCGACGGAAAGTCCCAAGTTACCGTTGAATACGACGGTGACGTCCCTGTGAGAGTCGACACTATCGTCGTGTCCACTCAACACTCCGAAGACGTCGATATGGACGAGCTTGAAAAAGACGTCATCGAAAAGGTCATCAAAGTTGCAGTCCCCGAAAAATATATCGACGACGATACGAAGATTTACGTCAATCCGACGGGAAGATTCGTCGTTGGCGGGCCTATGGGGGATAGCGGTTTGACGGGTCGCAAGATTATCGTGGACACCTACGGCGGTTTCTGCCGTCACGGTGGCGGCGCGTTGTCGGGCAAAGACCCCAGCAAAGTGGACAGAAGCGGTTTGTATATGGCTCGTTACGTATGCAAAAACTTGGTCGCGGCAGGGGTTGCAAAGCGTGTGGAAATCGAAATCGCGTACGCAATCGGAATGTCCCACCCCGTAGCGGTTTATATCGACAGTTACGGCACGGGTATCGTCCCCGACGACAAGATCGTCGAAATCGTGAATAGGGTGTTCGACTTAAGACCTCTCGCAATCATCAGAAATCTTAAACTCGACAGACCTATTTACCGCGCGACGTCCAACTACGGACACCTCGGAAAGAACGTGTTCCCGTGGGAACAAACGGACAAAGTGGACGAAATCAAACGCGTACTCGAAACGCTTTGACAATAACGAAAGAAAAAAACAAGGGTTACTCCTTGTTTTTTCATAGTTACGCGCGAGCGCAACTATGAAAAAACAAAGATAAGTCCAAGCGAGAAAAAGGATATATGGCAGAACTCAGAGGAGAAATCAAAAGTGTAATCTTCCGAAGCGAAGATACGGGCTACACCGTTCTTGACGTCAAGACGGACGTTTCCGTATACACCGTTGTCGGCACTTTTCCCCCTGTGAGCGAAGGTCAAAGCATAAGGGTAGAAGGCAATTTCCAAACGAAAACGCTATACGGCAAGCAATTTTTTGCGGACAACGTCTACGTGAGCGCACCTTCAAAACTCGACGGCATACGCAAGTTTTTGGGTAGCGGTTTGATCAGGGGACTCGGTCCTATCACCGCAGACGCTATCGTTGCGAAATACGGTGTGGAATCCCTTGAAAAGATGAAATACCCCTTTGAACTTGCGAAGGTCAAGGGTATATCCTTGAAACGCGCGACCGAATTCGGACTCAGTTACACAAACATAGTCAAGATGCAAGATGCAATCGTGTTCTTGCAAGAACTGGGCGTGAGCATAAATCTTGCTCTGAAAATCTATGCGGTATACGAAGGCAAAACCGAAGAAATCATCAGAAAAAATCCGTATACTCTCGTTGACGACGTGAACGGAATAGGCTTTGCATCCGCGGACAAAATTGCAAGCGAACTAGGCATCGACCGCAACAGCGATTATCGAATTTGCGCGGGCATCAAGTACGTTTTGCAAGAAGCGTCCCAAAGAAACGGACATATCTATTTGCCCGAAAACGCACTTTTAAGTGCCGTTTTCGATTTGTTAAAACTCGATTGCGACGATCCCGAACAAAGAGTGCGGGATAATCTCGAAGATATGATTATGCTTGGCGACCTTGTCAGATACGTCACGAGCGAGCATGCGGCTATCGTTTTGAAACAAAACTTCCTGACCGAAGAAAGCATTGCAAGACGACTTATGGTCTTGTTGAGTGCGGGCGCGGATATTAGGGTGCCTGTCGACGAAGAAATCAAAATGTTTGAAAACGAAGCGGGCTTCAAACTTCACCTCAATCAAGCGGATGCGGTCAGAGCGTCCATTGAAAACGGCGTGCATATCATCACAGGCGGACCGGGCACGGGTAAGACCACTATCGTGAAATGTATTTTGCATATCTACAACGACCTTGGGAAAAAGGTCGCACTGTGCGCACCTACCGGAAGGGCGGCAAAGCGTATGTCCGAAGCGACCGGGGCGGAAGCGAAAACCATTCATCGTCTTCTCGACCTTGACTTTAAGGACGGCACTTCGAGATTTACGTACAACGACCAAACCAAACTCCCCGCGGACGTTGTCATCGTGGACGAGATGAGTATGGTGGATGAATACGTTTTCAATGCGCTTGTCAAAGCGGTGCGTATGGGCTCAAGACTGATACTCGTCGGGGACAAAGACCAACTAGCATCGGTGGGCGCGGGCAACGTGCTTGGCGACCTAATCGCTTGCGGAAAATTCGGGGTGAGTTATCTCACGCAGATTTACCGCCAATCCGAAGATAGCAAAATCGTCCCCAACGCGCACAAAATCAACAACGGCGAAATGCCCGTGCTTGACAACAAGAGCAAGGATTTCTTCTTTGAAGAGCGCAACAATGCGGAAGATATTGCACGCACGACGATAGACCTTGTGACCAAACGTTTGAACAATTATCTCGGTGTCGAGCCGAAGGATATTCAGGTGCTTTGCCCTATGAAAAGGGGGAGCGCAGGGGTGTTCAATCTCAACCAAAAATTGCAAGCGGTCATCAATCCCCCGTCCTACGATAAGAAGGAATTTCGTCACGGCGAAGACCTTTTCAGAGAAGGGGACAAGGTCATGCAAACTCAAAACAACTACCAACAAGAATGGACGCAAGAAGTGGGCGTAAAGATTGAAAGAGGGGTTGGAGTTTACAACGGCGATATAGGTTTCATCGAAAGCATAAATTTGCACAATATGAGTTTTATCGTGCGTTTTGATGACGATAAAGTTGCGGTTTATCAATTTTCCGATGCGGAACAACTCACGCTTGCATATGCGGTCACCATACACAAATCGCAGGGTTGTGAGTTCGATGCGGTGGTCATTGCGCTCGACGCAAATTATATGTTGCAGTCGAGAAATCTGCTCTATACCGCAGTCACCCGCGCCAAAAAACTCGTGGTAATCGCAGGCTCGAAACAGACTATGGCGCGTATGGTCAGAAACAACGAAACCGCAAGACGCTACTCCCTGCTCGTCAACCTTATCGACGAAGCATATTCGGGGGATACGTTTTGATGAAATTCTTTGAAATTGTCGGAAAAATCAGAACGGGCGTTTTGAACGCGCTCTTCCCTGAAAACGTCACTTGCGATATTTGCGGGGATGAACTTGTTGCGGACACCCGCTACAATCTCTGCGGTGCGTGCGTCGAGAAAATGCCGTTTGTCAAAGGACAGGTGTGTCTTGATTGCGGTGTGCCTATGGACAACGAAGCGGAATATTGTCTGCGTTGTCAGACAAGCGATTTCAAATTCGTTTGCAACAGAGCGCCGCTCGTCTACGACGGAGAAGGCAGAAGTCTTGTTCACAAATTCAAATTCGCAGGGAAGAAATATATGGCGCATACCCTTGGCGCGATGATGTCCGACACTTTCATCTCAAGGGGTATGAAAGGCGAAATCGTCGTTTTCGTGCCTATGACCGAGGATGAAGAGAACAAAAGGGGATTCAATCAATCCGAACTCCTTGCGCTTGACGTGGGGAGAAGGCTCGACTTGCCCGTCCTTCCTGCGCTTGCGAAGATAAGAAGCACGTCAGAGCAGAAAGAACTCGGCGGAAAGGAAAGAGCAAAGAATATCGAAGGCGTATTCGTCTTGAAACAACCGGAAGTCAAGGACAGAATTATCCTGCTCATCGACGACGTTTTCACGACGGGTGCGACCGCAAACGAATGCGCAAAGGTGTTGCTCAAAGGCAAAGCGAAAGAAGTCTACGTGTTGACCGCGGCTATCACGAAACCAAAACTTCCGTCCGAGAGCGGAGTGGACGCGGAGAATTAAAGGGCCCGCGCATATGCGTTACGGGTTGCAAAATTGTTGTAAATAGTATATTATATCGTTTAGCATATCGCGCGCCGACGCGCGCATACAAGAGGAAAGCATGGCATCAATCTTCAACGAAAACGAAAGAAAAGTCAGAAAAATCAAAAAGACGGCGAACAAAATCGAGGCACTTGCTCCCGAATATAAATCGTTATCCGACGAGGCGTTGCAAGCAAAAACCGCGGAATTTAAGTCGCGTATCGAAAAGGGTGAGTCCCTTGACTCTATTCTGCCGGAAGCGTTTGCGACCGTCAGGGAAGCGGCGGACAGAGTGCTTGGCATGCGCCCCTACTTCGTGCAACTTATGGGCGGTATCGCACTTCATCAAGGGCGTATTGCGGAAATGGGCACCGGCGAAGGTAAAACTCTCGTCGCGACTCTCCCTAGTTATCTCAACGCATTGACGGGGAAGGGCGTACACGTCGTGACCGTCAACGATTATCTTGCCACTCGCGACGCCGCTTGGATGGGGAAAGCCCATCGCTTTTTGGGACTTACCGTCGGAGTCGTCGTCCCCGGGATGAGCAACGAAGACAAGAAAGAAGCATACAATTCGGATATCTGCTACTGCACGAATAACGAACTCGGTTTCGACTTCCTACGCGACAATATGGTCGTCAAAAAGGAAGACAAAGTCCAACGCGGACTCAATTTCGCAATCGTCGACGAAGTGGACTCCATTCTCATCGACGAAGCGCGCACCCCGCTCATCATTTCCGGAAAAGGCGGAAAGTCGAGTGAAATGTACAAGGTCGCGGACGCATTCGCAAGAACTCTGCGCGAAGGTGACGATTTCACAATCGAAGAGAAAGAAAAGACCATTATGCTCACCGACGACGGCGTTGCAAAAGCGGAGAAGTATTTCCACGTCGCCAACCTGACCGATATCGACAACACCGACCTATATCACCATATTCAACAAGCGTTGAAAGCGCATAATATGATGAAACGCGACCGCGATTATATCGTCAACGACGGCGAAGTCCTTATCGTCGACGAATTTACGGGACGTATTATGATTGGGCGCAGATACAACGAAGGTCTGCACCAAGCAATCGAAGCGAAAGAACACGTCGTCATCAGAAGCGAGAACAAGACTCTTGCGACGATAACCTTCCAAAACTTCTTCCGTATGTACTCGAAACTCAGTGGTATGACGGGTACTGCAAAGACCGAAGAAGACGAATTTGAAGGCATCTATTATCTCGACGTCGTTCAAATTCCCCCGAATAAACCTTCTCAAAGAAAGGACGAGCACGACCAAATCTACACCAAAACGGACGGCAAAATCAAGGCTATCGTCAACGATATCGAAGAGTGCTACAAGAAAGAACAACCCGTATTGGTCGGTACGATTAGCGTTGAAAAATCCGAAGAACTCTCGGAAATTCTCAAACGCAAGGGTATCAGACACAACGTTTTGAATGCGAAATTCCACAAACAAGAAGCGGAAATCATCGCACAAGCTGGCAAACTCGGCGCGGTTACCATTGCTACCAATATGGCAGGTCGTGGTACGGATATTATGTTGGGCGGAAACGCGGACTTCCAAGCAAAACAAAAAATGGAAAAGGACGGCTATCCCCTCGATATTATCGAAATGGCGACTTCCCCCCACGTCTACGACGACGAAAAGGTCGCGGAAGCAAAGGAAGTTTATTTGCACCACTACGAAGCGTTCAAGAAAAAATGCGACGAAGAAAAAGCAAAAGTCGTCGCTCTCGGCGGTCTTCGCATTATCGGCACCGAACGCCACGAAAGCAGACGTATCGACAATCAGTTGAGAGGTCGTAGCGGTCGTCAGGGCGACCCCGGTAGCACTGTTTTCTATATCTCTATGGAAGACGACGTGGCGAGAATTTTCGCGGGGGACAAACTCAAATCCATTGCGGAAACAATGCATTTCCCTGACGACGAACCTATCGCAAACGGCGTAATCAGCAAGCAAATCGAAAGAGCGCAACGCCTTGTCGAAGGCAGAAACTACTCCATAAGAAAACAAGTCTTGTCCTATGACGACGTGATGAACGCACAACGCGAAATCATCTACAAGGAAAGGGGCAAAGTCCTTGACGGACTCGACGTGCACGATCAAATTGTGGATATGATAGGGGATCTTGCGGAAGAAATCATCGGCTACTACGCGGACTACAAGACCGACTACAACACTTGGGATTACGAAGCGTTCAACAAGTCCCTTGAACAACGTATGTTGCCCAAAGGCACGAACTTGATGACTCCCGAACTTTGCTCGTGCTACGACGTGTACAAACTCAAAGACGCAGTGCTCAAAATCGCACTCGAAAACTACGAGAACAAAATCGCAGTGCTCAAAGAAGGCGGATTCGATTTCAAAGACCTTGAAAGATTCTTCTTGCTCAAAAACGTCGATGCAAAATGGATGGACCATATCGATGCTATGGACGTGTTGAGAAGGGGTATCGGACTCCGCGGTTACGGACAACGCGACCCCGTCATCGCCTACCGCGAAGAAGGGTGGTCTATGTTTGAAGATATGGTGGAAAGAATCCATAGCGAAACCGCATCCATGCTCTTGAAAGTCGAAGTCACCAAGCGTGAGGACGGCGGTACACAAATGAGTAAAAACGTGGCGACAGAGAAGTCGCAAACACGCTCTTTCGACAAGGTCGGAAGGAACGATCCTTGCCCTTGCGGAAGCGGTAAAAAGTATAAGAATTGTTGCGGAAGGAACAAATAAGAATATGGACTACATTGCAAAGAAACAGGAACTTAAATCTCTGAAAACGGACTTAAAGTGCGCATATGACGGCATAAACCCCGCAAAGTTGCAAGAAAGAGTGAGCGAACTCGAAATCGTGCAAAACGGCGAAGGCTTTTGGAACGACGTCCAAAACGCACAAAAAGTGTCCAAAGAAATAAGTCAAATCAAAGCGAAAATCGAACGCTTTGAAAAACTCCTATCTGAACTTGACGACGCAATCGAAATCGTCGATATAGTGGAACTCGAGGGTAGCGAAGAAGAGGACGCAAATCTTCAAAACCTTGTCGATACGCTCAAAGAAAAAACCGAAAAACTCACCCTTGAAACCTTGCTTTCGGGGAAATACGACGGCTTGAATGCAATTCTCACTTTGCACGCAGGTGCGGGCGGTACGGAAGCGCAGGACTGGTGCGATATGCTTTATCGTATGTATACGCGCTACGTTGAACGCTCGGGTTGGAAGAGCGTCGAACTCGACTATCTCGCAGGGGATGAAGCGGGCATAAAAAGCGTGACTTTCAGAGTGGAAGGGGACAACGCATACGGCTATCTCAAAGCGGAAAAAGGGGTACACCGTCTTGTGCGTATCTCGCCGTTTGATGCAAACGCAAGACGTCATACGTCCTTTGCGTCTCTCGAAGTTATGCCCGAAATCATCGACGACGGTGAAATCGAAATCCGTCCCGAAGACTTGAAAGTGGACACCTACAGAAGCTCGGGCGCAGGCGGACAACACGTCAACAAAACGGAGTCCGCAATCCGCATAACACACTTGCCTACGGGCATCATCGTGGCGTGTCAAAACGAACGCAGTCAGATTCAAAACCGCGAAGTCGCAATGCAAATGTTGCGCAGTAAACTCATCGAAAAGAAGGAGCGCGAGCGCGAAGAAGAAGCGGCGGCAATCTCGGGAAAACTCAAAAAAATCGAATGGGGCAGTCAAATTCGCAGTTACGTATTTTGCCCTTACACGATGGTCAAAGACCACCGCACCGGCTACGAAACTGGCAACGTTCAAGCGGTCATGGACGGCGATCTCGACGGGTTTGTGGACGAATATTTGAAGATGTCCGTGCAATGACGATTTTCAACCGAAAACGCACTTTATAATTTCAAAAACAATCAATAAAGCCTTGTTTCGTACAAAAACAGGGCTTTTTGTTTTGTGAAAAAGCGGCGTTGTTTTTGTGGTAATTTTGCCGTATTTTGATGAAATATTTTTTTGTTTTTCAAAGGTGGTTAAAAGGTGTTTTGACAACCTTTTTACTTATTCTTCGCGATTAACTTTTCAAATGCGGGCGGGTGTGTTATAATCGTACATATGGAAAAAGAAATTCACGTCATACTTGCAATAGAGTCCAGTTGCGACGAAACCGCCGCGGCAGTGGTCAAGGACGGCAGGACGGTTTTAGGCTCGTCCGTCGCGTCCCAGATTGAAATCCACCGCAGATTCGGCGGAGTGGTGCCTGAAATCGCATCCCGCAATCACACCCTTGCCATTGAAAACGTAGTGAAAGAAGCACTCGAAAAGGCTTCTATGACTCGCGACGATATAGACGCCGTTGCCGTAACTTACGGGGCGGGACTTTTGGGTGCGTTGCTCGTCGGTGTGAATTTTGCAAAAGGACTTGCGTACGCTTGGGGTAAACCTTTGTTTGCGGTTTCGCATATCAAAGGGCATATTTCCGCAAACTACATAGATTCCTACCTCGAACCGCCTTATCTTTGCTTGCTTGCAAGCGGAGGACATACCGCGGTGCTCGAAGTCAAGGACTATTTGCATTTCAATCTCATAGCGGAGTCGAGAGACGACGCGGCGGGGGAGGCGTTCGACAAAGTCGCAAGAGTGCTTGGACTGCCGTACCCGGGCGGTCCTGAAATCGAAAGACTTGCAAAAGAAGGCAGTGCGAATATCGAAATGCCCATTCCCCATTTCAAAAACGGAGAAGAGCCGTATTTCAGTTATAGCGGACTGAAAACTTTCGTCATCAATCTCGTGCATAACGCGGAGCAAAAAGGGACGGAAATCAACCGCGCGGATATAGCGGCGAGTTTTCAACACTACGCAGTCGAGCAACTCGTGCGCGTTTTGGTGCTTGCATCCGAAAAGACGGGTATCAAAAAGGTCGCTATCGCGGGGGGTGTGTCCGCAAACGCATACTTGCGCGAGCGTATGGACGAATTGAAAGGAAAAGGCTTCGACGTGCATTATCCGCCGTTGCGCTATTGCACGGACAACGCTTGTATGATAGGTGCGGAAGCGTACAATTTGTGCGCAAACGGAGTCGCTCCCAACGAAAATCTCGACGTTGACGCCAAGGCAACCATCCCTTTGAGGGGTTAGACTTGTATTCGACAGTGCGCTACGTGCGCTATATATAGTTATATATATAAAGTTAAAAAATTTTTTTCTATTTAGTGCAATTCGTTTGACACGATTTCAAATAATTGCTAAACTAATATCGCTTGCAATATACTGCAAGCAGTTTTTAACTTGTGAAAATTTTTCGCAGGTTAGACGATAACATGCTCAAAGGCTCGAAGTTGACTGCCGGTTGCAGGCGGGATGCGGAGGGCTTGTCCGAAGGTGCGGTCAGGTGTGTGACTTCGCCCGAGGATGCCGAAGACGGATCGAATGCGTAAATTCCAACGCGGGAGAGAAGTCCGAGGAATAGTCTTGAATTGCACCTGTAGGGTTGCGGGTACATTCGAAAAATCAAATAGGAGGAACAATAATGCCAACCATCAATCAGTTGATTAGAAAAGGCAGAGAAAGACAGGTCAAGAAATCTATGACCCCTATTATGGAGCAATGCCCTCAAAAAAGAGGTATTTGCCTGAGCGTTACCACGACTTCTCCTAAGAAGCCTAACTCCGCTCTCCGTAAAATCGCAAGAGTACGTCTTGTGAACGGTATGGAAGGTACTGTCTACATCCCCGGCATCGGCCACAATCTGCAAGAACACAGTGTCGTTCTTATCAGAGGCGGACGTGTCAAGGACCTGCCCGGTGTGCGTTATCACATCATTCGTGGTGCTCTTGATACTGCAGGCGTTGCAAAACGCAATCAGGCAAGATCCAAGTATGGTGCAAAACGCCCCAAATAACAAATTCGAATGTAAATTAATTACCCAGGAGGTTTATTATGCCTAGAAGAAGTGGCGTGCCCAAAAGAGACGTATTGCCCGATCCCGTATACGGAAGCGTCGTGCTTGCAAAACTTATCAACCAAGTTATGCTCGACGGCAAAAAGGGAACCGCGCAAACCATCGTTTACGAGGCACTTGAAATAGCAGCGAAAAAACTCAACGTTGAAGCAACCGAAGTTTTCGACAAGGCGCTTGAAAACGCAAAACCCCAACTCGAAGTCAAAGCAAGAAGAGTCGGCGGTAGCACTTACCAAGTCCCTATGGAAATCCGTCCCGAAAGAAGACAAACTCTTGCAATCAGATGGATCGTCGACTTTGCTCGCAAACGTAGCGAGAAAACCATGAAAGAACGTCTTGCAGGCGAACTCATGGACGCATTCAACGGCACCGGCGGCGCAGTCAAGAGAAAAGACGAAATGCACCGTATGGCAGAAGCAAACAAAGCGTTTGCACACTATAGATGGTAGTATAAAATGGCAAGAAATTATGCACTTGACAAAGTCAGAAATATCGGCGTAATGGCTCACATCGACGCCGGCAAGACTACGACGACGGAGCGTATGCTTTTCTATACGGGAATGATTCGCAAAGTCGGTGAAGTGCATGACGGAGCCGCTTTTATGGATTATATGGCGCAGGAGCGCGAGCGCGGTATCACTATCACCTCCGCTGCAACTACGACCGTATGGAAAGACCATCAAATCAATATTATCGATACGCCGGGACACGTAGACTTCACCGTTGAAGTCGAACGCAGTCTGCGCGTACTCGACGGCGCGGTCGCCGTTTTCTGCGCGAAGGGCGGAGTCGAACCTCAGTCCGAAAACGTATGGCGACAAGCCGACACCTACAAAGTCCCTCGTATTGCCTTCGTCAATAAGATGGATATCAACGGCGCAAATTTCGCGAACGTCGTCAAGATGATGCACGAAAGACTTCACACCAATGCCGTTCCCATCGAATTGCCTATCGGCAGTGAAAGCGATTTCCGCGGAATAGTCGACGTGTTGACGGGCGAAGCGTTCTATTACGACGACTCCGACAACGGACTCAACGCTCGCAAAGACGTCATCCCCGAAGATATGATGGCGGACTACGAAGAAGCAAGACAAAGATTGCTCGACGTTGTTTCCGACTTCAGCGACTCCATTTTGGAAAAATGCATTTCTGACGAAGCGGACTCCATCACTCTTGACGAATTGAAACAAGCAATCCGCAAGGGTACTATCGAGATGAAGATGACCCCCGTGCTTTGCGGAAGTTCTTACCGCAACAAGGGCATTCAAAAACTTCTCGATGCGATAATCGACTTTTTGCCCAGTCCTATGGACGTGCCTTCTATCACCGGCACCAATCCCAGAGTGGACAGAGAAGAAGTTAGACATCCTAGCGACAGCGAGCCGTTCAGCGCACTCGTGTTCAAGATTCTCACCGATCCTTACGTCGGCAAACTCGAATTTATCAGAATTTATTCGGGTTCGATTAAGACGGGTACGATGGTTTATAATTCTATCAAGAATTCAAACGAACGTATCGGAAGAATACTCCGCATGAACGCGGACGAAAGAGAGGATATGACCGAGGCTTTCGCAGGCGATATAGTCGCTCTCGTAGGACTCAGAACAAGCACCACCGGCGATACTCTTTGCGACAAGGGACATCAAATCGTCCTTGAAAACATGGAGTTCCCCGAACCCGTCATCAAAATGGCTATCGAGCCAAAGTCCAAAGCCAGTCAGGAAAGACTTACGAACGCAATCGTCAAATTGCAAGAAGAAGATCCCACCTTCAAGGCGTATACGGACGCGGATACGGGACAAATCCTCATCGCAGGTATGGGCGAACTTCACCTTGAAATCATCGTGGACAGAATGTTCCGTGAGTTCAAAGTGGAAGCAAACGTCGGCAAACCTCAAGTCAGTTATCGCGAAACTATCACCAAAACCGCAAAGGCGCAGGGCAAATTCGTCAGACAGACGGGCGGACACGGTCAATACGGAGATTGTACGATCATCCTTGAACCCAATCCCGAAAAAGGATTCGAGTTTACCAACGAAACCGTCGGCGGCGTCATCACCAAGGAATTTGCAAACGCGGTTTGCGAAGGCGTAAAAGAAGCGGCAAAGGCAGGCGTCCTTGCAGGATACGAATGCGTAGACTTCAAGGCAAGACTGGTGGACGGCAGTATGCACGAAGTCGATTCGAGCGAAATGGCGTTCAAAGTCGCAGGCACTCTCGCGTTTAGAGACGCGGCGGAAAAAGCGTGCCCCGTCCTTCTTGAACCTATTATGAAGGTTGAAGTCCTCGTTCCGGACGAATATCTCGGCGACGTGCTCAGCAATATCAACTCCAGAAGGGGTAGCGTGCAGGGCATCGAACCCAAGGGCAGTGTGCAGGCAATCGATTGCCACGCTCCGCTCTCCGAAATGTTCGGATATGCAACCACCCTCCGCAGTATCACGCAGGGTAGAGGAAACTTCACGATGTTGTTCGACCACTTCGCAGAAGTCCCGAAGAACGTCGCGGAAAAAGTCACGGGCAGAAGATATTAATTGATTATTATAATATATAAATATATAAATCAATAATATATAGCCCAACCAAAATTAAAAACCAAAAACACAATATATTTGGAGGAAACAAATATGGCAAAAGCTAAGTTTGAAAGAACTAAACCCCACGTCAACATTGGTACTATCGGCCACGTTGACCACGGCAAGACCACTCTTACCGCAGCAATCACCATGTATTGCGCATCCAAGGGCCAAGCGGCAGTCATGAAATATGACGAAATCGACAAAGCCCCGGAAGAAAAAGCAAGAGGAATCACGATCAACACTGCACACGTTGAATACGAAACCGCAAATCGTCACTATGCACACGTTGACTGCCCCGGACACGCTGACTACGTCAAGAACATGATCACCGGCGCAGCACAAATGGACGGCGCAATCCTCGTCGTCGCAGCATCCGACGGTCCCATGCCTCAAACTCGTGAGCACATCCTTCTCGCACGTCAGGTTGGTGTTCCTTACATCATCGTCTTCCTTAACAAGTGCGACCAAGTCGACGACGAAGAACTCCTTGAACTCGTTGAAATGGAAGTTCGTGAACTCCTCAGCGAATATGATTTCCCCGGCGACGACACTCCTATCATCCGCGGTTCCGCATTGAAGGCAATGGAAGCAGGTCTTGCAGGCAACTGGAATGATCCCGCAACCCAATGCATCCAAGAACTCCTCGACGCAGTTGATAGCTATATCCCCGATCCCGAAAGAGACACCGACAAACCCTTCCTTATGCCCGTCGAAGACGTCTTCACCATCACCGGCCGTGGCACCGTCGCAACCGGCAGAGTTGAACGTGGCGTGCTCAGAATGGGCGACAAGGTCGAAATCGTCGGCCTCAGCGATGAAAAGAGAGAAACCACCGTTACCGGTATCGAAATGTTCCGCAAACTTCTCGACTTCGCAGAAGGCGGCGACAACATTGGTGTTCTTCTCCGTGGCGTCCAAAGAACTGACATCGAACGTGGTCAAGTTCTCGCAAAACCGGGCTCCATCCATCCTCACACTCACTTCACCAGCCAAGTCTACGTCCTTACGAAAGATGAAGGTGGCCGTCACACCCCGTTCTTCAACGGCTATCGTCCTCAATTCTACTTCCGTACAACCGACGTGACCGGTACCATCACTCTTCCTGCAGGAACCGAAATGGTTATGCCTGGTGACCACATCGACATGGAAATCCAACTCATCACCCCGATCGCAATCGAAGAAGGTCTTCGTTTCGCAATCCGTGAAGGTGGCAGAACCGTTGGTTCCGGCGTTGTGGCAAAAATCATCGAATAATTGTTCTTTCCAAATAGCGATATATCCTACACGGCGAATCGCCGTGTAGGGTATGCCTATGAAAAGAATGCATCAACAAGGAGGCTATTATGGCTCAAAAAGACGCAAGAGTCAGAGTTACCCTTGCTTGCACCGAGTGCAAACAACGTAACTACAATCTCAAAAAAAATAAGCAAAAACATCCCGATAGGATGGAGCTTATGAAATACTGCAGATTCTGCAAAAAACACACCTTGCATAGAGAAACGAAGTAAGGCAGGAGGCAATATGGCAAAGAAAACGCCCAAAACCGAAGTTAATACTTCTAAAAAAATGAACTCCGAACTGGAAGTTCCGGTCGTTTCTGCAGATGAAAAAAATGCACCTGAAAAGAAATCCAAGAAAACGGCAAAATCCAAAAACGACAAGCCCAACGTGTTCAAAAGAATGTGGAAAGGCATAAAGGGTGTTTGGTCCGAACTCAAAAAGGTCACTTGGCCGGGTGGTAAGGACGTTCTCAAAAACACCGCAGTCGTGTTGACGGTCGTCGTCGCTTTCTTCGTGGTGCTTCTCATCATCGACTACGTGCTGTCGGGTATTTTCAGCCTTGTCATTTCCGGCGAGTGGACTTATATGTTCTTATAATTAGGAGAGCGCAATTATGGAAGAAATCCGTGATGAAAAAAAAGAACAACCGAAGTGGTACGTTCTTCATACCAAGTCCGGCTGTGAAGCGAGCGTTGTCCGCGATATGAGCAACAAACTTGAACGCAACGCGGATATGAAAGAATATATCTTTGGCGCCCCCATCATTCTTTACGAAGACGAAGTCGTCGAAAAGGATGGCAAAAGAAAAGTCGTACAGCGCAAAAAAATGCCGAATTACGTGTTTATCAAGATGATTTACACGGATAAAGTGTGGCAATTCGTAACAAGCACCGAAGGTGTTACAGGTTTCTGTGGCCCCAAAGGCAGACCCCTTCCTATCTCGGACGACGAGGTTAGAAGAAATAGACTCGAAGCCGTCACCATTGACGATATTGACGTCAAAGAAGGCGACTACGTGAAGATTATCAACGGCGCGCTTGAAAACTTCAGCGGTGTTGTTGAAACCATCAGTGCAGAAAAACAAAAAGTCAAGGTTATCGTCGAGATGTTCGGTCGCGAAACCCCCATCGAGCTTGACTTCTCACAAGTTGAAAAACTTTGAGTTGAACGATAGACCATCAGGTCTAAGTGGGAGGAAACAAATCCCAATCCGTTTCCGTTCAAACCACGTTAGTCAGGAGGATTTATGGCTAAAAAAATAAGCGCAGTTGTCAAACTGCAACTTCCTGCCGGCAAAGCGACTCCGGGACCCCCTGTAGGTTCTTCCCTCGGTCCTCACGGCATCAATATTCCCGCATTCACCAAGGAATTCAATGAAAAGACCGCAAAACAAGCAGGCCTTATCATCCCTGTAGTTATCACTATCTATCAGGATCGTTCCTTCACCTTCATTATGAAGACCCCTCCCGCGCCCGTTCTTATCAAGAAGGCTTGCGGTATCGAAACTGCTTCCGGTCGTCCCAACAAGGACAAGGTCGCAACCCTTACCAAAGCACAATGCAAAGAAATCGCGGAACTCAAAATGGCAGACCTTAATGCTGCAAACGTCGAATCTGCAATGAGCATGATCGCAGGTACCGCACGTAGCATGGGTATCCTCGTCGAAGAATAAGGAGGCAATTATGAAACGCGGTAAAAATTACGTAGATAGCAAAAAACTCATCGAAAACAAAGCGTACGATAGCAACGAAGCACTCGCTCTTGCAGTCCAAACCGCAAAGTCCAAATTCGATGAAACTATAGAACTCCACTGCAAACTTGGCGTTGACGGCCGTAAAGCCGACCAACAAGTCCGTGGCGTATGCGTCCTTCCCAACGGAACCGGTAAAAACGTCCGCGTCCTCGTCATCGCAAAGGGCGAGAAGGCAGACCAAGCGCTCGCAGCAGGCGCAGATTACGTCGGTGCAGAAGATATGATCCAAAAGATCCAAACCGAAAACTGGTTCGATTTCGACGCAGTCGTCGCAACCCCCGACGTCATGGGTATCGTCGGACGTATCGCAAGAGTCCTCGGTCCTAAGGGCTTGATGCCTAACCCCAAGTCCGGCACCGTTACCATGGACATCGAAAAAGCAGTCAAAGACATCAAAGCAGGTAAAGTCGAATACAGACTTGACAAACAATCCATCGTGCACGTTCCCATCGGCAAGAAGTCTTTCGGCGTAGACAAACTCGCAGAAAACTACAACACCGTTATCGATGCACTCTTGAAGGCGAAACCCGCAGCGGCAAAAGGCACTTACTTCAAGTCCGTCTACATTGCCTCCACCATGGGCCCCTCCATCAAAGTCAACGTCAAGATCGGTTAATCACCAACCCAAAACAAAAAATCCCGACAACCGTCGGGATTTTTATTGTAACACAAAACCACCAGATAGTCTGGTGGTTCAGTAGAGGTTTACC